>CAVKHY010000039.1:0-899 GCA_963656345.1 bacterium | reverse complement strand
TATACAAACATTGGTGGAAAAATCAAGACGCTAGCAAAAATCGTTTGTTTCCTCGGGGTCATCGTGTCTGTTATCTATGGCACCTATTTCTATAACGCCTATTATCCGGTGCGTGACATGGGTTTCATAATTATATTCGGCGGTTCCCTGCTTTCATGGGTCAGTTCGTTCTTCGCCTACGGCTTTGGCGAACTAATTGAGAAGACGACTGTTATCGCAGAGGCGGTATCGAAAACCGCTGTCAACAAGGATGCAACAGCGGCGGTGTCGAAAGCCGATACTGAAAAGGAAACAGTCGAATAAGTGGGTGGTCTGTCCTGCCGGATGAAGAAGGAGGCAGTGTAGGATGTTACAAAGGCTCGCCATGTGTAAGCGTGGCAAGTCTTTTTTAAAGCATAGATCTAATCTATTGCCTACCTGTAATGCTCCGAATATTCGCTCAATGAGATTCGTCTTCGGTGTATAAAGCAGAATGAATGCAAGCGTAATGCGTTTGGGGACAACAAGTGTCTTTGCTTTGTGTCACATTGCGCCATCGAAAATTAACAAAATCCGATCTTCTAGGTAGGGCTTTTCCAGTTCCGACAGGAATGAGTTCATTCATCTTGTTTTTCCTAGACATATTCTCCAGAAAGATCATGCCCACACCAGGAAAAATCATGTTTCGGAAAGCATGGCTTTCATTCGACTTATGGCACTGTCCGCATTAAAGCAGCTTTCAATACCAATGAAGACTTCTGTGAAGTGGATGAGAAAATCTGCGCTTATGACATGAATTTGCTCGGTGAAGTGATGAGTTTCATACTTTTGTAATGTGACGTGGTGGCTGTGACCATATATACTTTTCCTCCTTTCATACTACATGCATATATGCTATAATTAAGATATAAGCACAAATG
>CAVKHY010000038.1:0-20460 GCA_963656345.1 bacterium | reverse complement strand
GTGCAGTCCCCGGGCGTCGGTGGAGCCGATGTACATGCCGGGGCGCTTCCGCACGGCCTCCAGCCCTTCCAGCACCTGAATTTCATTTTCATCATAGGCCTGGGTGACAACAGTCGCTTCCTCGCTCTGCTGCTCCAGCTTTTCCTGATCTTCCGTCATAAAGCACCTCGTTCTTCTGCGGTCTGCCTGATTCGGAGAAGGGGAAACCCCCTGCGAAAAAGCAAACGTCACGACGCATTCTAATTCTTCTCCAACGTATCTATTATACCTTATTTTCGTCCAAAAAGAAAGTGTTTTCCTTCATTATAAATGGTTTCATCCGGGTCTTTTCCGGAGAAAAAACAAATTTGGGCAAAAGGCGGATTTTTTCTGAAAAAAAATCAAAAAAACTCTTGCATCGTTCGTGATTTTCGTGTACAATAACGCTGTATCGATTAGGAATGTTCGTATTTATGGAGGCGCACATGGAAGAGCTGAAAGAGGCAATCCGTACCTGGGGGCTCGGCATCGGCACGGATGTGGTGAAGGTGGATTCCTTCCTGAATCACCGCATTGATGTGGATCTGTCCACCAAGATGGGGCAGGCCTTCCGGGAAGCCTTCAAGGGAGAGGACATCGACTGCATCCTGACGGTGGAAGCCAGCGGCATTGCCGTGGCCATTACCACCGCCCAGGCCTTCGGCAACGTGCCCGTCATCTTCGCCAAGAAGGGCGACCACAAGAACGTAGGGTCGGACGTGTACATGGCGGATGTGTTTTCCTTCACCCACGGGCAGATGAACACCGTACGGGTCAGCCGCAAGTATCTGCCGGCAGGCTCCCGGGTGCTGATCATTGACGATTTCCTTGCCAACGGCGAAGCCATTGAAGGGCTGCGCAGCATCGTTGAGCAGGCAGGCTGCACGCTGGTGGGCGCCGGCGTGTGCGTGGAAAAAGGCTTTCAGCCCGGCGGAGAAAAGCTCCGCAAGGAAGGCGTGAAAGTCGTATCTCTGGCAATCGTCGACGCGATTGAGGATGGCCATGTCATCCTCCGCGACGATTGAATATATCCTTTTCTAACGACTTGCAATCGGAGGAGAAAATCACATGAAGAAGATCCTGGCTTTGGTTCTCTGCCTGGTGCTGACCCTCGGCGCGGTAAGCTTTGCATCTGCTGAATTTGCTCCCGTCAACAAGGAAGACCTGAAGGTTGGCTTCATCTTTGTGGGCGACGTCAGCGACAAGGGCTACACCTACGCACACTATCAGGGTGTGAAGGAAATGCAGGAAGCCCTCGGACTGAGCGACGACCAAATCGTCCTGAAGACCAACGTCAGCGAAGACGGCGCCTGCGACACCGCCATTCGCGAGCTGGTGGAAGCCGGCTGCCAAATCATCTTCGGCAACAGCTATGGCTACATGAACTTCATGGAAGAGCTGGCCGATGAGTATCCCGATGTGATCTTCTCCCACTGCTCCGGCTACAAGAGCAACGATACCAACTTCAACAACTACTTCGGCGCCATCTATCAGGCTCGCTACCTGGCCGGTATCGCCGCAGGCCTGAAGACCCAGACCAACAAGATCGGCTTCGTGGCTGCCATGCAGACCCCCGAGGTCATCGGCGGCTTCGATGCCTTTGCCCTGGGCGTGCAGAGCGTGAACCCCGACGCCGTGGTGTACGTGAAGTATACCAACACCTGGTATGACGCCACCCTGGAGCGCCAGACCGCTGACGCCCTGCTGGCCATGGGCTGCGATGTGATCGGTCAGCACTGCGACACCCCCAACCCCCAGATCGCCGCTCAGGAAGCCGGCGTGTGGGGCTGCGGCTACAATGCCGACATGACCGCTGACGCTCCTCAGGCACACCTGGTGGCTCCCGTGTGGAAGTGGGGCGCTGTGTACACCCAGGAAGTGCAGGACGTGATTGACGGCACCTGGAAGCCCGAGAACATCTTCCTGGACATGACCGACGGCCTGATCGACCTGTCTCCCCTGAGCGACAACTGCGCCGAGGGCACGGCGGAAGCCATCGAGGCTGCCAAGGCCAAGATCCTGTCCGGCGAGTTCGACGTGTTCAATCAGGAACTGTGGGACAATGAAGGCAACCAGATCACCGATGCCAACGGCTGCTTTGTGAAGGACATCGAAGGCACCTCCGCCAAGGCCGGCGAGCCCATCACCCGCGCCTTCGTGGCCGGCGAGCTGACCTTCGTGCTCAAGGGCGTTGAAGTGCAGTAATTCTTTCCGTAACCCCAAAGGAGCGACTCCATCAAGGGAGCCGCCCCTTTTTTGTGTGCAGGCATGGAAAAGCCGCCTTTTGTCTTATCCCTCTTGGCAAGCATCCTTTACTTGCTTGATCCAAGCGTCATAGTTGCCTTTTTTGAAGGAACCGCTGTCAAAGGGCAGCCTGATCTCCCCGCCGGCGCACACCTGCTTCAAGTGCTTCATTGTCCAGTTAATGCCGCTCATGCCGTAGGTAGCAAAGGGAATGACGATTTTGCCGGTCAGGTCGCACTTTTCAATAAAGTCTGCCACAAATCGGGGAATGTCCTGCGCCCAGATCGGGTAGCCCAGCAGAACGACATCGTAGCCGCTCAGATCCGGAATTGGCGTAACAAATGCCGGAGCAACAGGTGCTTTCTTTTCCTTGGATACCCGCAGGCAGGCAGAAATATAGTTGCCATAGGCTTCCTCCGGCACAATCTTGATAGCTTCACAGTTCAGGTCCTTCTTCGCCTGCAAGGCAATTTTCTCCGTGTTGCCGGAACGGGAGTAGTAAATAATGATCGGTTTCATGCTTTAGCTCCTTTTCCTTGTAAGGATTCCTTCGTTTCCATGTGGGTGCGGTAGTCCATGCCCATGTAGACGAACTCATAGATCATATCGCCCTCACGGGTGACAGTCGTTCCGCTTTCATCCGTGTACGTCATTTTCCCGTGGGCGAAATTCCGGGTCGTGCTGGGATGCAGATCTTTCAGCTCCAGAACCTTGAGAAGCGCTTTCGGTATCTGCGCACCGGCATCCCGGCTTTCCAATTCATACTGCTGCCGGATGGTGTAGACCAGCTTGCGCTTACCCTGCGTCAGCGTATATTCTACTTCTTTGGGGTACTTTTTCCCGGTCAGCTTTTCCGTATATTCCTCGACAATGCGGCATTGGGGGGTGGTGAGCTGCTCCAACAGAAGGTTTCCGTCCTTATCTTCAAGGAAGAACATGGGCAGGCGGGTATAGCCGAACTTCTTCTGCGTGCAGATGTCAAAGGTGAGCATGGCGTAATCGCCAAAGTCCTGCCGCCCCCAGATCCAGTGATACCAGGTCTTGTTGTGCGCCACATTGCCCCACTGGTGGTCGTGGTAGCCTGCACCCGTGACAATGTGGTGTTCGCCGTTATAGTAAAGGTCGCCGCAGACGGTGCCCCGTGGAACAGCGCACAGCCATGTGAAATAGCCGCCATCCTCAAAGGCGAAGCCACCTGCACCGGGTCTCCACGGCTTTGCAAGGCTGGTCAGTATCAGGTCGCAGCCAACATCCGAAGCCGTTCCCTGGCCACCGGCACCGTCTGTGCCGCAGACGCCGCCCGTGGGTGCAACATGAATCTTGTATTCCTTGAAATTCCCATAGATGCTGTGGGGGCCGAACTTTACATCGCAGCACTCCTTGCCAAAGTGCGCATCGGCAGCAGTCAATACCACATTGTCCTTGTACTCCTTGCCATCCGGCGAGGTGATCTTCAGCACCACAGAGGGAATCGTACCGCTCTTTTTGATGGTCTTGTTGTCCTTGGTATTGAAGTGGATCACGGCCTTGGAGCCGTCGTCCAGGATCATATCAAAGTACCACCATTCATAAACACCGGCACGGTCATCGTCCCGCTTGCCATCTTCCCAGGTTTCAATGACGCCTTTCTTTGTCCCCATTCGCTGATAATCTTCATCCAGATCCATGACACGAACATTGACGTTGCTCATCGCCATAAAACTCCTTTCCGTTGCTCTTGTGAGGTTGCATAACCTCTTGACTTTGTTACGAGCAAAGTATATGATACACTTGTCGATATAACAACATCGTGTTTTTACATTTGTGGTGTTATATCGACACTCTAAGCATATATGTTGAATGAAGCAGAAAGAAGAAACTTATGGCAAAAGACGAACTAAAGAGCCCCCAGCGCCGTACCCTGACAAAGCGGCTGATCCAGGAAGCGATGTTGACGATGCTGAAAACCCGGTCGATTCAGGATATTACCGTTCGGGAGCTGTGCGATGCGGCCGGTGTGAACCGCACCACATTTTACAACCACTATGACGGCGTTTACGAGGTGCTGGGCGAAATCGAGGAAAGCTTTCTGCTCCAGCTTACCGACGAAGGCGGCTTTACACACGGGCAGCTTGATCTGCCCCAGCATATTGAACGGCTTTGCGAAAAACTCCAGCAGAACAAAGAAATTGCGCTCCTGCTGCTGACAAACCATGCCGACCCAAATTTCTCATCAAAACTCATGAAGCTGCAAGCCTGCGGCCCCGTGTGGAGCGAAACAGTAAGCAGCTATGCACCAGCGGAACATGAACTCCTGACGCAGTTCATCAGCGGCGGCGCCTATGCCATGGTCTGCCACTGGCTGGAAAGCGGTTGCCAACAAACGCCGAAGCAGGTCGCAGCGTTAATGACAAAGGTCATTCAGAACGGCATTTTACCCAAGAGGTAAAAAGAAGCTTCTCTTTTGCCAAAAGGAAAAGCCCATCGAAGAGGAAATGCTCTCCTCGATGGGCTCATCGTATGCTTATGAAATCCTTACAGCACCTTCTGCACAAAGGCCTCCAGCCCGGCCAGGGGCTGATAGCCCACGGCCTTGTCGGCCAATTCACCATTCTTGAACAGCAGCAGGGTGGGAATGCTCATGATGCCGTACCGGCTGGCCAGGTCAGGACAGTCGTCCACGTTCACCTTGGCTACCGTCAGGGTATCGGCATGGCCGGCGGCCAGCTGCTCCACCACCGGGGCAAGCATCCGGCAGGGGCCGCACCAGGTGGCCCAGAAATCCACCAGCACAGGCTTGTCAGCGTTCTTGATAAAAGCGTCAAAGGTTGCCTGATTCAGTTCAGTTGCCATTGCGTTTCACTCCTTCCACACGAGGGACGATCTCCTTCAGCACAGGCTGCCAGGTCGGGTCGTTCCGGCGCTTCTTTTCCGTCAGCATCAGGGCGCCCACGGACAATGCCAGTCCGATGAGCGCACCCAGCAGGGCAGCGGTGTCCCGATTGGTCGGGAAGAGCACAGCTCCCAGAAACATGCCTGCCAGCATCACCAGCAGAGGAATCACATAGGCAATGGCGGAGGCCTTCAGCACCACACGCTCAGGCATTTCCACCACGGCATACTCCCCCAGTTGCGCCTTGCCCTTCACCTGAATGGTGGTCTGCTTAGCGCCGCCGATGCAGGCGTGGCACTTGTCACAATCCGTAGGCCGGCAGAAGGTTACGCTTAACCATTCCCCGTTCACGGCGGTTACTTCACCGATTCGTTCCATATTCATCACCCGTTTCCCATTGGTATCCATGCTTATTGTATCATATTTTTTTCACGGGGGCAACTGAAGAGGCAGTACGGCTGCTGCAACTTCTGCAACAACGCCGATTCCCACCCTGGCTCTTTTTCCCCATCCCCTTGCCTTTTATGCAAATATACAGTACAATATCCATGCGTGCGTTCGAGCAAAATCACAGAACGGAAGGACGGGCCTATGAACGGATTTGTAACCAAGCTGTATGATGTGGACAGCATTGCCATACCCGCCGAATACCTGAAAACCCAGATTGACGCCCAGCACATCGAGGATGAAATCAAGGCGCTTTCTCTGCGCTGTGCACGGGAAACCAAAGTGGAGCAGGCGGCGGAAGGAGATTTGGTTCGCTGCCGGGCGGACAAGAACAGCTATCCCGATAACAGGACCATCCTCCTGTTTACCGGCGCTCAGCTGCCCGGGGCGGAAGAGGCGGCCAAAGCGGCTGTGGGCAAGCATCCCGGGGATGTGTTCACCGCAAGCCTTGCCGGGAAAACGGTGCAGCTGACGGTGGAAGAGGTGATTCGCCGGGTGCCTGTGCCGGTGGATGACGCTGCAGTGGCAGCCCTGGGCATGGAAGGGGTCGCCACGGTGGAGGCCTACCGTGCTTACCTGACGGAGAAGGCGGAAAAGGAACAAAAGCAGGAGCATGGCAAACAGATCCTGCGCCATTTCATGGACGAAATGGTGAACGGCAGCCAGTACAGCTACGATGAAAATGAAATGACCGCCTACGTGGCCAAAATGAAGGAAGAAACCCTGAAGCAGAATCCTGCCGCGGCGGAAATGGGGGACGAAAGAATCGCCCAGTCCATCGTGTACCAGTGCAAGCAGCAGTGGTGTGCGGAAGCCATCTGCAAGGCACAGGGCATGGCGCCGACCCGAGAGGAGATCGAGCAGGGAGCCGACCAAATGGCAGAAATGTTCCAGCTGGTGGGCGAGTCGGTGCCCGGCCGGGAAGAGCTGCTGGAAATGGCCAAGAGCGAATTGTGCATGACGCCCATGTTTGAGTACCTGAATCAGCTGATCCAGCAGAAGGTGGGAGGTTAATCATGGTCAAGGAACTGAAGGATCAAGATTGGAAGGCATTTTCCGAAGCAGAGTATGCGGTCATTGACTGCTACGGCGAAAACTGCTTTGCCTGCGTCATGCTGGCGCCCACCTACGATGCCGTGGCGGATGAACTGCCCGGGGTGGCCTTTGGCCGGATCAACGTTTCCTTTCACCCGGACATGGCCAATACCAACAACATCGATGCAATGCCCACCCTGCTGTATTTCCGCAAGGGCGTGGAAGTGGATCGCACCATCGGCAGCATTGATCGGGACGAACTGTTGACCCATGTGGCCAAACTGCTGTACGAATAAGGAGAAACATCATGGGAAAGGTCAGATTGAATGAAGATCCTGCCGTGGTGGCACGGATCAAGGCGGGGCTGAAGGCCTCCGGCGGCTATTGCCCCTGCCGGCGGGAAATCAAGCCCGAGTACAAGTGCATCTGCGAGGAATTCAAGGCTCAGATGCAGGATCCCAATTTCGAAGGTTACTGCCACTGCAAGCTGTATTATAAAGAGAAATAAAAGGAGCGAACGATCATGAAAAAGGTTCTGTCCGTGGTACTGCTTCTTACAGTATTGCTGACCCTGACGGGATGCAGCAGCAGCCTGTTCAGCCAGGCGGATGTGGTGAAGCTGGGGGACTATTCCCATAAGGATCCCAGCGGCGTAAGCTTCGACACCCGCACCGTGCTGTCCAATACCGGCTTCGGCGCAACCCTGGCCGAGTACGCCAGCAGCGCCGCCTATCCCGATACCATGGTGATGGACGAAAGCGGCAATGTCATCGGCATGTACGACTATGACGCCACCACCGGCCTGGCCAAGGGCTGGGTGAATATTTCCACCGGCGCCTATGAAGCCTATGAAGCCGGGCAGGAAGTGGATCTGGGTCTGCCGGATGCGTCCAAAATGGTGACCCTTGCCGGGGATGTGACCCTGTACTTCGTGGTCTATGCCAAGGACGGCGCCCCTGTGGAGTCCGACATGTACCTGATGCTTACCAACGCCGGCGACAAGGAGACGGTGCTCAACGCCATGACCACCGTGTTCGGCATGACTTTCACCGCCGAAAGCGACACGGTGCTCAAGAACGTGTTTGACAAGGCGGCCATTGCTTCCGAAATGGAGCTGATGGGGCTGTCCTCCGATACCGATTATGTGGATTACCTGAAGATGAGCTACAGCGTCCGGGGAGAAGCAGGAGATAATCCCTACAAGCCCTACGCCGATCATAAGGATCCCACCGACATCGAGTATGACCAAAAGGTGGTGCTGACCGCCAGCGGTCAGGCTGCCGTAGGCGAGGATGAAGCAGACTGCATCTCTTCCCTGACCACCTACCTCTATGGCAAAAATGGGGACATTGTGGCCGCCTATACCTATTATGAAAGCCCCACCAAGGAAGGTGCCGACAAGCTGGCTCAATCCACCAGCGGCGCAACCCGCGTGTCCGACACGGTGCTGATGGTGTCCTACACCGGGGCAGAGCTGAGCTCCTCCATTGACCAGTACATTGCTTTCAATTTGCTGAAGGATCACTCCCTGTCCGAGTACACCCGGCTGATTGAAGAAACCTTCATGGCACAGGTGTACGAGTAAGCATTTCGAAAAAACGGCAAAGCCGTTTTTCGAGGATTTGCACTCGCTCACTGGTCGCTACGCTCCCGGCCACTCCCTCGTGTAAGGAAGCAATTCTTCGGATTGCTGCGGCTTTCACCGCACAGGGGCTTCGCCCCGTTTAACGCCCCGAAGGGGCTCGCTGAAAACCGATCTAGAGTAGGAGGGCTTGCGAGCCCTCCGACACCACCCGGGGTGACGCATGTGGTGAGCCCTCCGACACCACCCGATGGGTGATGAACGTCGTGATTCAGACCGCATCCTGGTGTGTTCGTAACCTGAGCAATCCCCTGAAATTTACGTCTGCGGCGGGTGCCACATGGTATGGCATCCGCCTTTTTTCAAAGCAGGAATGTCCATGATGCAACGTTTGCAAAATTGATTGGCTACAAGGCAGCCTTTGCGGTTTGCCTTGACAGGAGTTCGGTATGGAACAAAAAGAGAAACAGAACAGCGAAACCTGGAAGAGCCTGTTCAGCACCCTGAAGAAGCTTCACCTTTCCTGGGGATGGGTGATCATTGCCTTGGTACTGAATATAGCTTCCAATACCATGCTGCTGAACCTTCCGGATATGACCGCCAGCTTGCTGGGGGGCGATCTTTCTGCCGGCGCCATCGGGAAAGCCGTGGTGTACTACATTACCCTGGGGTTGGTGTCCTTCGTAATGGTGTCCACCCAGGTGCAGGCTCAGTCCCTGAGCGTGCGGAAGGCTCGGGAAAGCATCTGGCAGAAGATGCTGGGCATGAAGATGGAGCATTTCGACCGGAACGATCCCTCCGACCTGATGAGCACCATCATCAGTGATACCAGTTCCGCCGTCAACAACCTGGTGAATGTGATCATTTACCTGATTCCCGACCTGTATTACGTCATTGCGGCCCTGGTGCGCATCAATCAGTACCACTGGGTGCTGGCACTGTCCTGCTTCGCCCTGATTCCCATTAAGTACCTGTACGCCCTGTTCGTAGGCAAGAAGATGCAGACCGCCACCACCCGGCTCTACGGCCGCATTGGTCAGTTGACCAGCTTCCTGGCGGATCGGATCAACCATCTTCCCCTGATTAAGACTTACACTAACGAGCAGGCGGAAGGGGAAAAGGGTCAGCAGGTGGCAGGAGAGATCCTGAAGGCCAACATGAAGTTGGTGCGGGTGGAAAACACCGCTTCCGGCATTGTGGCGGTCATCGGCATTCTGCAGAAGTTTGTGGTGGTTGTGGTGGCGGTGATCCTGCTCCAGCGGAAGGAAATCGACCTCACCATGTGGCTGGCCTTCTTCCTCTTTACTCAGAACCTGTTCCCCATTATGGACGGGGTGTTCGACCAGTGGGTGAAGATCAAGGGCATCAAGGGCGGCTTTGAGCGCACCGCCGGCATCATGAACGGGGCGGACGAGGATGCAGGGGCGGCAGCCTTCCCGGCAGGGGGTGAAATCCGCTTTGAAAATGTCACCTTCACCTACCCCGGCACGGAGGAGCCTGCCCTGAAGAATGTCTCCTTCACCGTGCCCGACGGGGGCAGCGTAGCCATTGTGGGCATGTGCGGCAGCGGCAAAACCACCTCCGTCAGCCTGCTGGAACGGTTCTACACCCCGGATTCCGGCAAGGTGACGGTAGGCGGACAGGACATCGGGGAAATTTCCTTGGAAACTTTCCGGCACAAGCTGGCCTATGTGCAGCAGGGGGCAGGCATCTTCAGCGGTACCTTGCGGGAGGCTTTGACCTACGGCATTGACCGGCCGGTAACGGACGAGGAAATTCTGGACGCTGCCCGGCGCACCGGCTTTATGGAATATCTGGAAAGCTGCGAAGAGGGGCTGAATCAAGCCATTGCTCCCGGGGGCGATTCCATGTCCGGTGGACAAAAGCAGCGGCTGGTGCTGACCCGGGAGGTACTCCGTGGGGGCGACGTGATCCTGATGGACGAGCCTACCAGTGCCCTGGATGTGCGGGTATCCGCCAAAATACAGGATACGATGGACGAGGTTTTCGCCGGCAAGACCCGCATCCTTGTGACCCACGACCTGGACTATGCCCGCCGGTGCGACCGGATGATCGTGCTGTGCGACGGCGTGCTTGTGGGCGACGGCAGCCATGTTGAGTTGATGGAGCATTGCCCCACCTACCGGCACATGGTAGAAAACGAAGGAAAGGAGCAGCAGCAATGAAGAAGCTATCGAAGCAGTTCAGCGCCTTAAAGGGCGTCAAAATGCCCTGGGTGCTGATCCTCCTGTCCTTCCTGTTCTCTGCCTCCACCATGAGCGCGGAGCTGCAAAGCGCCACCCTGACCGCCAGTGTCATTGATACCAGCCAGAAGGCCATTAACGCCAGCGTGCTCATCAACTACATTTCCATCACGGCGGCGGCGGCAGTGCTGTCCATTGCTTCCAACTACTTTACCCGGCGCATGGAGGAGACCATCAACCTGCGGGTCAGGTGCAAGCTGTGGGAAAAGATCATGCATCTGCCCTCCAAGTTTTATGATCAGGATAACGGCAACGAGCTGGTGAGCCGTATCACCTCCGATGCCAGTGCTCCTTCCTCCCTGTTCTCCATGGCCGTGTCCTTTGTGGTATGCGTGGTTACCTCCGTGCAGGCCTTCATCCGCCTGTACAGCTACAACACCATGCTGGCTAACTATTCTTTGCTGATTATCCCGCTGACCTTCATCATCTGCATCATTTACGGCAAGCTGATGTATAAGCTGGGGGTGTACAGCACCGTTACCGTGGCCGGCAGCCTGGGCTACCTGGCGGAGCGTGTGCGGAACTTCCGCCTGATTAAGAGCGCCGCTGCCGAAAAGCTGGAAAGCCAAAAGGCCAACGCCACCTTCAAGCGGATGTACATTGCAGATTTCCTGAACTGGCTGATGGTGGCTGGGTATCAGCTGGTATCCAGTATGTTCTCCATCATGTTCATCTTCATCGTCTTCGTGCTGGGCGGACAGTTCGTGTCCACCGGGGAGCTGACCATCGGCGACCTGACCGCCTTCTACATGATCACCGGTATTGTGGGGCTGCAGCTGATGCAGTTCTTCATGAACGTGGGCTCCGTGTCCGGCATCTTCGGCAACATGAAGAAGATCAACAGCATTTCCGAAGCCGAGCCTGAAAAGGAGGGCGGCGAGGCTGTTCCTGCCCGCTGCTCGGACATTACCCTGGAAAAGGTGGGCTTCGCCTACTCCCCGGAGCGGGACGTGCTGAAGGATGTTTCCGTCGCCATTCCCAAAGGGAAGGTCACGGCTATCATCGGCGGCAACGGCGCCGGCAAGAGTACCATCTTCAAGCTGCTGGTGCGGCTGTACGAGCCCTCTCAGGGCAGGATCCTCTTTGGAGGCGACGACATTGCCGCCTATGATGTGACGCAATGGCGGGATCGGTTCGCCTACGTATTCCAGCGGGATCCCCTCATCGGGGGCACGGTGCGGGAGAATATCCTCTACGGCCTGGATCGGCAGGTCAGCGAGGAAGAGCTCATCGAAACGGCAAAGAAGGCCAACTGCTACGACTTCATTATGGAAAAGCCTCTGGGCTTTGATGAAGATGTGGGGTTGGGAGGCTCCAACTTCTCCGGCGGACAGGCACAGTGCATTGCCATTGCCCGAGCCATGCTGCGGAATGCCGATTTCCTGCTGCTGGACGAAGCCACCAGCAACCTGGACGTGACCAGCGAGGCCATGGTTACCAAGGCGTTGGATAAGCTGATGGAAGGCCGCACCACCATCATGATCGCCCACAGCTATGCCGCCACCAGAAATGCGGACAACATCATCGTCATGAGGGACGGCCAGCTGGAGGCCTGCGGCACCCCTGCGGAGATGGAAAAGGCCAACGCATACTACCAGCTGTTTGCAAAAACCGTGTAAGCAGCAGCTTTGATAAACGATAGAAAGGTGTGAAAACAATGCCCGAAGCAATGAAGCTTACGGACGCCCGCCCGGGCGATACGGTTTCCGGCTTTGTGCTGGAAAAGAAGGAATCTGTTCCCGCAAAGAAGGCTACGCTGTACACCCTGCGGCATGGCAAGTGCGGCGCAAAGCTGCTGTACTTCGACCGGCCTGATGACAACAAAACCTTTGCTGTTTCCTTCAAGACCTTGCCGGAAAATGACACCGGCGTGTTCCACATTCTGGAGCACAGCGTGCTGAACGGCTCCAAGAAGTACCCGGTGAAGGAGCCCTTCGTTTCCCTGCTGCAAACTTCCCTGCAGACCTTCCTCAACGCCATGACCTACGGGGATAAAACCATGTTCCCTGTTTCCAGCCGGAATGAGCAGGATCTGTTCAACCTGATGAGCGTGTATCTGGACGCCGTGTTCTGCCCCAGCATTTTTGAGAAGCCGGAAATCTTCATGCAGGAAGGCTGGCATTACGAGTTCGACGAAGCCACCGGGGAAGTGACCTACAACGGCGTGGTGTTCAACGAAATGAAAGGCGCCTACGCCGATGTGGATGAAATGATGGGGGATGCCGCCAATCGGCTGCTGTACCCGGATACCTGCTACCGCTTCTCCTCCGGGGGACTGCCGGAGAAGATTACCGACCTGAGCTATGAACAGTTTCTGAATACCCATCGCCGGTTCTATCATCCCAGCAACGCCTATTTCATTCTGGATGGCCACATGGATGCGGAAAAGGTGCTCCGCTATATCGATGAGGAGTATCTTTCCAAGTACGATTTCTGCCAGCCGGACTTTGACTTTACCCTGCAGAAGCCTGTGACGGGGAAAACCACCGTGTTTTTCGAACCTTCCCAGGGGGAGGAGGACCGGGCGCATCTGTCCCTGTCCAAGCTGCTGTGCACCTATCAGGATCGGGAGAAGATCTACGCCGCCAAAGTCCTTGCCAGCTGCCTGACCGGATCCAACGAAGCGCCCCTTTGCCGTGCCTTCCTGGAGAAGGGCTTGGCAGAGGATGTGTCCCTGCAGGTGGACGACGGCATTTATCAGCCCAATTTCACCCTGCTGGCACGGAATACCCGGCAGGAGCACTTTGATGCCATTCCTGCCTTTGTGGCGGAGGAAGCCAATCGCTTGGCCAAGGAAGGCCTTGACCGGGCTTCCCTGAGTGCCTGCATCGAACGTCTTGCCTTCAAGAGCCGTGAAGTGGAGGAACCTTACGGGGTCAATCTGGCGGATCAGGTGATGAAGAGCTGGCTGTATGGCGGCGATCCCCTGGAGCGGGTGAACACGGCAGACATCTTCGACAGCTTGCGGAAGAAGCTGGATACCGACTATTTTGAACAGCTGCTGCTGGAGATGTTGGGGGATGCATCGGATAAGTGCCTCGTGTACGCCCTGCCTTCCAAGACCAAGGTGGCAGACGATGCCCAGCGGGAAAAGGACAAGCTGGCCGCCGTTACCGCCCAGTGGAGCGAAGACCAGCGCACCCAGGTGAAGCAGGCTGTGGACAAGATGCTTCAGTGGCAGCAGTCCCCGGATGATGAGGAAGCCCTGGCTGCCCTGCCCAAACTCCGGCTTTCCGACGTATCCCGGGATGTGGAGGTGCTGGAAGCTGTGCCCTGCCAACTGGCGAATCGACCGGGCATCCATGTGGATGTGAACAGCGACGGCATTGTGTACCTGAATCTTTACTTCAACGTGTCCGACCTGACGGTGGAGGAGATGCGGCAGCTGAAGCTGCTGACCGCCTGCCTTTGCAAACTGCCCACTGCCCATCATACAGTGCTGGAGCTGCAAAACAGCGTCAAGGCCACCACGGGTAAGTTGGTCAGCTCCGTAACCACCACGGCCCCCAAGGGAGATGTGCATACCTGCTCCACCTACGTGAAGGTGACAGCCAGCATGCTGCAGGAGAACATTCCGGCCGCCGCTGCAATCATCGGTGAAATTCTGACCGCCACCGACTGGACGGAAACGGAGAAGATCGGCAAAGTGGTGACCCAGCTGGATTCCAAGCACAAGCAGACCCTGATCAACAACGGCATGACCTACGCCGTCATCAAGGCCCTTTCCGGCTTTACGGCAGACGGCGCCATGCAGGAAGCGCTTTCCGGGGAAAGCTACATGCAGTGGTTCTCCCGCCTGGCAGAAACTTTCCAGACGGAGCAGAAGGCCATGGGCGAGCAGCTGGCTGCCCTGGCCAAGCGGGTCTTTGTGCTTGATCGGCTGTTTGTAGCCGTGGGCGGCGATGGGGACACCGCTGCCCTGGAAAGCATGATCCGCGCCCTGCCCACCGGCGCCATGGGCACCCCGAAGGAGATCCCTGCCGGCGTCAGCGGTCATCAGGCCGTAGAAATCCCGGCAGATGTGGGCTTCAGCGCCCTGGGGGGCAATCTGGCGGCCTTCGGCAGTCAGTATACCGGTCCCTGGTCCGTGCTTTCCTCCCTGCTGACCTTCAGCTACCTGTGGGGCGCTGTGCGGGTGCAGGGCGGCGCCTACGGCACAGGCATGAATGTGGACAGCGACGGGAATATGTTCTGCTACTCCTATCGGGATCCCAACATGCAGAACACGGCGGAGGTCTTCTCCCATCTGGCGGATGCCCTGGAAGAAATGCTTCAGCAGCCCATGCCTCTGGATGACTTGATTATCGGCGTGATTAACACCACGGATCCCCTGCTGGATCCCTACAATGCGTTCAGCCTCTGCTGCAGCCGTTATCTCAGCGGCAGCACCAAGGAGCATGTGCTCCGCTATCGCCATGAAATGCTGGATACCACCATGGCCGGCCTGAAGGCACTGCTCCCCGTGCTGCGCACCTTCACCGAAAAGGGGTGTCTGTGCGTCATCGGCAACCATGATGCCGTGGCCTTCGCAGAGGAAGAAAACTGAAGAGGAAGAACCATCATAGCGCCATGATAGCATGCACCCCACCCTCCGAAGGATGAGAATCTGCCGGAGAGTGGGGTGCTCTTTTGGGTGGATGCAGTTGGATGCGATGATCAGAGACTAACAAAGTTTCTTGGGAACACGCCGATCAAATGAAACGGGGCTGCCTCTTTTGATCTTTTCGGATCATGTTGAGACACCCCCATTCTTCATGTTATTCCAGCGCCGGCTTCACCGTATCCAGGAATTCCTTCAAATCCCGGGCGGCGGTAGCCTGATCCAGCCCGGCGTAATGGTCGCACATGCGCTGCACCAGTTCGTCCTCGGTGAGCTCCTCTTCCAGCTGCTTCCACAGCCACACGCCGGTGCTGTTCAGCCGAATCAGTCCGTTGAAGTGCTGGCTCTCCTCGCCGACAGGTACCAGAATGTCCTCCTCGCACACGTTCCGCAGCAGAAAATCTTTCTTGGCCTTCATGATGGGTTCACTCCTTGATGCAAGATTTTTTTCATCTTCCGTATACACCTGCCGGGCAGTTTCCGGCAAAATTGCCATCCGTCCTTCAGGGGACGCAGGCGGAAAAGACGGCGGACATAGGCCTGATACTCCTTGTCGGTGATCGGGATCATGTCCCCGCCGTTCGGACTGAAGGCGGTCAACACCCCCAGCAGGGCAGATACAGGCACATGCTCTGTATAGGCGCAGTTGTCCCCCCGAATCAGGCACATATCTCCCTGCACCTTGATAACCCGGTGGAGCACATAGCCTGTGTCTGCACTCCGGTAGAGCACCACATCCCCGGGCTTGGGGGGACGGGTCAGCCGGTCGATCCGCACCTGGGAGCGGCTGTGGTGAAGCATGGGCTCCATGCTGACGCCCACCGTGGTGTGGAGCACCCAGCCCTTTTCCTCCAGCTGCTTTTCAAGGGAGGATTGGGTGGTCATGGTACGTCCCTTTCTGCCTTCACGCCATATTTGGCCATGGCTGCATCCACTGCTGCGTGAATCCGGGGGGCGTAGTTCATGCGGTAGAACAGGCACTGTTCCGGGTCGCTGCCCATCATGTTGCCGGTGGCGCACACGGCAGAGGCACGGCATCCGCCGCCGCACTGATACTTATGTTCACAGGCATTGCACTGAGGATTTACCCGCAGCAGATCCTTGACCCGGGCAGCAGCAATGTCCATGTACAGCCCGGTGGAGAGCAGCTTTTGCAGTCCTTCCTCCTGAATGCGGGGGAAGGCGGCTTGCCCCTCCCAGCTAGTCATGGACAGGCAGGGCAGCAGCCGACCTTCCGGAGTGATGTAGCAGGCAGCCCGGACAGCGCCGCACAGGGGATGCTCCAGGCAGGAGGCATCGTTTGGGTGCCGCTCGGGGATCACGGTGCATCCCCCATGCCGCTTCAGCATCACCACGCCGCCCAGGAGTACATCCAGGGGCATACCGTCCTCGTAATAGTGGGGGATATAATCGATCGCCGCCTCGCAATAGTCTTCTGTGGACAGATCGTTACCTTCGCTGTTTGCCTGCCACAGCGGAGAATCCTGCACTTTGCCCACCTTCAGGGCATGAACCCCGTGGGCGGCCAGCAGTTTCACGGTATCCCGCATGGTGGACAGGTTGCCCCGGTGGAGGCACATTTCCACATTCACGGCATAGCCCCGGCGCTTGCACAGGTCAAAGGCTCGAAGGGCAGCTTCCTCTGCCCCGGGCACCCGGCGCATCCAGTCGTGCCAGCCAACGCCATCAAAGCTGATGGAGAATTCCGGGTGCTGTCCCCGTTGAGCAAAGGCATCCAGCACCTGCTCCGTCAGCAGCCAGCCGTTGGTGTACACCATGCCGATGCGCATGCCGTACTGGGTCATGTGATCCACCAGCTGCCAGAAATCCTTGCGGACAAAGGGCTCGCCTCCGGTTAAGTCTACTTGCCGAATGCCGCAGCGGTGCATCTGGTCAATGAAGTCCATGGCCTCTTCATGGGGAACCTCCCCCAGCTGGGCATCCGGTGCGTCCATATAGCAGTGACGGCAATGATAATTGCACCGGCCGGTGATGGACCAGAAGGCACTGCGGACATACCGGTTGCGGTACAGCACATATTGCTGCTCCCTGCGGATGGGCGTAGGCGTTTCGCAGGAAGTCACGTAGTTCTTTGCCTTCAAAGCCTCCAGCGTTCGCTTTTCCTCTGCCGACAGCCTGGCCGTCAAATCCGTGCATCCGTCGCACAGCAGCAGCAGGTTGAATTCCCTGCCTGTGCAGGGGATGATTCTGTTTGTCGGCTGGTGAACCAGTACGTTGGTCATGTGCTGCCAGCCACGGAGCAGGTAGGCGTCTGCTAATCGATGATACATGATTATGCTCCTCACAGGTTAAAAAAGGCGGCACATGCCGAAACATATGCCGCCTGTATGAACGCAAACCATCAGCCGAAACTGGAATCGCCATTATCGGGAGACGCAAGACCAATCTTCCACAAAGGGCAAATGATACCCTGCCCATGGGTGGTAAAGATGCAAATATACCCCGTATCGTCATCACCCGACCGGGTTGCAATGATGTCGCTGCTGTCGTACATAACAACCTCTGCGCTGGGCTTTACGTACATTTCTTTTTCCATGATACCTACCTCCTTTGAGGATCTGCAGGCGTTGCCTGCATGTATGTGCAGAGACGCTGCGCCTCTTGCTGTCCAGTTACTGTACACCCGTCAATGCCTGGGCACTGACGGCCGCCGCATCCGGGGCAAAGTTGTTCACCGCCATGCGGTACATGGGCACGGCTTGGGTCATGTCCGTCAGCAGATCCAGAAAGCGGCACTGCACCGCCCTGTCCTCCGGCTGCATCACGGCGTGGAAGAGAGCCTCCGCCGGGGCTGTCACGGGAGCAATGCGGTTAACCTCGCCCCGCTGCAGGAAACAGATCCCCTTCAGGGGCGCCGCTTTGCTGCACCCCAGGTTTTCTTTCCCCTGCCAGGGCGAACCGTACACCATCCACTGACCGTTCCGCTTGGCCACAATGGGCTTGTCGCCGTTCAGCACTTCTGCCCGGTTGCCGAAGTGCTTCAGCCACAATCCTGCGTGGGTGGACTTACCTACGCCGCTTCTGCCGGAAAACACGTACCCCTTGCCATCCAGCAGCACGGCACAGCCGTGGAACAGGAAGGCATCGTACCGGGGAAGGGCCTTGCCTACCTTCCGGTACAGCAGGTTTTCCTCATCCTGCATGCGGATCATGTCCTTGGTCTTTACCCACTCCGCAGCCATGGCCGGATCGCTCAATGCATCATTCCCGTAGACTTTGCCGGTCTGGCGGTCAATCAGCTGAGTGAAGCGGTGTGCCTGCCATGCCGCCTCCAGCTCCTCATCCGTCACGGAAAAGGAAGCCGCCGGAGAAGCATCCGTCAGGTAGTCGACATATCCCTCCCTGATGGAAGGATAACGGCTTTCCAATTGGAAGACAGTGTCTGCAATACGAATGTTGAATCGTGCCATGGCACATCTCCTCAGAAAGCCCGGAGTACTGCCTGAAAGGGCAGACCATTGTGAACAGTTTCAGTGTAGCACAAGCTGAAGGAACTGTCAATGGAAAATGAGAACGTTTGTAGCAATTCTCGAAAAATTGTTTTTTATAACACAAAAAAATGTGTTATGTAACGGCAGCGGGCGAGAATACGCAGAAAAGGAGCGAAAAACGGTTACACGTAGATGTGAGTGTGACCGGAGAGGTGTGGGAGATTGTGACAGAACTGGGAGGTGGAAAAGGACGTGCGTGATCGCCCACCGAAACCAATTTTCAAAAAACCACCCCAACCAGCCTTTTCAATTTGCGAAAAGCATGATATAACATAGCCATGGAAAGAATGAATTTCATCGACTTCTTTGACGAAATCGAAACGACGGAAGAGTACAATGGGTATTTTTGCAGCATCGTGGAGGCCATCAGCATCGTCGTGCTGGGAAGTCTCCGCTGTATCGGCGCAATCAAGACAGAATTCGAAAAAGACGGAAAGAAATCCGAGGCAGTGCCATATCCAAATTGATGCCGGATTGCCTCCTCGAACCTGACCGCCTTTCGTTGAACCTTGAAAATTGACTTCCGTGGAAACAAGTTGAAACAATCACTTATGGGCATTCACCGCAGTTTTCAAAGTGGATACAATGACTGAAAGGCATTGGATTGTTGGTACTTTTGTATGAGAAAAGCATACGTTATCTCACAATTTCAGTGATTACCTTGCCTGTTGCTTGTGGTAGGTCAAAATGCATTATGGCGGCAAAAGTCGGTGCCTCATCGATTATCGGACGACGATCAAAGACAATGCCTTTTTTAACATCAGGCCCCATCATAATGAATACAGGTTGAGGACCTTTGCTTGGAAGATGACCGTGCGATGCCACTGAAAACTTGTAGTCAGAGTTGTCTGGCGTGACCACTTTGGGTCCCTGACATCATGCTGGTCTCATTGGAAAAGACGGACTAGAAGTGCGTAGTTTTTTAGAGCGACACCATGTAAATACTCAGTATATCAAAATTGTAGACTTGCCGACCGGCAACACCACTTTGCAAACAGGCCCTGATGGTAATAATTGCACAGTGTCTTACAGTGGTGCAAATCGATGCATAAGTAAGGAATTCATTGATACAGTACTGTCATCTTTTTCGTCAGGCGACTATCTTATTGTGCAGAACGAGGTTAACTTAGTTAAAGATATTATAAAAAGAGCAAAGACCGTTGGGATGCATGTTATCTGGAACCCTTCGCCTTTTACAAGTGACATTCAGAACTTAAAATCAAAGGCTATTGACTGGATGATCCTTAATGAAACCGAAGGCGCACTGTTGAGTGGTGAACCTGATCCCAAGCGCATGCCGGGAAGCCTTTTGAAGCACTATCCCTATACAAAAATTGTTTTAATGTTAGGAAACAAAGACGTTATCTACATAGACAAGGATCAATTCATCCGGCAGAAGACATGGGATGCCAGCTTGGCAGATGACGTTATAGCAGAAGATGCATTTGTCGGTTTCTTTTTTGCCTCCATCATCAATGGACTGGACATTAGCACGACCATGCATTATGCTGCAAAAGCATACGCAATTACCATCATGCGAACAGGTTCCGAAGATCCCATCCCAAAATTGGAAGAAGTTATAGCATAGAATTTACAAAGAGAACGCTGTCCTTTGCAGGACGACATCATTTCCGCAAGAAGAGAGAGACATCATATAGTAATTTGCACTAGCAAATTTGATTTTGGCTGACAGACCCTGCCTGGCAGCTTAAGTCGGTGCGCCTTTGCAAGCAAATTCGAGGATACATTCGACTGTTTTGATGGCCGGGTTTTTTCTTGCCTCGTTGTCACACAGGAGCGATATTGTATGGTAGTGTCCTAAAAGGCTCAAGGCCTCCTTGAATCCCAACTTTCTTATTCGAGTTTTGTTTGGCAAGTACAATGAT
>CAVKHY010000037.1:0-20793 GCA_963656345.1 bacterium | reverse complement strand
TGGCCGCCATAACAGCCTCACTGGTCTTTCCTGAAATCAGCATTGCTATGTAGTTTTCCGTCTTCTTTTCCAGGAGGGAGAGCAGCACAGCTTCCTTTCCGGCACGTTTGCCAACCACCGTATCGCCTTCCCAATGCCCTTCTTCAGTACGCTGAGAGGCAATTTCTGGCCGTAAATCAATGCTTTTGCCGTAGTGCTTCCTGTTTTCGTGAGGCTTGGAGGCCTGAGCGTGCTTCCGCTTTAC
The DNA here is from genome assembly GCA_963656345.1 of bacterium. Taxonomy (GTDB): domain Bacteria; phylum Bacillota; class Clostridia; order Christensenellales; family Aristaeellaceae; genus CAKUFA01. Next base: position 20,549 of record CAVKHY010000037.1, on the reverse strand, counting down.
TGCCTCCGGAAGCTCTGTAATCCTAATGGGATGATTGCCTGCCCACACCTCACGGTAGAGCGTCCGAGTACACACCATCTCGCTTTTTGCAAACAGTCTGTGGCGCCTTGCGTAGCCGGCACAGGCATCTAGAGACCATTTGTGCGCTCTAACCTGAACAAGTGCTGTGTGTGTTCACGGTGATTTCCTCCTTAGGCGTTGGTGTTGGCGGGCTTGGTTTGGGGTGCAGTATAACCATCCACTACTTTGGCCACCAAGTAGCCAACCATCTGATCTAAGGCTCGTTGGCGATCTTTAGGGGGTAGTGCTGATAGACGTACTGCAATCTGTTGTTGCAATTTGGACATCTGATCCATTAAATAACCTCCTTTTTGTCTACCTGTAGACATTATATCAGGTTGTCTTGTCTATGTCAAGACGTTATTTTATATTTTTGTCTAGCACTAGACATTATCGGTTTGCTATGTTATAATGGCAGTAAGGAGGTGATGGTAATGACTATTGGCGATCGGATCAAAGAGATTAGAACAGAGCAGCACCCAAAGCTCTCACAGGCAGTTTTTGCGGGACGGACGAGGGTAACACGCTCTATGGTTGCACAATACGAGACAAATCAAAGCACACCGTCAGATGCATATCTACAGGTCGTTTCTATGGCGTTTGGTGTATGCTTTGATTGGCTGAAATCCGGCACGGAACCCAAATATCAAGCCGATCTAGATGATAGTGCAGCTGCACTTGTGCCGGAACTTGTTGCTGTGCTGGATGATAACCCTGCATTGCTTCAGCTTGCAAAAAAAGCCGCCGTTTTTATGACGGCGGCTGACTGGAAGCGGTTGGCGGAACTCATTGAGGATTTTTCCGATGAACAAAGGCAGCAATAATTGATAATATGGTTTGATAATACTTAGGATCAACTCGTTCAAGGTATTGCTTGGCCAAACGCAAAAAAACGTTCTGTCGCACCCCTCACGGGGTGCGTGATTACTTCGCCAAACTTCCTTCTCCTTGCAATCCCGCGCCAAACGTGCTATCATGAGTTCAATCAATCAGGCGAAGGGATGTTCGAAGGTATGCGGTGCAGCTGCAAGGAATGCGGAACCTACATGGTACAGGCGGAAAGCGATCATCTGGGATGTATCTGCCCAGATTGCGGCTATCGCTGCAATGATTGTCTGGGCACCAATACCGTGGTATCCAGAGAGGCACTCCGCTCCCTGGCCTTTGACCCCAGGTTCAGCCCGGAAGCCCTGGCCTCCTCCTTTGAGCCCCATGAGGATGAGGATTTTGACGGGGATGATCGATACAGCGATGACTACTGACCGAACCATCCTGCACTGCGACTGCAATAATTTCTTCGCCTCCGTGGAGCTGCTGGAGTATCCTGAGCTGAAGGACGTGCCGGTGGCTGTAGCCGGAGACCCGGAAGGCCGTCACGGTATTATTCTGGCAAAAAACATGCCGGCAAAAAAGTACGGCGTGCAAACAGCGGAAACCATCTGGCAGGCCAAGCGCAAGTGTCCTGACCTTGTTTTGCTGCCTCCTCATCACGAGAAGTATGCCCAAATGAGCCGGCGGATCAATGCTATCTACTTGGATGTAACGGATCAGGTGGAACCCTTTTCCGTGGATGAAAGCTGGCTGGATGTAACCGGATCCCGGAACCTCTTCGGCACGGGAGTGGAGATTGCCGATCGACTGCGGAAGCGCATTCGGGAAGAAACTGGCATCACCATTTCTGCCGGGGTCAGCGATAACAAAACCTGGGCAAAAATGGGCAGTGATTACAAAAAGCCGGACGCCACCACCCTCATCACCCGAGAAAATGTGGGAGACATTTTGTATCCCTTGCCTGTGGAAAATCTGTTGTTTGTGGGCAAGTCTACGGCGGAAATGCTGAAGCGGCTGGGTATTGCCACCATCGGTCAGCTGGCGGCCATGGATCCTGCTGCCTTAAACACCCATCTAGGCAAGCAAGGAGACAGCCTTTGGCGCATGGCTAACGGATTGGACGACAGTCCAGTGCGCCGCTGGGGGGAGCATGACCCGGCCAGAAGCATCGGCAGGGGTGAAACCTTTCCGCGGGATCTGGTAGGCCATGAGGAATGTCAGGCGGGCCTGCTGCCCCTGTGCGAGCAGGTGGGGTATCAGCTTCGCAGGCAGGGGATGAAGGCACGGACAATTACCCTGCAAATCAAAGATCCTCAGCTGAAGGTGATTTCCCGGCAGAAAACCCTGGATACTCCCACCAGCCTGAGTCGAACCATTTACCAAACCGCCTGTGCCATTTTGGCGGAATGCTGGCGAAGTGATGCGCCTGTTCGGCTGATGACGGTAACAGCTTCCGGCCTGATGCCGGAGGGGGAAGCGGTGCCAACCCAGCTCTCCTTTCTGGATGAACCCCAGGAGGATGATCCCCGGCGAGTCCGGTTGGAGGCTGCCATTGACCGAGTACGGGATAAATGGGGAAAGAATGCCGTAAAGCCTGCAACCCCGAAAATTCAATAAATGATCAAAAGGCTGCAAGAAAGAATTCTCTCTTGCAGTCTTCTATTGGATAGAATGCTATGCTGCTTGTGTTACGCCACAGCTTTCTGCTCTTCCTTTTTCTTCAGCCACAGGAAGTAGCCCACGTTCAGCGCCACGCCCACCGCCGAAGCAATGGGGGCGGCAAGACCGATGCTGGTCAAGCTGGCGTTGGGCTGAATGCTCATGATATAAGCTAGAGGCAGGCGAACCAGCAAAGTTTGCACCAGTGCCTGCACCATAACGAACACGGTCTTGTCGTGACCATTGAAGAAGCCCATCATGCTGAACAGGATGGCGGTGACCAAACATTCCGGAGCAAAGCCCTTCAGATAATCGTAGCCCCGCTGAATTACGCTTTCTTCCGTGGTGAAGATGCCCGTCAGCAGGTCGCCCTTGAACAGCACCAGCACAAACACGATGCAGCCGATGACAAGACCCACCGCAATGCCGCAGCCCAGCGCCTGCCGGGCACGCTTTTCATTGCCTGCGCCCACGTTCTGGGATACAAAGGAGGACATGGACTGCATCAGGGCACTGGGCACCAGCATGGCAAAATTGACGATCTTGCAGGCCACACCGTAGCCGGAGGAGGCTTCCAGGCCAAGCTTATTGACAAAGGCGCACAGGGCCAGGAAGGAAAACTGAGTCAGTAGCTCCTGCAGGGCAAGAGGCATGCCGATTTTGAAAGCCTGCTTGCACTGGGGATTGAAGCTGAAGTCATGCTTGCCGATGGTGAAGGGCAGGCCCTGCTTCTTCAGCCGCAGCAGTGCGAACACCACACTAATGGCCTGCGCCGCTACCGTGGCCCAGGCTGCACCGGCAGCGTCCATGTGGAACACGGCTACCAGCAGCAGATCGCCGAAAATGTTCACTACGCAAGCCACTGCTACAAACAGCAGAGGCGACTTACTGTCCCCAAGGCCGCGGAAAATGGCAGACAGCACGTTATAAGCCACAATGAAGAAGATGCCGCCGCCGCAAATGCGCACATAGGCAGCCGTCTGGGTCACGGCTGCTTCCGGCGCCTGCATCAGCACAGAAATGGGTCGTGCAAAGCCTACCATAATAACGAACAGCACGGCGGAAATGATGGCAAATACAATGGTAGAACCGCCGATGACTCCGCCGATCTGCTCAGAACGTTTTTCTCCCAGATACCGGGCAATAAGCACCGTCATGCCCATGGACAGCTGCGTAATCACGAAGGTGACAAGATTCAGCACCTGACTGCCGGTGGATACGGCAGACAGGCCTTCCGTAGAGCCAAAGTGCCCCACCACCAGCAGGTCGACTGCACCATAGGCGGCCTGCAAAATCAGGGCGCCAAGAATAGGCAGCATAAAGGCAACCAGCTTTTGCAGAATGTTGCCTTGGGTAAAATCAGACTCAGAATGATTCAATGTTCATCCTCCTCACACACATCACGTCGTAAAATTTGCCGATGGTACGAATCATGCAGTCTGCCTCTTCATCGGAAATGTCTCCCATGGCTTCCGTCAAGGCTTGGAAGAACCGCTGATCGTACTTTTCGTTCAGTGCTGCCCCTTCCTCTGTAATGGAAAGATAGGTGACCCGGCCGTCCTCCTCCGAAGCGATTTTCTTCAGGTATCCCTTCTGCTCCATATCCTTCACTGTGCGGGTAACCCCCGGGCGGGGCAAGCTCAAGGCGTCGCTTACGTCGGAAATGCGGACGTAGGGCTGCTTCTTTTCCAGCTTGCGGATGGTATCCAGAATGTGGATATACGTTGGGGTTACGCCATTGGGCAGGGGCGGCAGCATATCCCGGATTCGCTTTGCCTGATAGCAGGCGTCCAGCATCTGCTTGATTTTTTCACCCGTCATAGGCCCTCCGATAGTTATCAAATATAATTATCGTAAGTAATTATAATGAAATACAGAGGAATGTCAAGGGATTTCCGCAAATCTCCTTGCAAGCCCTTCCTTTCAATGATACAATGGGAAACGTTCGAGGAAAGGAGCATTGAATTGATGGAGAGCCAGCATATCATGAAAACATCGGAGCTGATCCGGCGCTTTCTCCCTTATTTCCGTAAGTACAAAGGCACGGTGGCCTTTGACCTTTGCTGCGCCGCCTTTACCACGGTGTGCGAATTGGTGCTGCCCATGCTGGTGCGTTCCATTACCCAGCGCGCCACCACGGATCTTGCCTCCCTGACGGTGGAGTTTATCCTGACCCTTGGGGGCGTCTATATGCTTCTTCGGGTGATTGACGCACTGGCCAATTATTTCATGCAGTCCGTGGGTCACATTATGGGCACGAAGCTGGAAAACGATATGCGGGCGGATTTGTTTCATCACCTGCAGGAGCTGTCCTTCAGCTATTACAGTGAAACCAAGGTGGGGCAGATCATGGCTCGCATTACCTCCGACCTGTTTGAGGTAACGGAGTTTGCCCACCATTGCCCGGAAGAATTCTTGATTGCAGCGGTCAAGATCACCGCCAGCTTTGTCATTCTCTGCGGCATGAACGTGCCCCTGACCCTGATGATGTTTGCCGTGGTGCCTCTGATGGTGGTGTTTACCCGGTACTACAATCAAAAAATGCGCCGCGCCTTCAAAATGCGCAACGCTCAGGTAGGCGAGATCAATGCCCAGGTGGAAGATAGCCTGCTGGGCATCCGGGTGGTCAAGTCCTTCGCCAATGAAGATATTGAAGAAAAGAAATTCGACGAGGGCAACAAAAAATTTCTGGAACTGAAGGCGCTTTCCTATCGGTACATGGCAGCCTTCGGCACTTCCAACCGAATCTTTGACGGACTGATGTACATTGTTATTGTGGTAGGCGGTGCTCTGTTTATCAAGAACGGCACCCTGACCGCCGCTGACTTTACCGCCTACCTGCTCTATGCCCAGATGCTGCTGGCGGCCATCCGCCGACTGGTGGAATTTACCGAGCAGTTCCAGCGGGGCATGACCGGCGTGGAACGATTTTGTGAAATCATGGACGCTCCTGCGGAAATTCAGGACGCCCCGGACGCTCAGCCTATCGGCGAGGTCAAGGGACAGGTGGAATTCCGTGATGTGGGCTTCCGCTACGCAGGGGAAGATCATGCCGTGCTCAGCCACCTGAACATGGAGGTGGAGCCGGGCAGATCCATCGCCCTGGTAGGCCCGTCCGGCAGCGGCAAAACCACCCTGTGCAACCTGATTCCCAGATTTTACGATGTGACCGAGGGCAGCATTCTCATCGACGGCAAGGACGTCCGCTCCCTGACTCAGAAGAGCCTGCGAAACGCCATCGGCATGGTGCAGCAGGAAGTATACCTGTTCTCCGGCAGCGTGTATGAAAACATTGCCTACGGCAAACCCGGCGCAAGCAGGGAAGAAGTGGTGGAGGCTGCCAAGCTGGCCGGGGCGGATGAATTCATCAGGGCACTGCCTCAGGGATATGATACCTTTGTGGGCGAGCGGGGCGTGAAACTTTCCGGCGGACAGAAGCAACGGATTTCCATCGCCCGTGTCTTTCTGAAGAATCCGCCTATCCTGATTCTGGACGAAGCCACCTCCGCTCTGGATAACGAAAGTGAGCACCTGGTGCAGCAGTCTCTGGAGAAGCTGGCGCACGGCCGCACCACTTTCACCATCGCCCATCGGCTGACCACCATCCGGGGTGCGGATGAAATCTGGGTGCTGACGGATAAGGGCGTGGAAGAAAAGGGGTCCCATCAGGAATTGATGAAGAAGGGCGGATTGTACGCCCACCTGTATGAAATGTATACCGATCGAATGGAGGCACAGTAAGCTTATGATCCTGACCAAAGCGCAAAAAGGGGACGAAAAGGAAATTCAGTCCCTGTATGACAAAGTAACGGAAAGCATGCAGCAGCAGGGTCTGAACCAGTGGCAGATTGGCTCCTACCCTGTGCCGGGCATGGCGGAAGAGGATGTTCAGGCAGGACGCCTGTATGTGGTTCGGCAGGACGGCAGAATGATCTGCGCCGTGACCGTGGACATGGAGCAGGACGCTCAGTATGCCCGCATTCCATGGCTATTCGGCGTAAAGCCCGGCTGCTTCCATCGGCTGGCCATTTTGCCGGAAGCACAGGGGCGTGGGCTGGGCAAACAAGTGCTGGACGACGTGGAGGAAATTCTCCGGCAGCAGGGCTGCGACAGCCTCCGCTGCGATACCATGGAAACCAATCAGCGTGCCCTTCGCCTGTATGAAGGAAGGGGCATGCGCCGGGTAGGGACTGTCCATTATCCACCGGATGAAAGCCGGAACTTCCCCTGCCTGGAGAAGCCTTTGACGGATGACTGTCCCCTGCTGCCTGTGCCCATGACCCCTGCCTTCCGGGGAGGCAGTCTGACCCCCTGGGGCGGCACCAAGCTGAAAGATGTATACGGTAAAGCCATCACCCAGCCCACCGGGGAAAGTCTGGAGGCCAGCTGCATTCCCGGCCTAGAAAGTACCGACCCAACCGGCGTGAAGCTGCCGGAGCTGATTCAGAAATACGGTGCAAAGTTTGCCGGCAAGTACGCAGGCAAGACCTTCCCACTGCTGTTGAAGCTGCTGGATGCCAAAGATGCTCTGTCCGTGCAGGTGCACCCGGACGATGCCTTTGCCGCCGCCAATGAAAACGGCAAGCTGGGCAAAACTGAGGCTTGGCTGATCCTCTCTGCCGAGGAAGGCAGTCAGCTGGTGTACGGCATTCGTCCGGGCACAACCCGGGAGGAGCTGCGCGCCGCCTGTGAAAAGGGTGCGGCGGTGGAGCCCCTCCTTCGCCGGGTATCCGTGAAGCCGGGGGATGTGTGCTACATTCCTGCCGGGTGCGTCCATGCCATCGGCGCAGGCATTGTGCTGTACGAAATTCAGCAGTCCTCCGATGTAACTTATCGCTTCTACGATTGGGATCGGGTAGACGCCAAGGGGAACAAGCGGGAGCTGCATTTGGATAAGGCGCTGGCGGTGACAGATCTGTCCTTTGCCGGCGATGCTGTGCCCGCTCCGGATGCCCCCTGTGTCCGGGTGTTGGATAAGACTTTCTTCACCCTGGATCTGCTCCGCGGGGACGATGGGGTCAAGCTGCCAGGCATTCAGTCCTTCGCCTTCTTTACGGCGCTGGATGATGGGCTGACCCTGACCTGGGAGGGCGGCGCTTATGCCCTGGGCAAGGGCGAAACGTTATACCTGCCGACTGCCTGCCCCCAGTGCACGCTGCACGGTAAGGGGCGGGCAGCCATGTCCATGCCGAAATAAAAAACAAGGCGCTGTCTTATGCCGCGTAGGTGGGACAGCGCCTTATCGAATGTGCACGAAGCTTTTACGCCTCCACCGGGTTTTCATGAATCATAATGTGCTTAATCTCCGGGTGACTTGCTTCCACTGCGTGATGCACCTGTTCCGCAATGCTGTGCGCTTGGGACAGAGGAAGATTGCCGTCCACACCGATTTCCGCATCGATATAGACCATACTGCCGAATTTTCGTGTGCGCAGGGCGTCCAGCCGGGCCACTCCCTGCTGTCTGCGGATAAAATCACCCAGATCCTGCTCATAGCTGTCCGGGCAGGCAGTATCCAGCATTTTTTCCAGAGCGTCCTTCAAAATATCAAAGGCTACCTTCAAGATGCACAGGCAAATGGCTACGCAGGCAATGGGCTCCATCACCGGGCAGCCTAGCATGGCGCCGCCGATGCCCACCAGGGATCCGATGGAAGAAAGCGCATCCGACCGGTGATGCCAGGCATCCGCCATAAAGGCGGAAGAGTTCAGCTTCTTGGCATAGTACCGGGTATACTGGAACATGGCCTCCTTGGAGACGATGGACACCACGGCGGCAATCAGGGCGATGGGCGCCGGGTCAATGGCAGCACTGTTGCCTTCCGACAGAATCTGCCGGATGCCGCCCCAGCCGATGCCCAGTCCCGTTGCCAGCAGGATGATGCCCAGCACCATGGAAGCCACGCATTCCAGCCGGTCGTGACCATAGGGATGCTGCCGATCCGGGGCCTTGCCGCCCAGGCGAACCCCAAGGAAAGCAATGAAAGTAGCCGCCACATCCGACAGGGAATGCACGGCATCCGATACCATGGCGCCGGAATGCCCGGCAATGCCGGCGTACAGTTTGAAGGCAACCAATAGCATGTTGCCCACGATGCCCACCTGTGTCAGGCGAGCAACGGTTTTCTTTTCCGTCATCAAAAATCCCTCCGCAAAAAACAGTCCGCTCCTTGCCGGGGAATAGAAAAAACCTCCCCGGAACATACTACTGTCCCGCAGAGGCTGAAGTCTCCTTCTGCTGTCGCCCTCAGGCAACCCGGCTGACGTTGCCGCCGCCTGTTCAGTTTGTACTGTTGATTCCGCTATGTGCGCAATGCAGTGCAAAGAGCCAAAGACAGAGTAACACGCAGGACAAGGAAAGTCAAGCAGAAAATTATCATATATTAATTCCAAAATATGGTGATATGGACGCGAAAATTCCTTTGCCCACCCTTGCAAATCCGGCGAATTTGTGTATAATGGATTTGTTTCACTGGGAAGGGGACGGTGCGCCCTGCGCCTGAAGCGAGCCGGAGAACGGTGCAAGTCCGGCAGGAAGGCAGCGCAGCACAAATCACCCCGGAGTGAGGCGATCCGATGCATAACCGGTAGGATCGTCCGGGTGCTCCCGTTACAGGGCGAATGAGCGGGCAGTTTCCGTTGGAGAAATTGCCAAATTGGGTGGTACCGCGGATTTCCTTTGATGATGATCCGTCCCAGCAGGTTTTCTGCCGGGCGGTTTTTTATTACCCGGCGTTCAATTTCCTCAAGCGTGCAAGGAGGCAAGCAACCATGTACAACAAGGTATTTACCGATGTAAGCTTTGTGGAGCGGGAGCATGAGATTGCCCAGCAGTGGAAGGATCAGGACATTGTCCGCAAGTCCTTCAAGCTGCGGGATGGCAGCGGCGAGCACTTCACCTTCTTTGACGGCCCGCCCACGGCCAACGGCAAGCCCCACATCGGTCACATTGAAACCCGGGTCATTAAGGATTTGTTCCCCCGGTTCTGGACCATGAAGGGCAAGAGCGTGACCCGGAAGGCCGGCTGGGATACCCACGGCCTGCCTGTGGAGCTGGAAGTGGAAAAGCTGCTGGGTCTGGACGGCAAGCCCCAGATTGAGCAGTACGGCATTGAGCCCTTCATCGGCGAGTGCAAGAAGAGCGTGTGGAAGTACCTCCATGAGTGGGAAAAGATGAGCGACCAGGTAGGCTATTGGGTGGATATGGAGCACCCCTATGTGACCTACCATAACGATTATATCGAGAGTGAATGGTGGAGCCTGAAGACCATTTACGACAAGGGCATGCTCTACCTGGGACACAAGATTGCGCCTTACTGCCCCCGCTGCGGCACGGCACTGAGCAGCCACGAGGTGGCGCAGGGCTATAAGAACGTCAAGGAAGTTTCTGCTATTGTTCGCTTCCGCTGCACGGATGAGGAAAACACTTCCTTCCTGGCCTGGACAACCACGCCTTGGACCCTGCCCAGCAACCTGGCGCTGTGCGTAAATCCCGGGGCGGTGTATTGCAAGTTCTCCTGCGAAGGCGAAAACTTCATCATGGCCAAGGCACTGGTGGAGAAGGTCTTCGAAGGTAAGGAAGTCACCATGCTTGCCGAAATGCAGGGCAAGGATCTGGTGGGTCGCACCTACGAGCCCCTGTATCGCTTTGTGGAGCCGGAAGGCGGCAAGGCATGGGTAGTGATTGCGGATAACTACGTCACCATGGAAGACGGCACCGGCATTGTTCATATTGCTCCCGCCTTCGGTGAAGACGATAACCGTGTCTGCAAGCAGAACGGCATCGCCTTCGTCAACCTGGTGGATACCCAGGGCTGCATGGCACCGGAAACCAAGTGGCCGGGCGTGTTCGTGAAGAAGGCCGACCCCATGGTGCTGGATGATCTGAAGGAGCGGAAGCTGCTCTTTGCTGCCATTCCCTTCGCTCACGATTATCCTTTCTGCTGGCGCTGCGATACGCCCCTGTTGTACTATCCCCGTCCCACTTGGTACATTAAGATGACCGCTGTGCGGGACAATCTGGTGCGCAACAACCGTACCGTTAACTGGATGCCGGATCACATCAAGGAAGGCCGGATGGGCAATTTCCTGGAAAACGTGATCGACTGGGGTCTGAGCCGTGAACGGTATTGGGGCACGCCTCTGCCTGTGTGGAAGTGCGACTGCGGTCACGTCCATGTTGTGGGCTCCATTGAGGAACTGCGGAAGATGGCTGTGAAGGATCCGGGTCCGGATATTGAGCTGCACCGCCCCTACATTGATGCCGTGACCCTCCGCTGCGAAAAATGCGGCGGGGAGATGCACCGGGTGACGGATGTCATCGACTGCTGGTACGATTCCGGCTCCATGCCCTTCGCACAGTGGCACTACCCCTTCGAAAACAAGGAGAAGTTCGAGCAGAATTTCCCTGCCGACTTCATTTCCGAGGCCATTGACCAGACCCGTGGCTGGTTCTACACCCTGGAGGCCATTTCCACCGTGCTCTTTGACCGTGCTCCCTTCGAAAATTGCATTGTCATGGGTCACGTGCAGGATGCGGAAGGTCACAAGATGTCCAAGCACCTGGGTAACGTGGTAGATCCCTTCCAAATGCTGGACAAGTTCGGCGCAGACGCTCTCCGCTGGTATTTCTACACCACCACTGCCCCCTGGCTGCCCAAGCGGTTCTCCGAAAAGGCTGTGATGGAAGGTCAGCGGAAGTTCCTGGGCACCCTGCGGAATACCTACGCCTTCTTTACCATGTATGCCCAGATCGACGGCTTTGATCCCCTGCAGCATCCGCTGGACAAGGTGGAGCTGAGCCTGATGGACAAGTGGATCCTGTCCCGGCTGAACACTCTGATTGCCCGGGTGGACGCCGACCTGACTGCCTACCGCATTACCGAGCCTGCTAACGCCATTGCCGACTTTGTGGATGAATTGAGCAACTGGTACGTCCGCCGTAGTCGTGAACGGTTCTGGGGCAAGGGCATGGCCGGAGACAAGGAAGCTGCCTTCGCCACCCTATACCATGTACTGGTGACCCTGAGCAAGCTGATTGCACCCTTCGTGCCCTTCCTGGCAGAGGATATTTATCAAAACCTGGTGGTGAACAACGTGCCCGGCGCACCGGAGTCTGTTCACCTGTGCGATTATCCGGTCAGCGACGCAAGCCGCATTGATACGGACATGGAGGAGCAGATGGAAGCCTTGCTGGAGGTTGTGCAGCTGGGTCGTGCCTGCCGCAATGCCGCCAACATGAAGGTTCGCCAGCCTGCTGCCCGGCTGTTCGTCAAGGGCGCATCCTTTACGGAGGCCTATCAGGTGCTCTGCGAAGATGAGCTGAACGTGAAGCAGGTTGTCTTCACCGACAGTGCCCGGGATTACACCACCCACAAGCTGAAGCCCCAGCTGCGTACCCTGGGACCCAAGTACGGCAAGCTGCTGGGCAAGATCAGCGCACATCTGAGCCAGATGGACGGCAACGACGTGGTGGAGGCCTTCGAACGGGGCGAAACCGTGTCCTTCGATGTGGAAGGCACCACGGTCACCCTGGCCAAGGACGATGTGCTGACCGAGCCCATGCAGAAGGAAGGCTTTACCGCCCTGGAAGACCACGGCGTTACCGTGGTGCTGGATACGGTGCTGACTCCTGAACTGCTGCAGGAGGGCTATGCCCGTGAAATGGTCAGCAAGATTCAGACCATGCGGAAGGACACGGACTTTGAAGTGACCGACCGGATCGACGTCCGCTATTCTTGCGGCGATACCCTGGCCAAGGCCGTTGAGCAGGGTAAGGAGATGATCATGAAGGGCGTACTGGCACTGTCCCTGGAGAAGGGCGAGGCCGACGAAAGCTTCATTGTGAAGGAATGGGACGTGAACGGCGAGAAGGCCGTCATCGGTATTAAGAAGCACAACTAATCCTGCAGGGGCTGCTTCTTCATCATGAAAGAAAGAAGCAGCCCCTCTTGTGTTTTTCAACTTTCAGCAGGCATCATCTGCTTTTGTTCAATCATAGGAGAATCAAGCATGAAATTTGCATTCATCGGGCAGGATATTCCCACCCTGCTGCCTACCCTCCTGACCGACCTGCTCTTTGCGGGGAAGGAGGCCGCTGAGGTATGGGTGGAGGAAAGCAACCCTGCCATGCAGGATGTGCTGGATCGATACGGCAAGGCTATCATCCTCCGCAGCAAGCTGCAGGCGACTATCACCGTTACGGCGGAGCGGGCACAGGTGCTGCAGGGGGCGGACTGCGTCCTCTATGCCGGTGACGTACAGCCTGCCAGCCGCTTTGCCATGGATCGAGGTGCCCTTGCCGGCACGGATGAAAAAGATCCGGGGCTGACGGAGCAGGCTCGCGTCAATGGCGGCATTGGGGGACTGATGCACACCCTTCGTGCCGGGGAAGCGGTGCTGAACCTTTGCGAGGCTATGCGGGAACACTGCCCGGAGGCACTGGTGATCAATCTCGGACAGCCTGTGGCACGAACCACGGATCTGTTCCTTCGCCAGGGTTTCCGCTGCTTTGCCCTGGGGCGCAATCCCATGCGGGGCGCCAACGGTGTGGATTCCCTGTGCAAGAAGATGAGCCGAAAGCCGGATACTGTTCATGCGGAGACAGCGGGGCTTCCCGGCTTCGCCTTCCTGACGGAGCTCAAGGACAAGGCCACCGGCAAGGATCTTCTGCCCCAGATGAAGGAACGGGCGGAAAAGGATGAGTTAGGCCGCCTGAGCCGCCGCTGGTTGGATTGGTACGGCGCACTCCCAGTGGGGGACGTGACCGACCATGCGGAGTTCCTGCCGGCACAGCCGGACTATATTCCGGAAGAGGAGCCTGTCTTCGGCGAAACGGTGGAGCAGCGGAAGGAAAGAATCCTGCACATGAATACCATCGGCACCTACGGGGCATCCTCCCAGGACGGCGCCATGGCGCAAGTGGTGCTGCTGAGTAAAGCGCCGCCCATTCGTCCCATGAAGCTGGTCTTGGCGCTGCTTCGCAGGGAAGACCTGGATATGGAGGCTGTGACCCGGCGCAACAACGGCGAGTTGCCACAGCTGCCCGGATATGCTATCATAGAATCACGGCTGACCCTGAAGGCGGGGGAAGTTGTTCCCCATCATTGGCAGCTGCCCGGCGCATTGGTGGAGGTCTGCGGCGAAATTGCGGAAACCAATGCTTTGGCGGCACAGGCAGCGGAGGGGGATCGTTCCGCCCTGCGGGAATGCGTGGAGCTGGATCCTGCCCTGGCGGGGCTGGATCGGCTGTATTGTCAGGATCTGATTGATAAAATGATTGAGCTGCACAGGGATGTGCTGCCTCGGCTGTAAGGGAAGGAGAAAGCGAATGTTCCTTACCGATGCATGGCAGGACTATGAAGTGCTGGATACCGGCGACGGGGAAAAGCTGGAACGGTGGGGGAATGTGATCCTTCGCCGGCCTGATCCCCAAACCATCTGGCCCAAGGCTGACCCGCTGCTGTGGAAGCAGGCGCAGGCTCATTATCACCGCTCGGAAAAAGGGGGCGGGGAATGGGAATTCCTGCAAAAGCTGCCGGAGAAGTGGGTAGTCCATTTTGATGACCTGAGCTTCTGGGTGCGCCCCACCGGCTTCAAGCATACGGGGCTGTTTCCGGAGCAGGCAGCCAACTGGCAGTGGATGGGGAATCTGATCCGCCAAAGCGGCCGCCGGGATGTGAAGGTGCTGAATCTGTTCGGCTACACCGGCGGCGCCACCCTGGCCTGTGCGGCGGCAGGAGCCCATGTCACCCATGTGGATGCCGCCAAAGGCATGGTGCAGTGGGCAAAGGAAAACAGGGAGCTTTCCCGATTGCCGGAAAACAGCTGCCGCTGGATCGTGGAGGATGCGCTCCGCTTTGTGCAGCGGGAGATTCGCCGGGGCAATCACTATGACGGGGTGTTGATGGATCCCCCCAGCTACGGCCGGGGACCTTCTGGCGAAGTGTGGAAGCTGGAGAACGAGCTGTACGGTCTGGTGGATACCTGTGCCCAGGTACTCAGCGATCAGCCTCTGTTTTACCTGATCAACAGCTATACCACAGGCTTTCAGGCCAGCGTGCTGAGCAACATGCTGGAAAAGTGCGTGGTTTCCCGTTTCGGCGGCAGGGTGGACAGTCAGGAATTGTGCCTGCCGGTTACTACCGGGGGCGTGCTGCCCTGCGGTGCCAGCGGAAGGTGGCGTTATGCTGAAGATCGTTTATGAAGATAATCAGGTGATTGTGGCGGTGAAGCCGCCCAACATGCTTTCTCAGGCAGACAAAACCGGGGATACAGACATGCTCACTGAGCTGAAGCAGTATGTGAAGGTCAAGTATCAAAAACCTGGCAACGTGTATCTGGGACTTGTGCACCGGATGGATCGCCCTGTAGGGGGACTCATGGTGTTTGCCCGCACCAGCAAGGCGGCGGCTCGGCTCAGCAAGCAGATGCAGCAGCACCTGATGGGTCGGGAGTATCTGTGCGTGGTGACCGGGGAAGTGAAGGATTCCTTTACCCTGATGGATTATCTGGTGAAGGATGAGCGGCTGAACCGGGTCAGCGTGTGCGAAGCGGATATGAAGGGCGCACAGGAAGCGGTGCTTCACGGCAAGTGCCTGGGACGCCGCCAGCAGACGGCACTGTGCGCTATTCAGCTGGAAACCGGGCGGAATCATCAGATCCGGGTGCAGATGGCTCATGCGGATGCGCCTCTGTGGGGCGACAACCGGTATGGGGACGGAATCCCCGGCCAGCAGATTGCTCTGTGGGGTTACAAGCTGACCTTTGAACATCCCACCACCCATGAGGTCATGACCTTCTATGATTTGCCCCACGGTTCCGTGTGGGACGTGTACCAGGATATTCTGGAACAGATGTAATGATGTAAGTCCAAAGGGCTGTTTTCCCTTTGGCACGGCATTTGACTGATGCGTGATCAGGGGCACTTCCCCTGTGAAAGGAGTTCCTCTCTTGAGTCAAACCAAAGGATTTTCCTACGAACTGCTGCATGTGTGCAAGCAGTCCGGCGCCCGCCTGGGCGTGCTCCATACACCCCATGGGGACATTCAGACCCCGATTTACATGCCGGTAGGCACGGCAGCCACGGTGAAGGCCATGACTCCCCGGGAAATGGAGGAGATCGGCACCCAAATTCTGCTGAGCAATACTTATCACCTGCACCTTCGCCCCGGCGAAGATCTGGTGAAGGAAGCCGGCGGCCTGCACAACTTCATGGACTGGCATAAGCCTATTTTGACGGACAGCGGCGGATTCCAGGTGTTTTCTCTGGCCAACATCCGCACCATTAAGGAAGAAGGCGTTACCTTCCAGAGCCACATTGACGGTTCACGCCACTTCATCGGCCCGGAAACTTCCATGGATATTCAGGAGGCACTGGGGGCCGATATTGCCATGGCCTTCGACGTGTGCTCCCCCTATCCCTGCGACTATGAAACCGCAAAGATCAACATGGAGCGCACTCATCGCTGGGCAGCCCGGTGCAAGGAGCATCATACCCGGGAGGATCAGGCGCTGTTCGGCATTGTGCAGGGTGCATTCTACAAGGATCTGCGGATTGAAAGCGCCAAGACCTTGGCGGACATGGACTTTGTGGGCTACGGCATCGGCGGCCTTTCCGTGGGTGAACCTAAACCGGTGATGTATGAAATGCTGGATGAAATTCAGCCTTACATGCCGGTGAACAAGCCCCGTTATCTGATGGGCGTCGGCACCCCCGACTGCCTGCTGGAGGGTGTGCTCCGGGGCGTGGACATGTTCGACTGCGTGCTGGCCACCCGCATTGCCCGCAACGGCACGGCACTGACCAGTAAGGGACGCTTGGTGGTGAAAAACGCCAAGTACGCCCGAGACTTCCGCCCCATGGATGACGAGTGCGACTGCTATGCCTGCACCCACTTCAGCCGGGCGTACATCCGCCACCTGTTTAAGGCTGGGGAAATCACCGGCGGTCGGCTGGCCTCCATCCATAACCTGCGGTTCCTCATTCACTTGATGGAGCAGATTCGTCAGGCCATTGCGGAGGATCGCTTCCTGGATTTCCGCCGGGAGTTCTATGAAAAATATGATATGAGCCGAAACTTCTGAAAAAACATCCGGGGTTTCGACAGGGTGCGGGAGGAAACCTTGATGCGGAAGTTTCCTCCAGCAAATTGTTTTGTTTCATCCATGTCGCAACCCTTGCAGAGTTGTTGACATGGAATTTTCTTGGCGGTATAATAGACCATGAATCTGTATGGATTCAGGCGGTTTGATGCCGCCGGTGCAGGATGAACGATTCCGGGCGGCTCTGCCTTCCGGTGATATACCGACAGGATGAAAATGAGCAAAAAGAACTGGATGATTCCCGGTTTGCTGGTGCTGGCGGCGGTGGTGTTGCTGCTCATCACCCGCCTCAATGGTACTTCGAAGGCAGAGGAAGACATGGTGATCATCACCGTGAACGGTCAGGAATATGCCCGTATTCCGCTGTCCAGCCCCCAAACGGTGACCATTGACCAGGGAGACGGAATAGTCAATGTGGTGGAGATCAGTGACCACGGTGCCGTGATGCTGTCCTCCACCTGCGATAACCAGCAGTGCGTCCACATGGGGGAGGTCACGCTGGATAACTGGGAAACCCGACCCAATCAGGCGTTCATCATTTGCCTGCCTCATCGGGTAACTGTGGAATTGGCGGTGAAGGAAGAATGATGAAACGAATCCTGTGCGCCCTGCTGGTGCTGATGATGCTCCTGGGGCTGAGCGGCTGTGCCGCGGCAAACACCACTGTGGAGAAGGCCACGGCCACCGGCTTCTACTTTGATACGGTGGTGACCCTGACCATCTACGGCGGTGAAGAGGGCTTGACCGATACCCTCCTTGCGGAGTGCGACCGATATGAAAAGCTGCTGAGCAAGACCATCGAAGGCAGCGATGTCAGCCGCATTAACAACGCCCATGGGGAAACGATTACCGTGGATGCGGAAACCTGGCAGATCCTGAAGCGAGCCAAAGAAATCAGCGACTTGACCGGCCATGCTTTTTCCGTCACCATTGCCCCTCTGACGGCTATGTGGGACTTTACCGGTGGCACCATGCGGATGCCTACGGATGAGGAGCGTATCGCCGCCCTTCCTCTGGTGGATGATGACAAGCTAGTGCTGGGGGAGAACAACACCGTGACCCTGCCGGATGGCATGGAGATTGATCTGGGCGGCATTGCCAAGGGCTATATTGCCGATCAGCTGGCAACCATGGTTCGAGGCAAGGCGAAAAGCGCCCTGCTGAACTTCGGCGGCAATGTGTACGCTGTAGGAGAAAAGAGCGACGGCAGTGCCTTCCGGGTAGGCATTTGCGACCCGACGAACACGTCCACCCAGCGGGCTGTGGTGCAGGTAAAGGATCGCACGGTGGTGACCAGCGGCACCTATGAGCGGTTTTTCGTGAAGGACGGGGTCACCTATCATCACATTCTGGATCCGAAAACCGGCTCCAGCGCTGTGACAGATCTGACCAGTGCCACCATTGTGGGCACCAGCTCCATGGATGCGGACGCCTTTGCCACGGCCTGCATTGTGCTGGGCAAGGAGGGCGCCCTGAAGCTGCTGGAGGACAATGGGTTGGATGGCGTGCTCATTGACACGGATAACCAAGTGACGGCCACATCCGGCTTTGCGGATCATTATCCGCTGAGCGTGGTGGAATAAATGGATTCATTAAACAACGGGGAAGGTTCCCCGATGGAGGGACATCGCATGGAAAACAATACGCCCAAGAAAAAGCAGTTTCCGGCCTATGTGACCCTGACCATCATTGCAGTGATTGCTGCGGTGGTGCTGGCTGCAACCAACCAGCTGACCAAGGGCCCCATTGCGGAGCATGAAATGGCGGCATTGAAGGAGACCTTCGGCACGGTCATGCCTGCCGAAAGCTATGAGCAGGTTACCCTGGATGCAGCCTACACCGATGACGGCGTGGACAGCCTGTACAAGGCACTGGATGCAAACGGCAATCTGGTGGGTTATTGCGTGAAGGCGGCCAAGACCGGTTACGCCAACAGCGTGGCTGTGACCTTGGGCGTAAATACCGATGGTACCGTAGCTGCCTGCGTGGTAGGCGATACCAACTTCCAGGAAACTGAGACCTTGGGCGGCCGCTGGAAGAAGGAAGAAAACCTGGAGCAGTTCAAGAGCCTGAGCGCTGTGGACGGCGGCAGCATTGAAGCCCTCAGCGGCGCTACCGTGACTTCCAAGGCTGTGCTGGGCGCGACCAACGCTGCCCTGAAGTGTGTGGCAGAGGTTGCCCTGAACGGCAGCCAGACGGCAGAGGTTGCTTTCGGTGAAGGCAAGACCACCACGACCGCTTCTCAGCCTGCTTTGACCGGCGAAGTACACACCGGCACGGCCAAGGGCTTTGCCAGCGATGTGACCGTCAGCGTCACCTTGGATGAGAACAACACCGTAACCGGCATTCGCATTGATGCCAGCGGTGAAACCGCAGGCTTTGGTCAGCGCACCATGGAAGATGCGGATTATCAGGCACAGTTCATCGGCAAGACCCTTCCCCTGCAGGATGGGGACGTGGACGTGCTCAGTGGCGCCACCTTCACTTCTACCGCTGTGGTGGAAGCTGTGAATGCCGCCCTGGAAGCACCTGCTACTGAATATGAAACCCTGGTGGGAACAGCCAAGGGCTTCGGCGGCGACGTGACCGTAACCCTGTCCATGGATGGGGATACCATTGCGGCCATCAGCATTGACGCCTCCAGCGAGACTGCTGGTTTCGGTCAGCGCACCATGGAAGAAGCAGATTATCAGGCCCAGTTCATCGGCAAGAACCTGCCCCTGCAGGATGGGGATGTGGATGTGCTCAGCGGCGCAACCATTACCTCTACCGCTGTGGTGGAGGCAGTGAACAGCGCCGTGAAGACGGACGCTGAAGCAGCGGCAGAACCTGCTGCCCAGACGGAAGAAGCAACGACTGCTCCCGTGGCAGAAGCCACCGGCACCCCTGTGACCGGCACGGCCAAGGGCTTTGACAGCGATGTGACGGTTACCGCTACCGTGGATGATGGCGTGATCACCTCCATCACCATCGATGCCAGCGGCGAGACCGCCGGTTTCGGTCAGCGCACCATGGAGGATGCGGATTATCAGGCCCAGTTCATCGGTAAGACCCTGCCCCTGAAGGACGGGGATGTGGACGTGCTCAGCGGTGCCACCTTCACCTCCAATGCTGTGGTGGAAGCACTGAACAGCACCGTAGCCGAAGAAGCCGAAGAAGAACCTGCTGCCCAGACGGAAGAAGCAACGACTGCTCCCGTGGCGGAAGCCGCCGGTACACCTGTGACCGGCACGGCCAAGGGCTTTGCCAGCGATGTGACGGTCACCGCTACCGTGGATGATGGCGTGATCACCTCCATCACCATCGATGCCAGCGGCGAGACCGCCGGTTTCGGTCAGCGCACCATGGAGGATGCGGATTATCAGGCCCAGTTCATCGGTAAGACCCTGCCCCTGAAGGACGGGGATGTGGACGTGCTCAGCGGCGCCACCTTCACCTCCAACGCTGTGGTGGAAGCCCTGAACAGCACGGTTCCGGCTTCCATGCCTGAGGAAGTGGAAGGGGAGACCGTCACCGCCGTTGGTGAGGCACAGGGCTTTACCAGTACCGTGACCGTGACCGCAACCCTGGACAGTGAAGGCAAACTGACCTCCATCACCATTGATGCCAGCGGAGAAACCCCTGGCTTCGGTCAGCGCACCATGGAAGATGAAGACTTCCAGAACCAGTTCATCGGCAAGACAGGCCCCTTCACCCTGGGTGAAAATGTGGATGCCCTGACCGGTGCAACCGTGACTTCTACCGCCGTGGTGGAAGCCCTGAACAACGCTGCCGTACCTGCCGCAGCAGCCGAAGATGAAGCCACGGCTACCGATCTGGCGACGGCTACGGATGCCGCCACCGCTACCGACCTGTCTTTGGAGGCAGAAGCAGACGGTTTCACCAGCAAGGTGAAGG
>CAVKHY010000036.1:0-21180 GCA_963656345.1 bacterium | reverse complement strand
CCAGGCCGTGCAGTCGGAAGGAAATCGAGGACAAGCTGAAGCGCATCGGCTACCGTCCCTGCACCATCGAAATGGTGCTGTACAAGTTAGAACGGGAGCAACTGCTGGACGATGGGGACTTCGCCCGGCAATGGGTAGCAACCCGTGCCCGACATGGTCTGGGAAAGCAGCGGATTGCGCAGGAACTGAAGCAAAAGGGGATTACTGCCGATGAAGCAGAGGAAGCCCTTGCCGATATGGATGAAGAGGAACAGATTCGCCAGGCAGCACTGCTGGCGGAAAAAGCCCTCCGCCGGGCAAAAGTCGGGGAGGAACCAAGAAAAACCGCCGCCCGTATCCTTGCCATGCTGTCAAGGCGGGGATTCGGATATGGCATCGCAAAAGAGGCACTGGAGAGGGCAAAAGAAGATTTTGCGGAAAAATAATCCGCTGCATACCGCCGGAAGGAGAAGTTGTCTCCCTGCTGATGGTATGCAGCGTTTTTTTATTTACCGATGGAACTGGGGCAGGTAGTCGGCATTGATGCGCAGGCCTTCGTCAAGCAGCTTGCGGGCAATGTCCAGGTCGTCAATCATCGGATCCAGTGCCAGTGCGGTCAGGGAGGCTTGATAGTCGCCTTCTACCATGCCTTTTACGGCGTAGTCCACAATGGTCTTCTGACGATTGCATAGTGTTGCCGCAATGGGGGAAAGCTCACCGGTGGCAATGCCCAGAGCCCCATGCTTGTTCAGCACGGCCGGAACCTCCACGATGGCGTCCCTATCCATGTTGGCAATCACACCGTTGGTGTTGGGGATATTGACGGCATAATCATAATAGTTTTCATCGTTCCACACGGCGGCGGCGATCAGCTCGGCACGCTCCGTGTGTTCATGCTTCAGTGTGTCAATACTCTTTTCACCGGAGCCCATGGCTTCAATTTCCTTCCACATATCGTCACGGTTTTGATCTTGAATATCCAGCGGATACATCTGAATGTCCATGCGCTCCCATGTTTTCCGCTCCATGTTGGAGGTAAAGGGAAGGTACTCCAGGCAGTGTGCATCACCGGAGGTGGGGCACTCGCCGTAAGCTTCCAGAATAGCTCGGGTGTAAGGCTCAAACTCTTTTTGCTCCAGAAACAGCTTCTTAAAGAGAGGCAGAAGCTCCTCGCCAGTTTCCTTGTCTACAATGGATTTATACCAGGTGAAGTGGTTAATGCCCGAAGCGAGAATGTTGAATCGCTTGTGCCCCGCTTCCACCAGCTTACCGGCTACATCTCCGCCGGATTCCCAGCGGAAAACATAGTCACGTGAGGTGTCCATGCCTAGGGCAGAACCGAGGATTCTGGCGGCCATCAGGTAGCCGTGATCCAGCTGATGGCAGATGCCTACCATTTTCAGCTTGGTATAACGGGCGGCAGCGGTGCAGATGCGGGTCATGGGGTTGCTGAAATTCAGCACAAGAGCCTCGGGAGCAAGTCTTTCAATATCTCGAAAGATGGGCATCAAAATGGCTACGTTTCGTGCTGCATGGAAGAAACCGCCTGGCCCGCCGTTTTCCGCATAGTGCATGATGCCGAACTGTTGCCCCAGGAGAAAATCGCTCTTCCAGCATTTTTCGCGATCAATGGCAATGGAGATGATCACGAAATCCGCATTGGCAAGCAGGTCACAGCGCTCTGTGGAGGTTTCAATCCGCATTTCGGAGCCCCATTCCTGATTGATGCGCTCGGCAAGTCTGCGGATTTTCTCCAGTCCATCTGCGTTGATGTCGCACAGGGCGAGTGTCGCGCCCTTCAGGGACTTCGTGCGCATGATAGCGCCCAGATTGGCGAGACCGAAGATGGCGCTGCCTGCGCCGATGACCACAATTTTAGGACCTTTCATGATAAGA
Source organism: bacterium (assembly GCA_963656345.1). Lineage (GTDB taxonomy): Bacteria > Bacillota > Clostridia > Christensenellales > Aristaeellaceae > CAKUFA01. Next base: position 19,305 of record CAVKHY010000036.1, on the reverse strand, counting down.
CAACTCCTTTCTTAACCTTTGATACCCGTCATGGCGATGCCGCCAATAATGTGCTTCTGCCCGAAAAGGAACACGATGACGCAGGGCAGGGAAACAATGACCGAGGCTGTCAGTACAATGTTCCATTTGGAACTGTACTTGCCCAGCAGGTTTTGCAGACCAACGGCTACGGTGTAACGATCCATGGTGTTGATGTAAAGCATCTGGGGCAGAAAATCGTTCCAGGTGCTCATGAAGTCCAGCAGGCCGACAACGATCATGGCGGAAGTGGCCAAGGGAAGATCGATATTCCAATAAATGCGGAAGCGGGAAGCGCCGTCCACCAGTGCCGCTTCATCTAATTCCCGAGGAATAGTCAGGAAGAACTGTCGCAGCAGGAAAATGTTATATGTACCGCCGCCCAGGAAGGCCGGGATGATGAGAGGCGCATACGTATCTACCAGGCCGAGCTTGCTCCAGCCAATGTAAACGGGAATCAGCGTCACGGCGGAGGGGAGCATCATGGAAGTCAGCAGCAGAGCAAAAATTTTGTCACGCCCCCGCCACCGTACGCGGGAAAAGGCGTAGGCGGCCATGCTGCCTGTTAGCAGAACACCCACTATGTTCATGCATACCAGATAGATGCTGTTGCCGAAGTAGCTGAAAATGCTTGTTTTGGCGGCAACGTCCCTGTAGTTGGAAAATGTCCACGGGTCGGGAATCCATTCCGGGGGCATGACGAAGATTTGCTTCAGGGTCATGAAGGATGACCGTACCATCCACAAAAAAGGTAGGATGGCAATGAAGGCAAAGCAGAGGAGGAAGAGGTACAGAAGGATTTGACCGACAAGGTGCTTTTTCTTCACGGTCAGTCACCTCCATAGTAGACCCATTTTTTCTGCGTCTTCAGCACAATCATGGTGATGAACAGAATCACCAGCATGAGGAACCAGGCCAAGGCGCAGGCATAGCCCATGTTGGCTTTTTCAAAGGCCTGGCGGAAAAGGTAATAGACGTAGAACAGGGAACTGTTGCCGGGGCCGCCCTTGGTCAGAATGTATCCCTCCGTAAACACCTGGAAGGAACCGATGATGGCTGTCATGGCGTTAAAGAAGATGGTAGGTGTCAGCATGGGCAGCACCACATAGATCAGCTTGTGCCAGGCATTGCCGCCGTCCACGTCCACCGCTTCGTAGTAGACTCGGGGGATACCCTGCAGCCCGGCCAGGAAAATGACCATGGTGTTGCCTGTATTCCACAGCCCCATCATGACAATGGTGGGAATCACCGTGTTTTTATCCCACAGCCAGCCCGGTGTGCCGAACCCCAGATTTTTGGCTACGGTGGTCAGCAGACCATACTGCTGGTTCAGTAGCCACAGCCATACCACACAGCTGGCCACGGAAGGCACAATGGAGGGAAGATAGAAGATCGAACGAAAGATACCGCGCCCTTTAATATTTGTGTTCAGTGCCAGGGCGAGCAGCAGGGCAACCAGCAGAGAAGCAGGTACGTTCAGCAGGGTGTAATAGGCAGTAGCCTTCAAGGCATCCTTCAAGTACACATCTTTGCTGCTGAACATGGTCAGATAATTACCCAACCCCAGAAAATTGACTTCCTGCTTAAAAACGCTGTAATCTGTTAAGCTGAGAACCAGTGAAACAATCATCGGCACCACGGTGAGCAGAACAAATCCGATGAGTGCCGGTGCAGCGAAAAGCCATCCGGTAAGCGTCTCACTGCGGCTGCTTTGCCGCAGTGAAGAGGCTGTTTTCATAAAGCCCTTCGCCCTCCTTCCTGCTTAAAAGGAGGGTGCGGCTTTGGAGAAAACCGCACCCTGCGATGCGAACTTTTATGAAAGACCTTATCGGCCGCGGGTGCCAAGCACGATGCCTGCTGCCTCAATGGAAGCCGCAGCATCGTTCATGCCCTGCTGAGCTGTCTTGTTGCCATACATGACTTCGTCCATCTCGGTGTTGACAATGTCGATCATATCCGGGAAGCCGATGATGTCGGCAGTCAGCGGAGGAACGGCGTTGTTCAGCAGCATTTTGATCACGCCGCTGTAGGTGGCAGGACGGGCAGGATTGCCTGCCGCTGCCCATTGATTGAGGTATGCTTCCTCGGTAAGCCATTTCTTTTCTGCAGGCATCAGGTTGCCGTTTTCAAACAAGGTAATGTTGGTGGAAGGGTCGTTCATGTACTTCAGCAGTGTCCAGGCGGCTTCCTTTTCAGTGCTGTCGGACATGATGACGGTCATGGAGTTGGTGCATACGGAGACACATTTTTCGCCCATCTTGGGCATGGCACCTACTTCAAAGTCAACACCGGATTCGGACAGCTGCAGCGCCAGCCACTGGCCGTCAATGACCATGGCATAAGCACCGGTCAGCAGAGCAACATCCGATCCGGGCATGCCTTCCTGCTGAACGGTGTTGGGCATGCAGTGATTGACCAGGGACAGATCGGCAAGCTTCTGAATGGCTTCCACAGCCGCAGGCTGATTCAGGGCAAAGCTGCCGTTGCTGTCAACCAGCGTGCCGCCGTTGGAAATCACGAAAGATCCCCAGATCGGCCACCAAATGCTCATGTTTACCCCGTAGCGCACGATGTTATCCGCATCAAAGCCGTCATCATAGGGGGTCTTGCCGTTGGCATCCTTGGTGAGCTTCATCGCAGTATCCACGAATTCATCCCACGTCCAGGCATCATCCGGGTCGGCGGGAGGATAGCTCAGACCGGCTTCGTCGAAGGCGTCCTTGCAGTAGAACATCTGCATCAGTTCAATGGCGCCGCTGTAGGAAATGATGTTGCCGTCGTTGTCATAGTAGTAGGCACCACCCACGTAGTCATCCAGGGAGATACCGTCCGCCTCCAGGTAGCTGTCCAGGGGCTCGAACTTTCCCTGTTCAGCCAGCTTGTAAGCAATGGTGCCGCTTTCCATCTGACCAATGTCGATGGTCTCGTTTGCGGCAATCATAGCGGTGATCTTGGTATCGTAGTTGTCGCCGATGAAGATGGTCTTCACTTCGCAGCCGGTGTCTTCCATGAACTTGTCAATGACAGCTTGGGTTGCAGCCTGTTCCGTGCTGTCTCCCGTGCCTGTGTAAACAATGGTGTGACCGGAGAAGATTTTTTCACCCTCACCCAGGGCTACGCTCACATGCAGGGAACAAACCAGAACGCACAGAAGCAAAAGTATCGAGATGCACTTTTTCATGGGGACATCTCCTTTCTTTATGATACTTTTATTATCCATGCTTTTTCCAGGCGGCAAGTGAGAACAATTTACGATTGGTGGATTATTTTTGGCTCATGCTTTTTTTTCGCATCGCCAGGGCAAAATCATTTCTGCCTTGGCACCCCCTAAGGAAGATGGGATCAGGATCAGGTGGCTTTCCTTGCCAAAGAGAAACTGAAGCCGCTTCTGCACATTGGCAATGCCGATGGATCCCTTGTCCTTTCCACTGCTGTTCGATGCTTGGGACAGACCGGCACCGTTGTCTTCCACCGCAATGCACAGCATGCCATCTTCAACCCTGCCGGTGATGCGGATTATGCCCTGCTGGGTATAGCCGCTGAGGCCATGGAGAATGGCATTTTCCAGCAGTGGCTGAATGCTGAGCTTGGGCAGGAGACCATTCAGTAGTCCTTCCCCCATCACAATATCCAGCCGCATGGTGTTGTCATACCCGGCATTCATAAGCTGAAAGTAGCTTTGCCCGTTTTGCAGCTCTTCTTCGACCGTCACAATATCCCGATGGTCACGGATGACATAGCGCATGACACGGGAAAGCAGCTGCACCAGATGACCGGTTTCCGGGGCTTTTTCATCGATGGATTTCATGTAAAGGATGTTCAGCGCATTGTACAGGAAATGAGGATTGGTCTGATAGCGCAGTGCCATCATGGCGTTTTCCTGCTCCCGGCACCGAGCCTCATAGTTTTCCTCCATCATCTCCGTAATGCGCTTGGACATGCGGTTGTAGGCGGTGATCATGGTGCTGAATTCATCATTGGTTTCCAGCACACGGGTGTTAAAATTACCCTGCTCGTTTTGACGGATAGCGTTGATCATTTCGGTCAGGGGTCTGGCAAGGGCACGGGAAATAGAGCGGCTGATCAAGGCGCACAAGGCAATCAGTCCGAGGAAAATGCCCACCAGCGGCAAAAAGAGCCCCCAGGCAATGGATGACCACACGCTTTGATAGCTGACCAAGGAGGCCAGATGCCAGCCATTGGACAGCTGCGCGGAGAAAACGAGCATGTGCTGATGATCCAAGGTCTGATCCATTCGGTCTCCGCTTTCCACCTGCAGAAGTGCCTGATAAACGTCCCTCGGCAGTGTGGAGGAACATGGGGAAGCGTCGGCGGAAGCAATCACAAAGCCGTTTTCATCGACAAGCATGGTTTGGGTATCTTCGTAGTTGCTTTCAGGCAGGGAATCATGGAAGTAACTTTCCGGAATGCTGATCACAAGCACGGGCTTCTCTTCATCGACGGACAGGTATTCCAATCGGCTGCTTTCCAGCGAATAAGGATTCATCATGCCCACAAGGGAAACAAGATATTGATTGTTCAGGGTGAGCCCGGCCAGTTGGGTATGGTGATAGGTTGTTACAATGTCATACGTTGATTGCCAGAAAAAAGTGCCGGGAGTTTGGGCGGCACCGATGAAATCCGCATATTGATAGTTATTCTGATTGGCCATGGAGACATTATTCAGGGAAAGCACCAGGTTGGAGCGGAACAGCTGTACATCGCAAATCATGTCTGTGCCGGCAAGATACTTCTTCACGATGGACTGAAAAACCCGGTTGGCGGCTGCTGGGCTGGTGACGGCAGCGTCGTAATCATGAATCAGCTGAAAAAGCTGATTGTCTGCCTGCAGTGTGTAGAAAAGTTCCTGCGTTTGCGTGATGGTTTTCTCGAGAACAGAGCTTGTCCAGGTGATGCTTTGGGATTCTGATTGACCGACGTAACGAAGGGTCATATCCCGCTCACGAAAATAGGCAAAGACGGTGACCATCAGTGCGGCGAAGACACTGACCAACAGGATACCTGAAAAGATGCGGACGGAAAAACGTTTTTGACGAACGTGACTCATAGCGGCTCCTTTTCGGGATGCTTGCGGCGGTACAGCGTTGGGGTCATCCCGTAGCGCTTTTGAAACTGACGAACAAAGTACCTTGCGTCTGCATAGCCGCATGCTTCGGAAATAGCGTTTACGGTGGCATCACGGTGCTTCAGCAAGGCTTCGGCGGCACTTTCCAGCCGAATCTCTGTTAGGTAATCAACGAATCCGGTGCCGACTCGCTTCTTAAACAGTGAGGAAAAATAGCTGGGGGACATATGGGCTCGCTGTGCCATATCGTTCAGGGAAAGAGGCTCGCCGTAATGCTGCCAAAGATATTTCACACAGCTTTGCACGGGATCAATCTCCAGCCGCATGAGCCGTTGATGCATTTCTTCGGCATAGTGCTGAAAAATGTTGGCATAAGCATCCCAGGTTTGAACACATCGAAGCTCGGAGGCAAGGCTTCTCCGACCATCCGCAAAATCAATATCTGCCAAGTCTGCCACATGAGCAAAACAGAGCACGGTCTGCTCCAGTAATTGGGCAACGTCAGGCTGCTGCCTGTGCAGGAGGAACAGCGCATCTTTCAGGGGATCTTGATGCTTGTCGTCCAGGAGGCTGCACATGCGGAAAAGGTCATCAGGAGCAGGCAGAGACGGTGCACCGACCATGCGCGGAGTGCATTGCTGCACCACTCGCGTGCAGTGATGAAAGGCCAGGTCTGCCGCCTGATGACAAAGTTGCTGTACCAATGCACCGGCAGCAACCATGTCTGCCTGCCAGGAGCTGAGTCCCATGTGCATGTCCTGATGGCTGTTCCATTGCTGTAGATAGTGCAGCAAGGCTTCCTGCCTGTGTGCCTCGCCCTGCAAAATGATCATGGCATGGCGGAACTGATTTCGATTCTGGGGCAGAAGAATGCATGCCTTGCCAAGAAAAACATCCAGATCCTTGCAGAATGAATCCAGCAGGGGCGTACCGTCAGCGGAAAAATATACTTCCAGCATCCATCCGCTGTGAAACTCATTGCGGAGGATGGCTTGCTCTTCTTCGGTTAATTCCTCATAGGGTTCGCTCTTCCATTTGGCAAGGGCAAATTGCCGCTCCTGTTGGAGGCGCATGGACAGCTCTTCTTTCTTCCGCAGCATGTCTTTTTCCAGCAGCGCAATTTTGGTATCCAATTCATCAAAGTCCACCGGCTTCACCAGAAAATCAGCGGCACCCTGCTGCAGTGCCTCATGGGCGTACTCAAAAAGCGTGTAGCCGGTAATGAAGACCACCTGCGTGGCAGGAGAAATGCGACGTACCTGCCGCAGTAAGGTCAATCCATCTAATTGCGGCATGCGAATATCGGACAGGAAAAGATCAATCTGGTTGTCCTGAATAATCTGCAAGGCTTCTGCACCGCTGCATGTTGTCCAGATTACATCACTCGGACGGACGGCACGCAAATGGTTTTCCAGCATACGCACCTGCATGGGCATGTCATCTGCAATCAAAATATGCATGGCGATCATCTCCTTGCTCGTATGTCCGCATTTTTTTTATGGCGTATCTTAGCACGAAATTCCTATTTGGACAAGCACACATTTGCATAAAAAAGAGAGGACGACATTCGCCGTCCCCTCTTGTAAGCTCGCTAGCCCCAGAATGCCGATGCACACCGCAATTTCACCCGCTGTTAAAAGCAGGCTGGTTTCCTGCCGGATGGTTCTGCCGTCCCCTGGCGTTTTTCAACGGGGGCATGACATCCGCACCCGGACGCCGGATCCATTTAAGAAAATGTGGGGAAAAGCGGCACGCTGTCGCACACCCCAGGAGCTTGCTATGCTCCTATTATATGCACTTTCGGAAAAACTGTCAAGATGATTCTTATGGGGAAGAAAAACCTCAGCCGAAGATGCTCGGGAAATACATCCTCAGAATCGGCCGCCTACGCCGCCGCCGTGGCTGGAGCCGCTGGAAGAGGTATGCACGCTGCTGCCGAAACCGCCGCCACCGCCGCCGTGTCCACCGCCGCCGGAAGGTTCATTCCGTGTGCGAACAATGGACTGCCGCAGGAACCTGTCCTTCCGATCCAGCCAGGAAATCTGGCAGTGCTGGGCAGGATCATACTTGTAAGTACTGCCCTTCAGGGAGTATCGGAAACAGACCACGCACACAAACAACAGTGCACAGCCTAAGCCGACGATCACAGAAAACACAGCCTCACTCTTGGTCAGTTTGTTGTACAGGCCGGAGAGACGTTCGCCTGTGACAGCATCGTAGCGGAAGGAACCTTCTTCACGACCTTCCTGCAGGAAACCCTCCAGGGTAGTGAGTACGGTAATGGCCGCCTGACCATATTGACCATGCTTCAGATAAGATGCGCTGTTGTCAAATATCTCCTCCAATCGATGATCGGTAATGTAGTCGATCATGACGCCTTTGGTGCTGATGACCGGCACACGATTCGTCATGTCGATCAGGTACAGCAGCCCGGCTTCGTCCGTGCCGAGACCGTAGCCGTTGTAGTCGAAATAATCATCTGCAAAGGCTTGAGAAACGTCTCCGTCGCCCCAAGTATCTTCCTTCACAGCATGACTGGTGACTACCACAGCATCCATTTGGTAGGTTTCCTGTATGCGGCGAATGATGGTGGTCATCTGCTGAATCTCACTGGCAGTGAACAGGGAAGCATCATCCACCACGGGCTGGGTCTCAGCCATGGCAAGCATGGGCAGGAGCAGCAGCACCCACAAGGTGCAGAGAAAGCGTTTTACCACAGCAGTGCACCTCCCAGACACATGAGCCCGGTGACTATGGCAAATATACCGGTTGCCCATAGGGCCAGCTTGCCTTTGTTGACAGGCAGCTTGCCGCATACCGTGCCCTTTTGACCGTTCATCATGTAGAAGTAGGTCTTGCCCTTTTTGTCTCCTTTGTAGGTCAGCACCCAGGTGGGCAAAAGCACGTAACGCATCACGGTCTTTTCACTGCGGAAGGTGGTTTTGCCCCGGATGGAATGATAGCCTGCATCGGCAGTCAGCTGACCTTGAGCATGCTCCGAAACCTCGGCAATCATGTCTTTTTCCGCATCCGCCTGAGGAACATCCCGCTTTTCAGCCAGAAAGCCGCTGAGATACCCTTCGGCAAAGGGACGAATTTTATCGTTATTGTAGGGGAAGATGCCGTCGGACAGCTTTCGGTCGTTGCCGGACAGCGCCTTGCGCACCAGCGCTGTGAAGATCATGCGTCCTTCACGGGTCACATCGTAATACTTGGTGGTGGTGATGGTCTCTTTGGAGGTGTGAACAACGTTGACTCTCGTGCCTCTGCCCTCGAAGTGCCCCACACCGGTAATCTCACCATACCAGTAGGGATAATAGACACCGGAAAAATAGGTCAGCTGATCCGGGGTGAAGAATCGGCGATCCACAAACATTTTTCCGTCAATGAATTCATTGAACTGCTGCTTGGCCTTTTCCTCGTCAATGGCGAAGGGGATGACCCCGTCCGGATGAAATTCGGCACTGAGCCGATCGGTCAGCACCACCGGGCTGTGGCAATAATAGCACCGAGTGGCAGCTGTCGTGGCTGTGGTAACGATTTCCGCCCCGCAGTTCTGGCAGTGGTATTCCACCATATTCGGCGCTTTCTCTGTCTTTTTCAGAGGAACTGTCTCTGCCGCCGAATCCGGGGAACTGTCCGCCATATTTGGGTCGGAATTAGGCTCTTCCTGCGTCGTCGGAACGACGGTTTCCATGCCGCAGTAGGGGCAGGTCAGTTTGGCGGACGCCGGATCATATTCCAGATACGCACCACAGGAAGGGCATTTCATGGTCTTGGTTGAACTCATGTGATTCTCCTTGGAGAAAAAATTACAATTCGACCCGAGCGTGCAGGGGCTTCGTGCCGGTCAGCGTTTCGCTCAAGGCATCAGGCTGGCAAGTGCCCGCATATACGTCGTAGGTGCTGCCTTCACGGATACGCTCACCGGCTTCATTGACCACATCCAGCGACGTGCCGGATACATGGAGGGTTACGGTTTTCACCTCGCCGGGATCAAGCGTAACACGCTTGAAGGCCGCCAAGATGGGATTGGGGGTGGCGTCCGGCGCATTCGCGGCATGGACGTACACTTGTGCCACCGTGTCGGCAGTCATATCTCCCTCATTTCGCAGGGCGAAGGTAACAGCTGCCCCGTCCGCCTCCGGCACAACGCAGAGGTTGGCGGCTGTAAAGGACACATAGCTCAGTCCATAGCCGAAGGGATACAGAGGTGTGCCGGTAAAGTACCGATAGGTACGACCGGTCATGCGATAGTCGGTAAACTCCGGCAGTTCCTTCACATTGTGATAGAAGGTGACCGGCAGACGACCGGAGGGGCTGACATGACCGAAGAGGATACGCGCCAGGGCGGTGCCGCCGGCCTGACCGGGATACCAGGCCATGATCTTTGCATTGCCCTGAGGAACGTTCAGCGCACTGCCGGCCATGATGACGGTGACAAGGGGCTTGCCGGTGGAGGCAAGGGCTTCCATCATTGCCTGCTGGCAGGCAGGAAGGGACAGATCCAGCTTATCCCCTGCAGCAAAATCATTGCTGGTATCCCCTTCTTCTCCTTCGATGGTGGCATCCAGACCCACACAGGCAATGACCGCATCTGCCTGCTCGGCGCAAATCTTTGCTTCCGCCAGCCAGCAACCGGCAGGTTTTTCCTTGTACAAGCCGGCGCCATGACTGTACAGCACCCGAATGCCATGGGCACTGCAATAGGTGCGAATGCCTTCCAGCATGGTAACGTACCGGCTGGAGGTGCCGTTGTAGTTGCCTTCCAGCGCCAGCACACTGTCAGCGTTGGGACCGATGACCGCCAGCGTGCGGATCTTTTGATTGTCAAGGGGCAGCACCCCGTCGTTTTCCAGCAGCACCATGGACTTTTCAGCAGCGGCAAGGGCAAGGGCGTCGTGAGTGTCTGCATCATTTTCCGTGTAGGGGATGGCGTCGTACTCGCAGTCATCGGCGAAAAGCCCCAGCAGAATGCGGGTGGTGAACAGCCGCTCACAGGCGGTGGTGATTTCTTCCTCCGTCACAAGACCTTCCTGATAGGCTTCCAGCATGTGGAGATAAGTATTGCCGCAGTTCACATCGCAGCCATTATGAATGGCCATAGCGGCGGATTCCGGGGCAGTGGCTGTGACCATGTGATGGGTGTGGAAATCCCGAATGGCCCAGCAGTCGCTGACCACATGCCCTTCAAAGCCCCACTTTTCCCGCAGAATATCCTTCAGCAGGGTCTTGGAGCCGCAGGCGGGCTCACCGTTCACCCGGTTGTAGGCACCCATGACGGCTTCCACATGCGCTTCCTTCACGGCGGCCTCAAAGGCGGGCAGATAGGTTTCCGACATGTCCTTGGGGGTAGCCTGTGCGTCAAACTCGTGGCGCAGTTTTTCCGGACCGGAATGAACGGCGAAGTGCTTGGCACAGGCCGCTGTCTTCAGGTATTTGCCGTCGCCTTGCAGACCGCGGATAAAGGCCACACCCAGCCGGGAAGTCAGGTAAGGGTCTTCACCATAGGTTTCCTGTCCGCGGCCCCAGCGAGGGTCACGGAAAATGTTGATATTGGGGCTCCAGAAAGTAAGCCCCTTGTAAATATCCCGATCCCCGTGGGCAGATTGCTGATTATACTTGGCACGGCCTTCAGTGGCGATGGTTTCCGCCACACGCTTGTGGAAATCCTCGTCAAAGATGGAAGCCAGTCCGATGGCTTGGGGAAACACGGTAGCCGTACCTGCACGGGCAACGCCGTGGAGGGCTTCGTTCCACCAGTTGTATTCGGGAATGCCCAAACGGGGGATAGCCGGGGCATCATACCGTAGCTGGGCGGCTTTTTCTTCCAAGGTCATTTGTGCGACCAATGCCTTTGCCTGAGCAAGAGCTTCTTGACGATCCATCATAAACAAAACGACTCCTCTTCAATGTCATGGGATGATAAAAGACGATGCTTCTTCTGTTCTACACAGGGCATCGGTTCTCCTTTTAAGAAATTTTAAGTCAGGCATTTTTTTATGGCAAGAAGCCGGGATTTCTGCTATAATGCTAGTATATCGCATCAATCGTGAACTAGGGAGATGAATGCTGTGGTTCGGGCGGTGGCATTTGATATGGATGATACGCTTTTGTGGGATGACCGAACCATATCCCCTTATACCCTGAGCGTGCTTCGGAAAGCGGCAAAGCAGGGCATTGCCGTGATTCCTGCCAGCGGCAGGGCGAGGGACAGCATGAAACCCTTTGTGGAGCAGATGGACTGCGCAGCCTGCTACATCGCCTGTAACGGGGCAGAAGTATGGTCGCCGGATCATATCCTCCTGCACCGGGAGACCATTGATGCAGCACTGGCGAGAGAAGTGGCTGCCTTTGCCGAGGCACATCACGCTTATTGCCAGGTCTACTATGATGAAAAATTCTATTACTCCCATCGGGGCATGTATGCGGATCAGTATGCCGCATCCTCCATGCTGACGGGAGAATATGCCGGGGACTTAACCCGGTTCATTGACCGGCCTACCACCAAGGTATTGATGATGGACGAACCGGAGAAGATCGCCTGCATGCTTGCGGAAGCGCATCATCTGCTGGATGGTCGGGCGCAGGTAACCTGCTCCAAGCCGTATTTCCTGGAGGTAAATCCGCTGAAGGCCACCAAGGGAATCGCCTTGAGCTTTGCGGCGGAACGGCTGGGATTTTCCGTCAAGGATGTCGTAGCCTTCGGGGACAGCCTGAACGACCTGAGCATGCTGGAGGCGGCGGGCCTTGGAGTGGCTATGGCCAATGCAAGAGACGACGTGAAAGCCGTGATTCCCGAACATTGCCTGAGCAATGGAGAAGACGGCGTGGCACGATATATCGCACAACACTTGTTGCAGGAGGAAATGCAATGATCCAGGCAGCGGACTTTGCCAAGAATCTGAAACTGACGGAGCTTTCACCATCGACCAAAGCGGAATGGGATATTCGAACGGCAGACCTGAACAGGCCGGGCATGCAGTTCTGCGGATTTTATGAGTACTTTGCCTTTGAACGGCCTCAGGTCATCGGCAAGGTGGAGATGACCTATTTGGAAAGCCTGGACAGCAAGGCACGGCAGGAGATGCTGAAGAAGTATTTCTCCTACGACTTGCCCTGCGTAATCATCTGTCGCGGTATGCATGCCCCGGAGGATCTGCTGCGGGAGGCCAAGGAACGGGACATTGCCGTATATCAAACAGATATGGTGACCACCAAGTTTACCTTTGCAGCCATTACCTACCTGAATCGCTGCCTGGCACCCAGAGTTACCCGTCACGGGGTGCTGGTGGATGTGTACGGCGTGGGCGTGCTGCTCACCGGCGAAAGCGGTGTGGGCAAGAGCGAGGCTGCCTTGGAACTGGTTAAGCGCGGACACCAATTGGTGGCAGACGATGTGGTCGACATCTGCCGCGTGGCGGATAATCGGCTGACCGGTGAATGCCCGGAAATGGTGCGTCACTTTATGGAAATTCGGGGCATTGGCATCATTGACATCCGTGCCATGTACGGCATTGGTGCCGTGGCCATGAGCAAATCCATTGACCTGGTGATGCACATGGAAAGATGGGTGGAAGGGAAAGAATACGATCGGCTGGGACTGAGCGAGGACTATATCACCATCCTGGGTGTGAAGGTTCCCCATCAGATTATGCCGGTACGTCCGGGACGGAACCTGGCCATCATCATCGAGGTGGCGGCACGGAACCTGAGCCTGAAGCGGACGGGCTACAGTGCTGCCCATGAGCTGGATCGGCGGCTGAATGAAATGATCATGAAGCAATCCGGACAGAACGAATAATGAAAAAGGGAGTGCAGTGAACATGGTGTACATCGGCATTGACGTAGGCGGAACCGGCGTAAAGGTGGGCATTGTGAATGAGGCAGGAAAGATTGTAAGCCATGGCAGCATGCCCACGGTGCTCACGGACACCCCGGATAAGCAGATCAGTGATATGGCTCGCTTTGCACTGGAACTGCTGGAGAAAAGCGAGTATACCCTGGAGGATGTGGCCAGTGTGGGCGTAGGCGTGCCCGGCATCGCTGACCAGAAGACAGGGGAGATCATCTTCTGCACCAACCTGGGCTGGCATCATGTGCCTTTCCGGCAGATCTTCCAGCGGGTGCTGGATAAGCCGGTGTACATTGATAACGATGCTACGGTGGCAGGCCTTGCGGAGGCCGTGGCCGGCATTTCTGCAGGAGCGGACTCCAGTGTGTTCATTACCCTGGGCACGGGCGTCGGCGGCGGCATTGTCCTAAAGGGCAAGGTGTGGAGCGGCTTCCATGGCACGGGCAGCGAGATTGGACACATGATCCTGAAGATGGACGGCGAACCCTGCACTTGCGGCAATCGTGGGTGCCTGGAGCGGTATTGCTCTGCTACAGCCATTATCCGCATGGCACGGGAAATGCTTCCGGATAACCCGGACAGCTCTATCATGACCACCTGCGGCGGCGATTTAAGCAAGGTGAATGCCCGCATGGTCATCGATGCCGCCAGAACAGGGGATCCGGTGGGAGAAAGCGTGTTCCGCCGGTACGTATACTACCTGTCTCAGGCAATTTCGAACATCTGCAACTTCCTGGATCCGGAAGTGGTGGTGCTGGGCGGCGGCGTCAGCAATGCAGGTGCCTTCCTGCTGGATGCCGTGCGGAAGGAAGTGCCGAAGTATTGTCTGTTTAAGGACATGGAGTATGCCCGTATTGAACTGGCTCAGTTGGGCGCGGATGCCGGCATGATCGGCGCCGCCATGCTGGGTCAGAGACAATAAGCAAAGGAGATTGCTGCTATGCCCCATCAAAAGGGAATTAAGCCTGTAGCCCAGAATCGAAAAGCTTTCCATGACTATTTTGTGGAGGAACGCTACGAGTGCGGTCTGGAACTTTTCGGCACGGAAGTGAAGTCCATGCGGCAGGGCAGGGTCAACCTGAAGGAGTCCTGGGCGCAGATTCGCCGCGGAGAAATCTGGGTGGAAGGTATGCACATCAGTCCCTATGAGCAGGGCAACCAGTTCAACCGGGAGCCCTTGCGTCCCAAGCGGTTGTTGATGCATAAGTCGGAAATTCGCAAGTTGGACGCCATGGTCGCCCGGCAGGGATACACCCTGATTCCTCTGGAGGTGTACCTGAAGGACGGACGGATGAAGCTGCAGCTGGGTCTGTGCAAGGGCAAGGACGTGCACGATAAGCGGGATGCCATTGCCAAGCGGGATGCAGACCGAGACATCCGTCGTGCCCTGCGGGAAAGACAAAAATAATTTTCCCGAGCATTGGAAGCATTCGCCGATAAAGGACTTGGAGTTTTCATCATACCGGAATTATTACACTGTCCAAAGTTCCGAAGGCGCTAACTGGTTTTCGGGTGGATGCGGGAGGTAAGTGAGCGGCTATGCGCCAGTGGCGCATAAAGCAGCCGCGAACGAGGCGGTCAATTCAAATCTTCGATTTGAATTGACCGGTCGCCATGGGCGACTTTGCTTCTCCAGAGGAGAAGCAAACCTTCTCAACCGAAACGAGCAAGCGCAGCTTGCGACGATTGAGGTTGTGGAAGCCTTTGCCTCAAAAGCCGCCTCCCGCTTGTAGCCATATCATGCAACTCGGAAATCTTTTCTTGCTTTTTCCGCAAAGTTGTGTTATAGTATCAAATGCTGACGCATGCCGGTGTGTCGGAATGGCAGACGAGGCAGACTCAAAATCTGTTGTATGCGAGTACGTGTGGGTTCGAGTCCCACCACCGGCACGAAGTCAGTAACATCCGAATCGGTTCTTCCTCAGGAAAGGACTGGTTCGGATGTTTTGTTTTTCCGAAGGATTGGAAATGCATTCGGAAGGGCTCAGCTTAGCAGGATCAGGATACAAAAGAATGAAGCAAGAGAGGCACGAAAATCACTTACGGACAAGATACGTCTTCAAAAGGTGCGTGCTAGCAGACGGTGCAAAAAGGCAAGCCAGAACCCTAATCCTGCTTGGAGGGCGGCTATGCAGCGGGTTCATGCAGGGCTCAACTTCATATGGGTCAAGTTCTTTTGTGTTTGCAGGCCGATCACAACAGAAAAGATGGACGCTACAAATTTCTCATTACAAAATCACCGAAGAAAATCTCGAATTCAGCAAAGAAAGTTCGCCTTTTCCCTTGAAAAAGGGGAATAATTCCTTTATAATAGTCGTGTTTGACCGAAATCCTATGAGTATGATGTTAAAGAGGGTGTTTGCGTGCAGGAGACCACCGCCCATGAGGAGCGCCTTGACGCCATCCGGCTGGAGGGGCTGTGCAAGTCCTTCGGCCCGGTGAAGGCCAACCATAACGTGAACCTGACCGTCCGTCGTGGGGAGATTCTCGCCCTGCTAGGGGAAAACGGCAGCGGCAAAACTACGCTGATGAATACGCTCAGCGGCATTTATAAGCCGGACAGCGGACAAATTTATATCAACGGGAAAAGCGTGGCCATCCGCAGCCCGAAGGAGGCCATTGACTTGGGCATCGGCATGATTCACCAGCATTTTAAGTTGGTGGATGTGATGACTGCCAGAGAAAACATCCTCCTGGGTACCGGCGGCAAGCTGGCGCAGACGCCTGAATCGCTGAAGGAGCTTTTCGGACTGGAGTGCGACCTGGATAAGAAAATTTACAACATGTCTGTAGGCGAAAAGCAGACAGTGGAAATCCTGAAGGTGCTTTCTCGCGGCGCAGACATCCTGATTCTGGACGAACCGACCGCTGTGCTGACACCTCAGGAAACGGAAAAGCTTTTTGCTATCCTGCGGAAGATGCGGCGGGAAGGCCATGCCGTGGTCATTATCACCCACAAATTGCAGGAGGTACTGGACATTTCTGACCGGGTGACCATCCTGCGCAAGGGTGAAACCGTTGGTACGGTCATTACCGCCGACACCACAGTGCAGGAATTAACGGAAAAGATGGTAGGCCGTCCTGTGTCCCTGTCAATTCGCCGGGAAGAGCAGGAGCCGGGAGAAACCCTGCTGGACGTGCATGCCCTGTCTGTTACCGGCAGCGATGGAGTGAAGAGGCTGGATCAGGTATCCTTCCAGCTCCACGCCGGGGAAATCCTTGGCGTGTGTGGTGTGGCAGGCAGCGGACAAAAGGAACTATGCGAGGCTATTGCCGGGCTGCAGCATCCTTCCGCCGGATCCATTCTGCTGGATGGCAAACGGGTGGACGGCCTGAGCCCTCGTGAGATCATTCGCAAGGGCATTTCTCTTTCCTTCATTCCGGAAGATCGGCTGGGGATGGGTCTGGTGGGTACCATGAGCATTGCGGACAACATGATGCTGAAAACCTACGCCGATCAGAAGGGTTTCTTCCTGCGGCGGAAGGGCTCCCGGGAGTTGGCACGGAAGCTGGTCAGCAAGCTGGAAATCAGCACGCCCTCCATTTTTACCCCGGTGAAGAAGCTTTCCGGCGGCAACGTGCAGAAGGTGCTGCTGGGGCGGGAAATTGATTGCAATCCCAGGGTGCTGATTACCGCCTATGCCGTGCGCGGCTTGGACATTAACTCCTCCTACATGGTGTACGACCTGCTGAATGAACAGAAGCGCAAGGGCGTGGGCATCCTCTTCGTAGGCGAAGACCTGGACGTGCTGCTGGAAATGTGCGACAGAATTCTGGTGCTGTGCGGCGGCAAGGTGACGGCCATCATTCCTGCCCGGTTTGCGACCAAGGATTTGCTGGGCATGAAGATGACCGGCGCACTGAGCGCAGAGGAAATGGAGGACGACTATGTCTGATACAAGAGCTTCCCGTGCGCCCCTGATCCATGTTGTGCAGCGCACCTCCGTATCCCTCCTGCGGCAGACAGTATGCCGCATTGCCGCCATTGTGCTGGCGGTGGGCACCATCAGCGTGTTCCTGGTGGGGCTTGGGTACAATCCCTTTGAAATCTTTGGCACCATGATGACCGGATCGCTGGGCACTTCTGTTGCCTTCAAAGATACGGTGAAGTACGCTATTCCGCTGTGTATTACAGCTCTGGGTGTGACCCTGGCCTTTCGCATGCGGTTCTGGAATGTAGGCGCAGAGGGGCAGATCTGCGTAGGTGCCATTGCCGGCAGCTTCTTTGCCTACACTTACGGGGATACGTGGCCGAAGTGGCTGCTGATCACCGTGATGCTGATTGCAGGCTTCATTGCAGGCGGTTTGTGGGGTATGATCCCTGCTTATTTCAAGACCAAGTGGGGCACCAACGAAACCCTGTTCACCCTGATGCTGAACTATGTGGCCTCTTATTTCATCCAGTACCTGAAGGAAGGTCCCTGGCGGGATCCTCAATCCATGGGCTTTCCCATTATGCCTCGGTTTGCCAAGGCGGCTCGGATGCCCATGGTGCTGGGAATACACATGGGGTGGATTGTTGCTTTGACACTGGTGGTGCTTGTTTTCCTGTACATCCGCTACGCCAAGCAGGGCTATGAACTGACTGTGGTGGGCGAAAATGAGCAGACTGCCCGGTATGCCGGTATGCCGGTGAAGAAGATCATCCTGCGCACCATGTTCCTTTCTGCCGGCATTTGCGGCCTGGCCGGCATTTTGCAGGCCAGCGGTGCAGATAAGCAGCTGACGGAAACCGTGGCCGGCGGCGCAGGCTTTACGGCGATTACCATCGCTTGGCTGTCCCGGCTGAGCCCCATCGCCATTCTGCTGGTATCCTTCCTCTTCGGAGTGATGGAAAAAGGCAGCGGTGCGGTGGAAACTGCATTAAAAATTTCTCCTTCCATGGCAGATGTGATGCAAGGCATCATCCTGTTCTTCATGCTGGGGGCTGAATTCTTCATCAACTACAAGCTGATGCTGCGGAGCGATAAGGAGGCGACCAAGGAATGACGGCTGTGCTTGATTGGCTTTCCAACTTCCTGTATGCGGCGATTCTGGCCGGTGTGCCCCTGCTCTTCGGTACCCTAGGGGAAATTCTCACCGAAAAGGCCGGCAACATGAACCTGGGCGTTGAAGGCATGATGTACATGGGCGCTGTGTTCGGCTTCATGGGCGGCTACTACTGTGATTCTGTGGCTATGGCTATTCTGCTGGCCTTCCTTGGAGGACTGCTGGGGGCGGCCATCTATGCCTTCCTTACCGTAACCTTGAAGGCCAACCAGAATGTGACCGGCCTGACCTTGACCATCTTCGGCACAGGACTGGCCAACATGTTGGGCACCAACATGATGAACAACTCCGTCACCGGCACGGCCGTGTGCTCTGACATGATCCGGGCTGCGTTCCGTCCCATGGATCTGGGCTTCCTGACGAACATTCCCTATTTGGGAAAGCTGCTGTTTAATCATAGTTTGCTGACCTATATCGGTCTGGTGCTGGCCTTGATTGCGGCGTGGTACCTGAATCACACATCCCATGGGCTGAACCTGCGGGCGGTGGGCGAGAACCCTGCCGCTGCCGATGCGGCAGGCATCAACGTCAGTGCTTACAAGTATGTGCACATCTTGTTGGGAGGCGGCATCAGCGGTCTGGGCGGTGCGTACATCGCTTTGGTAACCTGCGGCGGCAGCTGGACGTACAACTGTGTAGGCGGTCAGGGCTGGATTGCTGTGGCATTGGTTATTTTCGCTTCCTGGAGCCCTGCTAAGGCCATTATCGGCTCCATGGCTTTCGGCGCACTGAGCGTGCTGCGGCTGTACATTCCTGCTACGGTGATCGATATCCCGGCTTCCGTGTTCTCTATGGTGCCGTTCCTGGCCACCTGCCTGATTCTGGTGCTGTCCTCCATCCGCATGAAGCGTGAAAAACAGCAGCCCCAGGCCTGCGGCGTGAACTATTTCCGGGAAGAAAGATGATGATTTTCTCGTCTCGTTTCCTTTTTGCTTAGCACGTTCCGCAGGTTGCAAGATGATCGCAGAAAGACGAGGACTTCACAGCACGATTATCCATTTTATGGCATCATATAATGCTTGACAAACGCCGGAAATTCTGTTATAATGCCTCACGTTGGTTCACGTAGGGGCATGGTGTAATGGTAACACGTGGGTCTCCAAAACCTTTGTTGAGGGTTCGAATCCTTCTGCCCCTGCTTGGTGAGGCGTCCGCTGATTAAGGAGCGGGCGCTTTTTCTTGTGGGAATCACCCCATTAGGGTTATGCTGTTTGCAAACAAAAATAGTCGCCATTGCACCACTAATACTAATCTTAATTAAAAATGTTTAGTATCCAACTTCTCAAAGTAATGCTGG
>CAVKHY010000035.1:14825-21204 GCA_963656345.1 bacterium | reverse complement strand
ACAATGAAAAGCAGAATGCAAGCCTCTACAATGCCCTGAGCGAAGCACTCAAGGAAATGGGGGTTAAGTTTAAGAAGCGGGACGTAGGTACCATTGACGTTACTTATGATGCCATGACGTACCTGATGATTACCTGTGCTGCCCTGTCTTCACTGCTGTCTTTCCCGTCCGTAAAGAGCGAAGGCAGAAACCTGCTGAAGCGGGATCTGCTGCCCTATGCCTACATCGGGCCCCATCTTTTCTTCTTTGTGATTTTCTTCGTAACGCCTGCCATTTACGGCATTTACGCCGCTTTTACCAAGTGGGATCTGTTCAATGAGCCGGTGTTCACCGGACTTGAAAACTTCCGCACCCTTCTTTTTGATTCATCCAATACCTATTATAAGCAGCTCCGCAACGGTTTGTGGAACACCATCAAGTTTGTGATTTTCAGTGTACCCTTCTGCATTATTGTGCCTTTGGCTCTGGCTCTGGCACTGAACGTAAAGCCGAAGGGCAACAAGTTCTTTCAGGCACTGTACTATCTGCCCAGCCTGATGTCCATTTCCACCGTGACCCTGACATGGCGGTATGTATTCAATACCCAGTATGGTATTTTGAATAAGTTTCTGGGTGTTCAGGCCAACTTCTTCATGCCGCCTTATACGTGGATCATGCTGGTGGTGGTTACGGTTTGGTGGTGCACGGGCGGTACCATGGTAATCTATCAAAGCGCGCTGGCTTCCGTGCCCCAAGATCAGTACGAAGCGGCTGCTGTGGATGGTGCCAACGCCATTCAGCGATTCCGTCACGTAACCTTGCCCAACATGCGTTATCCTCTGATGTATACGCTGATTACCGCTGTGGTGGCGCAGTTCAACATTTACGGTCAGCCGGATATCTTGGTGGGCTTCAGCAACGCTGAGGCAAACGCCGTGCTGCTGCAGTACATTTACGAAAATTCCGTGAAGAAGCAGGTGGCCGGTATGTCTTCCGCCATGGCCGTGATCCTGGGCCTGTGCATTATGGCTGTCACCTTCTTCCAGATGCGCCTGATGGTGCGGAACAGTAAAGGTTGAAAGGAGGAGTCAACGTGATGAAAAATAAAACTGGGAAAATCATTGCCATTGTGTTTTTGATTCTGCTGGGCATCTGCTGGTTTGAACCCATTCTTTGGCTGGTCACGAACTCCTTCAAGCTGGATGCAGACTTCATTACCTCCTTTGCCAACATTACCGGACCCTGGGATTATCTGACCCGGCTGATTCCTCGGACATGGACGCTGAGCAACTATACGGAGCTGTTCGTTGGCGGCGAAAATGTGAACACCAACGCCAACATTACCCGGATGTTCGGCAACTCCTTTATCGTGTCCATTGCGGTTACGGCAGGCGTGGTATTCATTACCTCTCTGTCTGCCTATGCCTACGAACGACTGCGCTTCAAGGGTGGCGATAAAATCTTCTGGACGCTGATGTATATCAGCATGTTCCCCAATGTGGTCGCAATTTTGCCCATGTTCCGCATTGCCAATGCGCTGGGATGGGTGAATAATTTGAATGCCCTGATCTGGCCGAGCATGGCCGGCGTGTTCAACATCTTCCTGATTCGCAACTTTATGAAGGGCGTGCCTAAGGAAATGGATGAAGCGGCCATCATTGACGGCGCCAACAGTTTCCAGGTCTATGCCAAGGTGATCCTTCCTTCCATCGCTCCCGTGATGATCGTTGTGGGTCTGTTTGCCTTCAACGGCTCCTGGAATGATTACCTGTGGCCCCGCATCGTCATGACGGACGTGAACAATCAGACCCTGACCCCTGGCCTTCGCCTGCTGATGGGTCAATACGAGCAGCGGTGGGCGCACATGATCGCTTCCTGCTTAGTGTCCATGCTGCCGCCTTTCCTGCTGTACCTGTTCGCTCAGAAGTATTTCCTTCAGGGCATTTCCGTGCAGGCCAGCGTAAAAGGCTGAATGTTTTCATTTGAGAAAGAGAGGTTTCGCTTATGAACAATCTTCTTCCCCGTCCGGAGCATCCCCGTCCCGATTTTCAGCGGGATACTTTCTGCAACCTGAACGGCCTTTGGCAGTTTGCCTTTGATGATGAAGATCGGGGACTTGCGGAAAAGTGGTACACCCCGGACTATCCCCTGGATAAGGAAATCCTGGTGCCCTTCGCCTACCAAACCAAGATGAGCGGCCTTGGACCCACGGATGAAATTCATCCCTTCCTGTGGTATCGCCGCTCCTTTACCCTGCCGGAAAGCATGCAGGGCAAGCGGGTACTGCTTCGATTCGGCGCAGTGGACTTTAAGGCGGATGTGTATGTGAACGGCCAGCATGCCGGACAGCATATGGGCGGGTATACGCCCTTTGCCTTGGACATTACCACCCTGCTGCAAGAGGGCATGAATGACCTGTGCCTCCGTGTGGAGGATCAGCCGGACTGCACCCAGCCCCGGGGCAAGCAGAACTGGAGTCGTGGACTCATGGGCTGCTGGTACACCCCTGTCAGCGGCATTTGGCAGACCGTGTATCTGGAAGCGGCAGGGGATACGGCCATGACCCGGATTCATGTAACCCCGGATGTGGATCGTCATATGTTCACGGCGGAGATTGCCCTGGACAAGCCTGCACAGGAGGGCATGGAGCTGGAGTTGACCGTTACCTACAAGGGTCAGCTTCATCGGAAGCTGCGCACCTCCATTCAGGATCGCACCACCCGGGTTCCTGTGGATATGATGACCCACGGAGAAATGAACTCCATTCACACTTGGGAGCCGGAGCATCCCAATCTGTATGACCTGCGGGTTCGTTTGCTGAAGGATGATCAGGAAGTGGATGCAGTGACCACCTACTTCGGCATGCGGAAGGTAGAAGTGCATGACGGTAAGGTGTACCTGAACAATCATCCCCTGTATCAGCGGCTGATTCTGGATCAGGGTTACTGGCCGGACAGCAACATCACGCCGCCCAGTGATGAAGCATTGCAGACGGATATCCGCTACACCAAAGCCTTTGGCTACAACGGTGCCCGGAAGCATCAGAAGCTGGAAGATCCTCGGTTCTATTACTGGGCGGACAAGATGGGTCTGCTGGTGTGGGGCGAAGTGCCCAGTGCCTATGACTTCTGCGACGATGAAGTGCATAATTTGACCCAAACCCTGGCGGACTTTATCGACCGGGATTACAATCATCCCTGCATTATCACCTGGGTGCCGCTGAATGAAAGCTGGGGTGTGCCGCAGATCAGCATGGATCGGAAGCAGCTGTCCCTGGCACGGACGCTGTATCACCTGACCAAGGCGCTGGACGGCACACGGCTTTGCTCCTCCAATGACGGGTGGGAGCAGGGCACCACGGACATCTGCGCCCTCCATGACTACATGGATACCGCTGAGGGCATGGCACGCCACTTTGCCGACCGCATGGAGGTGGAGAACCATGTGTGCGATCTCCACCGCTGCTACGCCAACGGGGAAGTGTGCACAGGGGAAGAAGCCTTTATGGTAACGGAATACGGCGGCATTGCTTTCACCAATATCGGCATCCAGGGCGATATGGGCGGCATGGCCACCTGGGGGTATCATGACAAGGTAACGGACGAGGAAGCCTTCTTCAAACGTTTCCAGGGCGTTACGGATGCCATTCGGGAGATTCCCTATTGCCAGGGCTACTGCTATACTCAGCTGACGGACGTGATGCAGGAAATCAACGGTCTGCTGACCCCTGACCGGAAGCCCAAGATGGATGTGGAGCGGTTCCGGGAATTGAACCGTGCCCCGGAGGGCATTACGTACTGATTTAGCATCAAGGAGAGCCGCATTGCTGCGAAGCAATGCGGCTCTTTTTCGGTGTCGGTTTTGCACACTGTTTAGGGATTCATCTGGTCAAAGGTTACATCCGTATCGGCCACCAGATAGGGGCGAGGATCTTCCCTGTCCGGTAAAATATCGTAACCTGCAAGGGACAGACCATGCACATGCCGTGCCCACAGTCCCCGGGCAGGGGCATCGCCCAGGTCATCGATCATGTGGGCGTCTGGGTAGACACCGCGCAGCTCATCAATGGCGTTTTCATTCAGCACCGGCTTTTCACTGGCATGCTGTTCAAGACGCACGTCGTAAAGGAGCACATCCTCCATGGCCTTTTCCGGAATGCCAATGAAGTAAGAGCCTCTGGGACCGTTATCCCCGCCGCGGACGTGGGCAATGGCGATTCGCCGCAAGTTGCCCGGCGCAGGCTTGGGGTCGCCGGGCTTTACCCGTCCCCGATCCTCCAGCCGAAGGAAGAAGGGGCTCCATGCCCGGTCAATGGTAATGTCCTCAATCAGGAAGTTTTCCAGCGTGCCGCCGTCCACCATTTCCAACGAGATCCCGGAATCGGAGCACCGATGCTTCAGTCCGCTGGGGTCGTGCTCCACGCCGCCGATTTGGCAGGAACGTACCAGCACATCCCGGAAGTCGCCTTGGGTGTCCGTGCCCACCTTCAGGGCGTTGCAGCAGCTGTACAGCCGGCAATGCTCGATCAGTACCCGTTCCGTGGGTCGCTGACTGGCGCCCTTGAAGCAGCAGGCATCGTCCCCGGAAGCAATATCGCAGTGGCGAACGATCACATCCCGGCAGCCGTCAATGTCAATGCCGTCGTTGTTGTAGTTGGTCTGGTTGCGGACGGTCAGGTTTTCCAGCAGCACCCGGTCGCAGTTCAGGTAGTTTTCCATCCAGCAGGCGGCGGAACGGAGGGTCACGTCATGGACGTGCACATTTGTGCAGTCGATGATCCGCATCAGGAAGGGACGGCCGGGGGTGCCGCAGCAGGTCTCATCCCCGGGGAAATTCTCCCGGGTACCCTGCCCGTTCAGCTCACCGCCGCCGCAGATGCAGATGTTTTCACAGCCTTCTGCAAAGATCAGGGACTGATTCATGCCCATGTTGGTGTCCTGCACGGTCAAGCGGCGGGCAATATGCTCCGGGTAATCCGCCAAATCCGTGCTGGCCAGAAGCCGGCTGCCTGTCTGTACCATGAGCCGCACATTGGAACGGAGCACAATGGTGCCGGAAAGATAGTCTCCGCCGCTGAGCACCACCGTGCCTCCCTGCTGCCCCGCCGCATCCACAGCGGCCTGAATGGCTGCCGTGGCTTTCGTGCCCGGCTGGTATCCGTAATCTTCCGGGCGGAAGACGGTTTCGCTGCCATGCCAGCCGGTGAGGGAGGCGGTTAAGCTGTCTGCCATAGCATGAAGCCGTGCCTGCAGGGGGGCAAACCATGTCGGCAGAGTGTGCTTCAACGCCAGCATGCCGTCCTTTTCTTCCAGAGGGATAAAGCAGGGATGCTCCTGCAGGTGAATATTGGGGGTGTGAAGGGTCAGGTACATTTGCCCGGCAAGGTCACGGAAGATCATGCCATGACCGCCATCCCGGCGGAACAAAGGCTCTGCCTGGGTGAAGTGACCGGTGATATCCCCATTGTCGCTGACGGCGACCCCTTCTGTGTACCCTTCGGCAGAAAAGCTGGCCCACAGCACCAGCAGCTTGCCTTCCGCAGTGCGCCACACAGAGGGACCGTCTGTTACGTAACCGTCCCGTCCGCTGGAGCGATGATGCATCAGCTTGGCCCATTTGGCGTCTGACGCATGGAAGAGCAGCATGGGATCCCCATCGGCTCGGGACAGATCCTCAGATAGGGGCAGGGCGCAGATTTCTCCGTCCCCGATCTGCACCCATTCATGGGCAAAGACGAGATAGGGCTTGCCTGTAGGGCTGACATACAGGGTACCGTCCAGACATTCCCAGTCCGGGGGTGTTACCCGGCCGTTCGAGTGGGGGATAAAAGGCCCCATGGGAGAGTCTGCTGTCAGGATGGCCGTCCCCCGGCACACTCCTTCTTTCTTGAAGCTGGCCAGCATGTACAGCTTGCCTCGGTAAAGGTGCACTTCCGGCGCCCAGTAATTTCGATCTGCCCAGAAAGTGCCGTCGTTGTGGAAGCACTCAAAAGGGCCTTCCCAGCTGACCCTATCATGGCTGGTGTATACGTCAAATCCGTCCGCTTCGCCCCAGCAGGTAGCACCGCGGGTGCCATAGAGATAATATTGCCCGTTCAGGGTCAGCACGTAAGGATCTCGAATGTTGATTTCCTCAAGCCGCATGGGTAAATCGCTCCTTTGCAATGGTCTGTGTTACAGGTAATGTTCTGCCTCACGGAAGGAAAGTCCTGCTGAATGGAAAAATCAACCCAGGAATCCACATTTACATTTTGGCCGTTATCGGGTAGAATAGCACATGACAAAGGATGCCTTAAGGGGTCGTTGATGCTCGTTGAACGGAGGAATAAAGTATATGGTGCTTCCCATGACCGGTGTAAACTTTTCCTGTGATCATCCTCAGCTGCAAAAGCTCTTTGATG
>CAVKHY010000035.1:0-14815 GCA_963656345.1 bacterium | reverse complement strand
GAAGTGCCTGCTGAACCTGAAGCAGTTTGGTGCGGACACGGTGCTGGTGGAGGGCGGCGGCTATGAAAAAATCTGGTTGGAAACTCAGCCCATGGGCGGCGAAATGTATGCCAAGCGCAACATGACCGCAGCCTTGAACAATCAGCTGCTGTTTATGCGTACTCAGCGGGAGGACGGACGGCTGGCAGGTTCCATCCAGTGCCATCCGGACGGCAGCATCGAGCCCCAATTTAACAAGTTTCAGGGCTTCTGCTTTCCTCTTCATGCGCTGAACATGTGGTACCTGACCGGCAAGGATCCGGCCTATCTGGATCAGCTGGCGCATTGCCTGGAGCAGTTTGACGCCTACCTGTGGAAGACCCGGGACACGGATCATGACGGCTGCCTGGAAGCCTTCTGCGTGTATGATACCGGAGAAGATAACGCCCTCCGTTACGGCAAGGCGCCGGTATACTGCACAACGGATACACCGCCGGTGGATGCGGACGTGGTGCCTATGGCGTCCATGGATATTACATCGTTCTCCTACGCCTGCCGTGAAACCCTGGCGGAAATCAGCCGCCTGAAGGGCGATGGGCAGGAGCAGATGTGGCGGGAAAAAGCGGCGCAGGTGGCAAAACAGCTGAAAGAACGGCTGTGGGACGAGAAACGTCATGCCTTCTTTGACCGGGACAATCAGGGGAAGGTTATCGACGTGCTGTGCCATAATACCTTGCGGTGCATGTATTGGGGCTCTGTGTCCCAGGACATGGCGGATGCCTTTGTACATGAGCATCTGCTGAACCCGAAGGAATTCTGGACGCCTATGCCCCTGCCCAGCGTATCCGTCAGCGACCCTGCCTTCCGCAATGCCAGTGAAAATAACTGGAGCGGTCAAAGCGAGGGGCTGACGTTCCAGCGTGCCATTATTGCCTTGGAACGCTATGGCTACGAACCTGTGGTGACCAAGCTCGGCAAAAAGCTGCTGAACGCCATTATGGAAGGCGGCCTTGTCTTCACCCAACAGTTTGATCCTTTTACCGGAGAACCTTCCCGGGTGGGGATGATGTCCCATGAAGTGCTGACGAAGGACAGCGACGAACCCTTCCAGGATGCCTACGGCCCCACCATGCTGGCGGCGCTGGAATACATTGCCCATATTTGGGGCGTGCATTTCGTGGGGGATGAGGTTTGGTTCAGCCTGGGTTCCGGCATGACCTATCGGTATACCCAGCGTTTGGGTGAGGATACCTACACCGTGGCATCCGACGGCCGGGAGGCTTCCGTGTTCATCAATGAAGAAAAGATTCTGACAAGCCCATGTGGTGTGCGCATCGTAACGGATCATGCAGGGAAAGTCCTGCGGCAGGTCGCCATTGAAGAAGCGGATGAACGAGATACCCATTAATCAAATAACAAGGAAAAGAGCATGAGATAAATGGAAACCATGAAGCAAAGCACGATACAGCCCTGCCACCGTGTGCTTGCCGAGAAGCATACAGAGACGTTCCACCATCAGGAAGTGACCCTGTGGTCTATCACAACCGTACAGGAAAGCGTGAATCATGAAATCAATGGCCTTGCCAGGCAGTATGCCGCGGATCTTGCGCCTTCTCTTCAGAAAGGAGAGCATTTATCCGTCACCATTCGCCACAGCCGAACGGGGCTGCGCTGGATGAGCTTCCTTGTGCAGGCTCACATCGACCTTGCAGGGCAGTTGAAGCGGCAAAGCTTTGAAAGCCGTACCTATGATATGCTGTCAGGACGGCTCATTGCCCTTGAAGATCTTTTTGAAGAGGAAAGCCATGGATGGGAGGTTTTGTCTTCCGCCGTGGAGGCGCAGATTCGGGCGTATTTTCCCCAAGAGACGGTTGAGGAAACAAGGATGCAGGAGCTGAGCAGTAAAGCCTGCCTGCGGCGGACACCCTTTACGCTTCACGGTATGTCGCTTGTGCTGCATTACAACGGACAGGCTGTCTATCCCGGTCATGCTACTTTGCTTGAGGTGGCCGTGATGTATCCTGCGATTCGCCCTTTCATGACCCATGACGGACAGCAGGAAACGGACAACCTGGCCTACTATAAAACCTGTGCTTTAACCTTTGATGACGGACCCAGCCCTGAGAACACGCCGGTTTTGCTGGACCATTTGCTGGAGGCAGGGGAGCGAGCTACCTTCATGCTTATCGGCGAACAGATTGAAAAGCGCATTGATCTTGTGCAGCGGGAGCACGATGAGGGGCATAGCAGAGGCTGCCATAACTGGACGCACGAGGATCCGGAACAATTATCTCCGGAGACCCTCCGCAGCATGCCGGCGAAATGCAGCAATGCTTTGATAAAAGCAATCGGTTTGCCACCCAAATTCAACCGCGCACCCTACGGTCACTTTGCACCGATGATTGCCGCCCGGGTGGGTTGGCCGCTTATTCAATGGAGTACGGATACATATGACTGGAGCGGTAACCCTACAACAGAAACAGTGGCGAAGCTGAAACGGGAAATAGGGGACGGGCGCATCATTCTCTGCCATGATACCATGCCGAATACGCCGGAAACAGCACGGCAGGGCATTAGCTATCTGCAGGAGCAGGGCTACCTGCTGCTGACCATTGACGAACTTTTTGCCAAGGACGGCGTACCCTTGCGGCCGGATGTGGTGCACTACCAGTGCCTGAATGGGAATATCGATAACCCGTGGTAAAGCATGAGCCCGGAGGCGCAGCGTATGCGTCTCCGGGCTTTGTGTGACCATAGGATGTTTTATTTCTTTCGCTTGCAAAGACGCTTAAAAGATCGAAGCACCGCAGCAAAGGATGAAAGGAAAGCAAAGAAGACGGTGGGCAGCATGGAGACAACGAAAAAGATCATGGGAAATTCCCACTGCGTCAACAAAAGCAGAAAAAGACTCACGCAGAAGGAAACTAAAAACCCTATCTCATACCAGTGAAAATACTGCATCACCCTGCACCTGCCGTTTAACGTCCGCCGCGCCGACGCTTGTCTTCCTCCAGCGGCTTTTTCCAATCCCGGCCAATGGGGCGGTTGCTGCTGCGCATGGACGTAACGGTGGCGCTTACCACATCATATTCAAGGTCAACACCTTCAGCGTCCGTATAGAAATCCACGGCACGGTCTTCGTCAATGCCGTAGCGGCGTGCGGTTTCCACAGCATCCATGTTGGCACCCAGGAAGAGAAATTCCCAATGGTACCTGGCTTTCTGCCGCTCAATCATCTGCTTCACATGTTCGGCACTGTAGCGATGGCTGGAGTTTTCCATGCCGTCGGTGGTAATGACAAAGATGGTGTGCTCCGGCACATCCTCCGCTCGGGCATACTTGTGAATGTTGCCGATATGGTGGATGGCGCCGCCAACGGCATCCAACAGGGCAGTGGAGCCACGAGGCACGTAATCCTTTTCCGTCAGGGGCGGCACAGTCTGAATATCTGCCCGGTCATGAATGATATCGGTTTCATGGTCGAACAGCACGGTGGATACCAGGGCTTCCCCTTCTGCCTGCTTCTGCTTTTCCTGCATGGTGTTGAAGCCGCCGATGGTGTCTTTCTCCAGCCCGGCCATAGAACCGCTGCGATCCAGAATGAAAACCAATTCCGTCAAACCCTTTTTCATTATACCTACCTCCTATGTTTTTGTAACCTTAGTATACGGTTTTTTGCGAAGAAAAAGGTCGCATGGCAAGCGACATGTTGCAACCCTTCGTCTTCTATGGTAAGATGAAACTACGATTTATTTTGACTCAGGAGGACAACATCATGCGCAAGGTTTTGAAGGGTATCGGTATTTTTCTGCTGGTGGTGGTGCTGGCGGCTGCTGGTTTCATCGGGTATCTGACCGTTACGGAGTTCCGCCCGGAGAATGAGGAAACACTGGCCGTCGTTTCCGGAACCGGGGAGACCCTTCATGCCGGAGATACCCTGCGTGTCATGACCTTTAACACCGGCTATGCAGGGCTGGATGCGGCAGAGGATTTTTTCATGGACGGGGGAACTATGTCCCGGCCTGAAGGCGGCACGGAAAAGGTACAGAGCAACATGGAAGCTATTCTTAGCGCCATCAAGGCGGAGAATGCTCAGATTGTGCTGCTGCAGGAGGTGGATCAAAACTCCTCCCGCTCCGGCTTTCAGGATCAAACTGTGTATTACCAGTCCGGTACGGGCATGGCTTCCGCCTTTGCGGTGAACTATCGGTGCAATTATGTGCCTTATCCCATTCCGCCCATTGGTAAGGTGAAAAGCGGTATCATGACCCTGACGGCTTACGAGCCCACGGAAGCTGTACGGCAGAGCCTGCCTGTGCCCTTCTCCTGGCCCATTCGGGTGGCGAACCTGAAGCGGTGCCTGCTGGTGGAGCGGATCCCCGTGGAAGGCACGGAAAAGGAACTGGTGGTGGTCAATCTGCACCTGGAAGCCTATGACGACGGCGAGGGAAAGGCTGCCCAGACGCAGCAGCTGTACAATTTTATTAAGAGCGAGTACGACAAGGGTAACTATGTGATTGCCGGCGGCGACTTCAACCAAACCTTCAGCAATGTGCAGCACATCGGCGGCAGCTGGGAAGGCAAGTGGACCCCCGGACGGCTGGATGAGGAGGATCTGCCGGAGGGCATCACCTTGGTGTATGACGATGCAGCCCCCACCTGCCGCTCCCTGGATCAGCGGTACACCGGGGATCGGGAGCAGCACGTTTTCTATATCATCGACGGGTTCCTGGTATCCGGCAATGTGCAGGTGGAAGACGTGCACACCGTGGATCTGGACTTTGCCGCTTCCGATCACAACCCGGTGGTATTGCAGGTAACCCTTGCTGAGTAACTCACACATTTTACATCTCCGCCCGGCCTGTGACTGTACAAGCCGGGCATTTTGCTGTACAATATATACGGGATGGGATACCCTTTTGCATGGTGGGGCAATAACGCCGCTTTGGGCGGCATGTAAGGAGTACACGATGATCAAACGGATTGTATGCATGGCCATGGCGATGATGCTTTTTCTGGGATGCGCCGTCTGGGTCCAGGCGGAGGATTCATCGTCTGCATCGGCCTTGAGCTGGGACGAGCTGGAAGCATGGGTGGAAAGCTACAAGACCCGTGCCATGGAAACATCTCCCCTGAATGACCCAACGGAGGACGCTGCCGCCAGCGAGGATGGCTATGCCTTTATTTATGAATTTGCTACCCTGTACATGGATCGTCCGGAGATGACGGACGAGGCGCAGGTGCGCAGCCTGGTGATTACGGCAGAGGACGAGGTAGCTCCTCACAACACCGCCATTGACATGCGTACGAAGGACGTGCTGTCTTCCTATTATTCGGAAAACAGCAGCCTGACCGGCACGGAAAGCTTTGCTGCCCTGTATGTCAGCAACCTGATGCCCGAAAGCGCTGCCTGGGCGTGGGTGCAGCGGGATGGACAGCGCATCATGACCATTCAGTACGCTGTGCATGAGCAGCCTGCCACCGGCGGCGATGGCTATACGGATGCCGGGCTGATTTACACCATTCAGGACGGCTTGGTGGCGGCTATTCGTGCCTACGGCATGGATACCCGCATTACGGCGGAAGAAGTCAACAGCAATGTGGAAGAAGTGGCTAAGGTCAGTCAGCAGCATTATTATGCCCAAGTGCCCTCCAGCGAGGTGGGAACGGATCTGACCATGTTTGGGGAAGAGGATCTGTCCTTCTCCGGCATCAACTTTCTGACCATGAACCCGGAGGAAGCTGCCGCAGAATTAGGAGAAGCCCGGGAAGACGACTGGATGCAGGACGATACCGGGGAGTATCTCCGCAGCATGGAATTTTCCAGCTGCACCATGACCTTTGTGTATGATAAGAATAAGGAGAATCCCCGGCTGGACGTGCTGACTATTGATACGGATCAGCTGGAAGGACCCCGGTGCACCAAGATTGGGGATACCGTTTCCTCCGTGCTGCAGCGGTTCCGCCACAGCGAAGGTTCCTATGATGATGAAACGGCCACGGAAACCCTGTACGGCGCCTCCGGAGAAGCGCCTTACGGCCTGGCAGAATACGGCACGGATGCTTCTGCAGTGCTGATGTATGTGGTCAATGCCGGGGACAAAACCGTGTGCCTGCACTTCAATTTTGAAATGATGACCTTAACCGAGATTACCCTTTATACCATGAACTGAATAAGCGGAGGGATCTTGCATGAAGATCGATCTCAGCTGTCCGGCGGAAGTATGGCGGTATGAACTGCCCAAGAAGGATTATCCCGCCTGCGACTTAATGCTGTATAACCTAAGCGAGAAAATCATTACCTCGGTGGAGGTAACGGTGCTCTTTCTCAATAAGGAACAGGAAGAAGTGGAACGGCTGATTTATCGCGCCCATGATTTGGACGGACGGCCTTCCACAGCCTTCTCTGTAACCGTTCCCAAGGAGGACGCAGGGGATGCGGTTTCCTTGGAGGTTATGATTGATAAAATCTGGTTCAGCGATGCCAGCGTGTGGCGGCGGGGAAAGTATGCCCTCAGTGAATATACCCCCAACAATCTGCCCAACAGCCGCAGCCTGGAAATGCTCCGTTATGTTGCAGGCAGCAATGCGGTAGGTTTTCCACAAAATCAGGACAATCTGTGGATTTGCGTCTGCGGTCGTCCCAATGGGGCGGATGAGCGTACTTGCGTTCGGTGTCACCGGGAACGGGAGCAGGTATTCGCTCGCTTTAACCGGGAAGCCATTGAAAAGCTGACATCCCAGCGGGAACATCAGCTTGCCGTGCAGGCGAAAGCTGCCCGGGAGGATGCTTCCCGATTGCAGCTGCAGCGGGAAAAGGTTTATGAAGCGAAGAAGAAAAAACGCCGCAAAGTGATCGCCATTGTTGTCAGCTGCGCGGCGGTTGCAGGTATTGCCTATGGTTCCGTATTCCATTTGATGCCCTACCTTCGCTATCGGAATGCTGTCTCTGCCATGGAGCAGGGAAAATATGAGGAAGCCCGGAGCGTGTTCCTTGCCATGAGCGGCTATGCGGATGCAGATGCGAATGAAAAGCAGTGCCGCTATTTGCAGGCAAAAGAAAGCCTGACAGAGGAAGCGGACGAGGATACCCTGCTGGCCGCCCGGAGCGAATTGACTGCCCTGGGAGATTATGAAGATGCGGTAGAACAGGTAACTTATGCGGACTGGCTCCATGCCGAATGGCTGTTGAAGGAAGACCAGATTGATGAAGCTGCCGCCCTGTACACCGCTTTGGGGGATTATCGGAACAGCGCAGATCGGCTGACGGAATGCACCTACCTGAAGGCCAAGAAGCAGCTGGAAAGCGGTGACTATGATACGGCCTATGCCGCATTCCTGGCGCTGGGGGATTATGAAGATGCCGCCGACCTGGCCAAGGAATGCATTTACCGTCCGGCAGTGCAGCTGATGGAAAACGGCGGCGCAGGGGATGCCATTGCTCAGTTTGAGCGGATTCCCGGCTATTCCGATGCGGATGAAAAGCTGAAGGAAGCCCACTACCTTTACGGCAAAGCACTGGTGGAGGCAGGCAGAACGAAGGAAGCAGGGGATCAATTCCTTGCCGCAGGCGATTACAGTGACGCCAAGGATCTGGCCAACACGTACCTGTACCTTGCTGCCGAGGATGCTTATGCGGCAGGAGAGTACCAAACTGCAGCGGAACTGTATGTGCAGATTACGGACTACGAGGATGCTCAGGATAAGTACAATGAGTGCGCCCTCACCATTGCGCAGAACGCCATGAAGGATCGGGAATACCAGATTGCTGCCGCATGGCTGACCACCCTGCCGGATACCTACAGCGATGTGCTGGATCTCCGTCAGGAATGCATTTATCGGCCGGCGTTGGCTGCCCTTTCTGCCAAGGATTATCAATCCGCCGTGGATGGTTTCAGCCGCATCAGCACCTACCGGGACAGCAGCGACCGACTGGAGCAGGCTCGGTATGGCCTTGCGGCACAGAAGGTAACGGATGGACTGTGGAGCGAAGCTGTGGAACTGTATACTCTCCTTGGGGAATACAAGGACAGCCCTGATCTGCTGAAAGAAGCACAGTACGGTCTTGGCCTGCAGCAACTGGCACAGGAGCAGTGGCAGCAGGCGGCGGCAACCTTCACTACCTTAGGGGATTATCAGGAAAGTGCAGATAAGCTGAAAGAAGCTCAGTATCATCTGGCGCTTGTAGCGTATAACGAAAAAGATTATACGACTGCCCGCAGCATGTTCGAAGCCTTGGGCGGCTACAGCGATGCGGCGGAGCAGATCAAGGCCTGCGATTACGCCCTGGCAGACATTGCGGCCGGGGAAGGCAAAACAGCTGAAGCGGCACAGCTTTTCGCTTCCCTTGGGGATTACAGCAATGCGAAGGAGCGCGCTGGCGCATTGTATTACACACTGGGTGGAAAAGCTGTGGAAAGCGGACAGATCCTATCTGCCGCCAGAATGTATGCAAAGGCTTCCGGGTATCAGGATGCGGATGCCTTGGCGGAGCAGTACTATGACGCCTACTATCAGGAAGCGACAGATCATGCGCAGAAAGCCATGGATGCGCAGGAGTACGATGTGGCGGCTGCCTTGCTCGGACACATGGATTTAACGGATCTGCCGGAGAAGTACGGCAACCTTGAGGAATTGTATCTCGAAGCCAACTACCAGCAGGCCAACAAGCTCTATGCGGATGACCAGGTATATGCTGCACTGCCTTACTATCGGCGCATTCCCGATTATAAGGATGTGGCGCAGAAACTTCAGCGCACCTGCTACCTGATTCTCGGCACATGGCAGACGGCGGATGGAAGCACCTACCTGTTCCGTGCGGACGGCACCTGTTCCCTGGACGGGGAAGAGCTTTTCTTCCGTGCGGAAACCTATGCGCTGTATACCGGCGCAACGGTGGAAGAGCTGACCCAGACCTACAGTGTTTCCAACATTGATGCCGCAGCCATGACCCTGCGGGATGCCCGGGAAGGAGTGAGCCGCACCCTGCGCCTGACCAAGGTGGCGGAAGCAGAAGTGGCGGAAGTTGCGGAGCCGGACGTGGGTGATGCTGCGGCCGAGGAACAGGAAACAACCGAGCCTGCACCCACCGAAGCAGCAGACTTCCTGGTGGTGGATGATGAAACCTAACCAACAAGGCTGCTGCCGGGGATAAAACGGCAGAAGCTTTGCCGAAAACTTGACATGAAAAGACCTGCTGTGAAGCAAAAGAATCACAGCAGGTCCTTTTATCAACAGATGGGAAAGGGCGCTCGGCAGAAGAAGCGGATGTTACGCCTCCTCCTTGTTTCCCAACGCTTCCTTCAAGGTGCGCCAGCCCAGCACGGCACACTTGACCCGGGCGGGCATGTGGGCAATGTCCCGCAGGGCAGAGGCTTCTTCCAGACTTTCAATTTCGTCCTCTGTTGCTTCTCCCTTGATCATCTTCAGGAAGACCTCACCCATGTGCAGGGCTTCCTCTTTTTTACGGCCGATGATCATGCCCAGCATAATATCCGCAGAGGCCTGAGAAATGGCGCAGCCATCGCCCACGAAGGCACCGTCGGCAATTACATCCCCGTCAAGCTTCAGCTTCAGGAAGATGTCATCCCCGCAGCTGGGATTCACCCCTTCCAGCACAATATCTGCATCGGGCAAGTCATGCTTGAATTCCGGGTGGATGTTGTGCTCGGTTAAAATTTCGTTGTAAAAGCTTCTATTTTCCATAGCCCATTCGCTCCCTTAAGGTGGAAAGACTGGCAAGCAGGCGATCCACATCCTCTTCCGTGTTATAGAAGGCAAGGCTGGCACGAGCCGTGGAGGGATGCCCAAGGTACTTCAGCAAAGGCTGTGCACAGTGGTGACCGGCACGAATAGCGACCCCGTCGGAGGCGAGAATCTCGCTGATGTCATGGGGGTGCACGCCATCCACCGTAAAGGTGATGATGCCGGAATGCTCCTCAGCCTTGTCAGAGCCAAGCACATGCACCCATGGCATGGTCTGAATGCCTTCCAAAGCCCGGGCGACTAAAGCAACCTCCCGTTCATGCATCCGCCGGAAACCAACCTGCTCTGTATAATCAATGGCTGCATGAAGTCCTACCGCACCGGCGGCGTTGCAGGTGCCGGCTTCAAACTTGTAAGGCAGTTCCGCATAGGTGGCACTTTCACGGGTGACGGATTCGATCATTTCTCCGCCGGTCAGGAAGGGAGGCATTTTCTCCAGCAGATCATACCGCCCGTACAGTGCGCCAATGCCCATGGGGCCGTATACCTTATGCCCGGAAAAGGCCAGAAAATCAGCGCCCAGCGCCTGCACGTCCACCGGCATGTGGGGCGTGCTCTGAGCTCCGTCTACCACCATGACGGCACCTACCCGATGGGCAAGGTCTGCTACTTCACGGATGGGATTGACACGACCCAGCACATTGGATACATGGGTCATGGCAACAATCTTCGTCCGAGGCGTGATCAGCTGCTCTACCTTGTTCAGGTCAATGCTGCCGTCCATTTCACACTCAATGAAGCGGAGCACAGCGCCGGTTTGGCGGCATACCATTTGCCAAGGCAGCAGATTGCTGTGATGCTCCATGATGGAGACCAGCACTTCATCGCCGGCCTTCACATGGCTCAAGCCGTAGCTGTAGGCAACCAGATTGATACTTTCCGTGGTGTTGCGGGTGAAGATGATTTCTTCCTTTTGCTTGGCATTCAGGAAGCCGCGGACAGCCTCCCGAGCCTCCTCATAGGCTTCCGTAGCTGCAATGCTCAAGGGATACAGCCCCCGAAGAGGATTGGCGTTTGCCTTTTCGTAAAAATCCTTCTCAGCATCAAGCACGCACTGAGGACGCTGGGCCGTGGCTGCATTGTCCAGATAGGCAATGTCCGTACCCATGAGGAGCGGAAAATCCCTGCGATCAAAGGTCATGCTCTTCCCCCTCATACAGTTCGTTCAAGATGGCCTGCTCAGTTTCTGCATCCCCGATGGTTCTGGCAACACGCTCTACAGAGGCTCTGGCCAGGATCTTTTCTGCCATCGCCCGGTCAATCCCACGGCTTTCGAAGTAGAACAGGGTGGCATCATCCATTTCACCGATGGAGGCACCGTGATTGCCTACCACGTTTTCCTCGGCGCACAGGATCAGGGGCACCGTCTTGTTGACCACATCGTCACCCAGCATGAGTACGGTTTCCTTTTCGTTGCCTACGGAATCGCTGCTGCCTTGCTTGAAGTCGATGGTGCCCCGGAAGATTTTTACGGCAGCATCCTTCAAAGCACCGGCGGCATTGATGGCACACTCGGTTTTCTTGCCGAAGTGGTTGATGCTCAGGTTCATGTCCAGGGTCTGCTGCTTCTGTGCCAGGTAGCCGATGTCTGTCTGCATGGAGGAACCTTTTCCGGTCAGATCCACATGGCTGTCCACATAAATGTCGCCTTTGCCCAGCAGCACCTGAATCAGTTCCAAATGGGCATTTTCATCGCAGGTACCGGTCACCTTGCTGCGGGACAGGGCACCTTCCTGAGCGGAAAAGACCTGCACCAGGCGCAGGGTGGCATCTTTTTCCAGGGTAAGGTGAGTTTCTGCCGCCAGATGGCCTTCTCCCTCAAAACGTTGAATCAGGGTCAGGGTTTCTCCGGTATGGGCAACCGCATGGACTTCCTTGCGATTGAAACCCTCTTTCCCGGTCATCACCATCCGATGGCAAATGCCGCCCTCGGCGGACGTGAAGTCTTCTGCCCCTAAATCCACTGCCTCGCTGGCGTCCCATGCGATCTCGGCATCATTCACACCGAGAAAATTCCAGGTGCGCA
Source organism: bacterium (assembly GCA_963656345.1). Lineage (GTDB taxonomy): Bacteria > Bacillota > Clostridia > Christensenellales > Aristaeellaceae > CAKUFA01. Next base: position 3,045 of record CAVKHY010000035.1, on the reverse strand, counting down.
CGGGAAGCTCGTTGATTTTGATTGTTTCGCTCATCACACGTTCTCCTTCCCGTTATCAGCCGATGCTGCCCTTCATTTCAAGGCGGATCAGGTTGTTCATTTCCACGGCATACTCCAAAGGCAGCTCCTTGGACACGTTGTCCGCAAAGCCGCTGACGATCAGAGCACGGGCATCTTCTTCACTCATACCCCGGCTCATAAGATAGAACACGGCTTCGTTGCTGATGGCGCCGATTTTTGCCTCGTGTCCCACAGCGGCGTCACGGGTGCGGATATCCATGGCCGGAATGGTATCCGACCGGGAGATGGAGTCCAGCATCAGGGATTGGCAATTCACGGCACTCTTGGCGCCGGAAGCCCCCTTCTGCACCACAACGCTGGAGCGGAAGGTGCTGATGCCGCCGCTCTTGCTGATGGAGCGAGTGTTCATGTAGGAGCTGGTGTTGCGGCCGACATGCACCACCTTGGCGCCTGTATCCAGGTTCTGCCCGGCACCGGCAAAGGTCACGCCGGTAAATTCCATGCGGGCATTGTCACCCTTCAGCACACTCATGGGATACAGGCAGCCTACGTGGGAACCGAAAGAGCCGGACACCCATTCAATGACACCGTTCTCCTCCACCAGGGCACGCTTGGTGTTCAGATTGTACATGTTCTTGGACCAGTTTTCAATGGTGGAATAACGGAGCTTGGCGTTCTTCTTTACATACAGCTCCACGCATCCGGCGTGCAGGTTGGCTACATTATATTTAGGAGCGGAGCAGCCCTCGATGAAGTGAAGGCTGGCACCTTCATCCACAATGATCAGCGTATGCTCAAACTGGCCTGCGCCCTTAGCATTCAGGCGGAAGTAGCTTTGCAGGGGAATTTCCACTTGCACCCCCTTGGGCACGTACACAAAGGATCCGCCGGACCACACAGCACCGTGAAGGGCGGCAAATTTGTGATCCCGAGGGGTCACCAGCTTCATGAAGTACTTCTTCACCATGTCGGCGTACTCTCCGTGGAGCGCACTTTCCATGTCGGTGTACACCACGCCCTGAGCGGCAACCTCTTCCCGCACGTTGTGATACACCAGTTCCGAATCGTACTGGGCACCTACGCCGGCCAGACTTTTCCGCTCTGCTTCCGGAATGCCCAAACGCTCGAAAGTATCCTTGATGTCCTGGGGAACGTTCTTCCAGTCATTCTGCATCTTGGTGTTGGGACGCACGTAGGTGGCAATGTGCGCCATATCCAGCCCCTCGATGCTGGGCCCCCAGTCGGGAATCTTCATCTCGTTATAAATCTGCAAGGATTGCAGGCGGAACTGCTGCATCCACACAGGATCGTTCTTTTCCTTGGACAGCTTATCCACAATGGCAGGGGTCAGACCCTCTTCCAGTCGATAGGCGTCCTTTTCCTCATCCCGAATGTCATAGACACTGCGGTCGATGTCGTCTACGTAACTCTTTTCCTTCATTGCTTGCGTCTCCCTCAGGCGTCCCGCAGGCTGCCGAAGCCTTTTTCGTTGATTTCGTCCACCAGCTCTGCACCGCCGTTGCGCACGATCACGCCTTCCTCCATCACGTGCGTAGCGTCTACCGTCAGTGCTTCCAGGATGCGGGTAGAGTGGGTAATAATCAGCAGAGAACCATGGGTGCGCTCACGGAACAGCTGTACACCCTGGGACACGGTGCGCACGGCGTCCACGTCCAGGCCGGAGTCCGTTTCATCCAGAATGGCCAGCTTGGGCTCCAGCATCAGCATTTGCAAAATCTCCGCCTTTTTCTTTTCACCGCCGGAGAAGCCTACATTCAGGTCGCGCTCCGCATAGGATTCATCCATGGACAGGAGTGCCATGGTTTCCTTTAACTTCTTCTTAAAGTCCCACAGGCGCAGGCGGCTGCCGGTCTTCTGCTCCAATGCGCTGCGGATAAAGGCACTCAAGGTGACGCCGGGCACTTCCAGCGGATTCTGGAAGGAAAGGAAGATGCCCTTCTTGGCCCGTTCGTTCACCGGCAGATCGGTGATATCTTCCCCATCAAAAAGGATATGGCCCTTCGTGATGGTGTAGTTGGGGTTGCCGGTAATGGCATAGCCCAGGGTGGACTTGCCGGTGCCGTTCGGCCCCATGAGCACATGGGTCTCGTCCCGGCCAACGGTCAGGTTAATGCCGTGGAGGATTTCTTTTTCATCGCCCACATTTACGTGCAGGTCGTTGATTTCAAGGATCGGCTTATGATTCATGATGCTCTACCTCACTCATGATGCCGGCCTGATCAGCCGACGGTTTATTGTTCATCAAATCCCTGAGGGTGTAGCTGTCCAGATAGGTATTGATGGAAGCTTCCAGCCCCTGCCAGAAGGGAATCATATCGCAGTCGCATTCGCAGCTGCCGCTGCATTTTTTACCGTGCTCTGCCAGGCAGGAAACAGGCGTCATTCCTTCTTCTACCGCACGCAGAATTTCGCCTGCTGTGTAAGCTTCAGCCGGCCGCACAAGCTTGTAGCCGCCGGATTTGCCTACCGTGCTTTTCACCAGGCCGCCTTTGCACAGCACGGTCATGATGCTTTCCAAATACTTGCGGGACAGGTGCAGCCGCTCGGCAATATCATTCAGGGACAGGTAATCCTCTTCCTGATGCCGACCCATGTCCGTCATGACCCGCAATGCGTAACGTCCCTTGGATGAAATCATCATGGACGATTGCCCTCCTTTCCGGGAAAATGCACGGTTTCTATACCGCAACATAGGCATTATAAACGTAAACTCCTACAGCGTCAATAGGAATTGAAAAATCTGCTTGGATCGTTTCGACCTTTTCCGAAAAACAGCCATGATCACGGCGTGTGTTCCGCTGGCTTTCTGGGCAGATTCACCAAAGGCAAGGGGCGCCTACGGCATTTTCTGCTGTAAGACCATCTTTTTTTGCTCCTACTCTTTTCAAACGGCGAAAAAAAAGATACAATAGCCGTAAGGACAATGGGGGAGCCTTGCTTGCCGTTGTCTGCTGATGCAAAAGGAGGGTGTGCGCATGCCTGCAGCTCTGGAGCTGACCCGAC
>CAVKHY010000034.1:2013-21470 GCA_963656345.1 bacterium | reverse complement strand
TCTTGACTTTCTGCAAAGACGATTGTATAATGAGTGTATTGCGTGTTTCGTTCGGGTTTACACAGGGTTTACAAGGCGTTCATATTCTGCATCGTTCGGAAATATGCGGAACGGCATACAAAAAAACGCACGCTGTCAGTCTGTTCACGTGCGTTTTTTTATCATCTTTCCTGCATTTCCACTTTGCCTGCGTCCAGAATACTTTCCACAATGGCTCCCCCGAGGCATTCTTCTCCCCGGTAGAGCACTGCGGACTGCCCAGGTGTCACCGCACGCTGGAGCGTAAGGGTTTGGAACAACAAGGCACTTTGCAAAATTCTCATAAGTAAAACAGGAGAGGTACCATCGCAGCACCTCTCCTGTTTCTTGATTCGTTATTCCGTTATTACTCTGCAACAGACTTTGCAGCTTCCAGCAAACCGGTAACATAGCCCAAAGTATCTACCAGGGTGCATCCGGAAACAACATCAACCATTTCTTCAGAGGTCTTGCCTTCGATGGCCGCTTCCAATTCAGCAATGGTCTTGCCGGTAACAAAAGCCTCGATGGCTGCATAGTTCACGTCCAATGCCTGGGTGGAACCAGCCTTTTGCATGTTGGTGCTGTACAGAGCAGCATTTACCTTCTTGGAGGCCAGTACCTTGCCTTCGGGATAGCTGGTGCCAAAGTCCGCATCGCTGTTCGGAACGCCTTCAGCCGTTGCGGCATCCATGAACTGGAACTCGTCGATGTAAGCAGCAACGATCTTGTCACCCTGCACAGCTACAGTCAGCACGGCAAAGCACTTCGTGCCATGGGCAGCATAGTCCACCTGACCAATTTTCACGACATCATCAGCAAGAGCAAACACAGGGAGCATCAGGGCAAGAGCCAGCACCAGGGCAAGAACCTTTTTCATGTGAAGTTATCCTCCTTCTTTGTCGGTTTCTCCGACGTATGTGGAGATTATACAGGAAAGCATATGGGTTTGTAAAGGATAACCTTGTTTTCTTTTTAACATTTTCTTTTTAATTCATTAGAAAAAGCACCAAGCATTGCTGCCGGTGCTTTTTTTCAGTTGTACTCCACGGTCTCTTGGTACGCCTTGTACGTCGATGTGCAAAGTAATTCCCGTTTAAATTCCTTACCATTCTGGTACCACACCTGATAGGTACTGACCTCGTAACCTTTACGGGCACTGACGGTTTTTTTGCTGGTACCTTGAGGCAGGCTGGTGTTCTGCACATACTTGATGCCTTCCGGCGCCTGAATCGTCTTCGTAACCTCGCTTTCAAGGTCAATGGTGATCCCCTCGCCCAGGCTCATGCCATAGATTTCTACGGTCACCTTCCGGCTTTCATACCACGCCACAATGAAAATCGGCCAATCCGTATCGTTGCGGAACTTGAAATCAAGATTGGGCCAATTCACCGTGGCGTCCATGCCTTTTTCCACATAAGACGATGGCCAAGCATGGGGACTGCGGTAGACAATCTCCAAATTGGCTCTTGCCACCGCGTTGAAAAGCGTAGAACTGGTTTGGCACACACCGCCGCCGATCTCGTCCTTGCTTTGCCCACCTGAAATAGCTGCCGCCGCCTTATATCCTTTATCCTCCGTCCGCTGTCCGGTGGTTTCATTGAAGGAAAAAGTTTCGCCGGGCTGCACGGTCACACCGTTAATCGCTTCAGCAGACAGACGGATATTGTTGTTGCGGTTACTGTTGCTAGTCGTGCTGGTGGTGTAGCTGGAGATCTTGCGAAAACTGTTCATAAGCTCCGCTTTGGTGGTCTCCGCCAGTAGGGTTTCTACCTCCACATCGATGGAAGCATGGTTATCCCCTGCATCCAGGCAGGCAATCACCTGATCATAAATGTCCGTTGCGCTAACATGAGCGCCAGGCGTGTCCGCATTGAAGGTAAAACTCTTGCTGCTGAAGTCAAAAGAAGCAACCGAAGCGTTCACCGGCTCGCAGTTGACCGATGCAGCAATCGTCTCCGTCATGGTGCGGATGGTATCCCGATCATAGGTAATGGCTGTGGTTAAATTGACAGGGTCTGCCTGCAGAGCGGCAATGGTGTTCACCCGTTCCTGAAAGGGCGTCGTTCCAGTGCCGCGAATGGAAGTCGTGTTGTTTCTCCCGTAGGCATAGGCCTTGTCCACCATCTCCTGTATATTCCGTGTCATGGGCACATTGCCGGAATCAATGCTCCAAGTCTGTCCGTCTACGTTCACGGTAATTTGGAAGGATGACCCTTCCGTTGCGCTGACCCGGCTGACAGCCATCGCCGCTTCATCCTTGGTCATGCCGCCCACATCCACGCCATCGATGGTAACCCCGTGGTAGATGGTGCCCGTATTCATGTACTGGCGCAGGCTGCGATACTGGCTATAATGATCCTGATCCAGGCTGATCAAAGTCCCGTTAGCAAAAGCATAGTTAGGCAGGGTGGTAAACTGAATGCCAAGCAGCTGAGGTGCGACAAAGAGTCCCATTGTGCCGATGCACAGCAGGCACAGCAAGATGACGAACCCCCACCCGATTCGGGAAGCAACGCTCTTTTTCTTCTTGCGCTTCCGATTTTTTCTCGGAGGTTCGTCCTGCATGGGATCAATTTCACGATATCGATTTTCCTGAGCCTGCCGCAGTTCCTCGCTGCGCCCCAAAGGCTGACGCTCCACCCTAGCGCCGCGATGTCCACCATAGGCGTTCACCTGCTGGTTGTCTCGCCGACGGTATTGCACCTGTACAGTCTCCCCATCCCCGTCATACAGCGGTACATTGTTGCTTCTCATCTGTGCATCGCGCGGGGTTTGCTCCATGTATATTTGCCCTCCGTATTAGGCTTCGCCTGCATGCGCCATCTTATAGGAAAGAATCTGAAGGCTGTCACTCAGGTGAACATTCACCACGATCATATCATCCGGATGATGCAGATCGGTGGGTGCAAAATTCCACACCGCACCTATATGACAGGCAGAAAGCCGATCCATGGTCTCCTGTGCAGCCTTGACCGGCACAGCCAGCACGGCCACATCCACCTTATTGTCACCCAGAAAATTTTCCAGTTCATCCATGGGATACACCGGCACATTGCCCACCCGGGTACCAATTTTTCCGGGGTCTACGTCAAACATAGCCACCGTTTCAAATCCTTCACGGTTGAAGGTGGGATAGTTGGCCACTGCGCTGCCAATGTTGCCAACACCGAGAATAATCATCCGGTGCATTCTGTTCAGGCCGAGGATTTCACCGATGTGCATCTTCAGGTCGCTAACCTTGTAGCCATAGCCTTGCCGTCCAAAGCCGCCAAAGCAGTTAATATCCTGCCGAATCTGCGAAGGCGTCAGCTGCATCCGCTTGCCCAGCTCCTGCGATGAAATTTGTGTCACGCCTGCCGCTTCCAGTTCACGCAGGTGACGATAATATCCGGGCAACCGCCGAATTACTGCATCCGATACATACCCTGCCATTCGCAATCCTCCATCCCATGCAAAGTGCAAGTGAATTCTTTCACATTTGATATTATCATAGATTTGACGGCTTTTCAACCCGAAAATCGTTTTTCACAAGGAACATCTTGCCAACTTCGCTGCATGCTTCAGGTGCGATGGTTCCGCACGGGCCCGCGGAGCATGTCGCCTGCCTGCACCTGCACAGGCAGTTTCATGCGGATAACTTCCCCAGCAATGCCCAAGGTATCCAGTCTTTCGCCCGTCTTTTCCCGCAGGAAGGGCACAGCTTCCACCCGCGCCGTACCGCCGGGTGTCATCAGTTCCAACGAATCCCCGGTGCAGAACCGGTTCTTCAGCATCAGCCTTGCTTCCTGCCCTGCCTCCGCATCTTCCATGACCCGAGCCACATATTCCCGGGACTGATGAAAACCTTCTGCCTCGCCGGGCTGGCTGGGTTTTCCCAGAGCAAACCCGGTGTCGCTGTCCCGGTGGCTGGCGCATTGCAATTCTTCCATCAGTCCCGGCAGTGCGGCTTCGAATGCATCGTCACCCTTTGCCAGCAGATCCAGTGCTCGCCGATACACAGAGGTAACGGTTGCCACGTAGTATTCCGTCTTCATCCGGCCTTCAATTTTCAGGCTTGCAACGCCTGCATCCCGGAGTCTGGGCAGTAGGGGCAGCAGATTCAAATCCTTTGCCGAGAAAATATAGGTGCCGTTATCGTCCTCGCACACAGGCAAATATTCGCCAGGACGCTTTTCTTCCATCACCGCATAGTGCCACCGGCAAGGCTGTGCGCACTCTCCCTGATTGGCGCTCCGCCCCGTCAGTGCCGCGCTGAGCATGCATCGTCCGGAATAAGCCATGCAGGAAGCCCCGTGTACAAAAGCCTCCAGTTCAATACTGTCTCCCAAATTTGCATGGATGGCCGCCATTCGGTTCAAACTCACCTCCCGGGCAAGAATCACCCGAGCGCACCCAAGATCACGATAGTGAGCCACTGCATCACTGTTCACCGTGCTGGCCTGGGTGCTTACATGCACCGGCAGCCCCGGCAGTTCCCTGCGCAGGCGGGTAATCGCACCCAAATCGCTGACGATCACCGCATCCACGCCGCAAGCCATGGCCACACGTGCCCCGGCCACAAAGGCGTCCATTTGATCATCAAAGGGGAATACGTTCATGGTCAGATAGAATTTCTTCCCTGCCCGGTGGGTTTGGGCCACAGCCGCCTGCAGCTGCTTTTCATCAAAATTTCCCGCAAAGGCGCGGAGACCGAAGCGCTTCATGCCGCCGTACACCGCATCTGCACCAAAGTGAAGCGCCGCCGCAAGAGATTCCATACTGCCGGCAGGGCAAAGCAATTCCATATCATTCAATCCCCCTTGATTCATCATAAGCCTTCCACAAAGGTGCATAGATAGCCACGGCTTGGTCATGCTCCGCCTGGGTCTTGGAGAAGTAAAGCTCTCCGCTTTCCGGATCCTTGGCGCAGAAGTACAGGTAATTTTCAGCCACGTAGGTTTCGTCGGGATACAACGCAGCATTGATGGCTGCCTCCGACGGGCTGCAAATAGGTCCCAAAGGCAGCCCCGTATGCAGATAGGTGTTATATAAGCTTTGTACCTGCAAATCCTCCGTAGACAGGTTCATTTTCCGTACGCCGGTAATGTAATGGATGGTTACGTCGCTGCCCAGCTTGATTTTCTGATTCAGCCGATTGTGGAACACGGCGGATACCTTGGCAAAGTCGCTCTCCTTCGCTTCCTTTTCAATCAGGGAAGCCAGGGTCAGCACCTGATCCATGGTCATGTTCAGTTCTTCTGCCCGCGTCTGCATTTCTGCCGGGAACACGTTATCCGTCTGGCTCAGCAGCTTGCGGATGATCTCCTCAGCCGTCGCCGTCGTGTATACTTCATAAGTATTGGCTGCAAGGTAGCCCTCCAGCACATACTTACGCTGGGAAACGTTGCTGGTGGCCAGAACATCGGAGATGTAGTAATAATCCTTGAACTGTTCCCCGGTTTTGCACAGGTTCAAGAACTCCGTGCTGTCGCTCAGCACGCCATCGGCTACCAGTTTGGCAGCAAAGTCTTCAATGGTCCAGCCAGGAATCATGGTAATGGTGCGCACCAGGGGATTGCCGTCCCCCTTGGTCAGTTGATCGGCAATCTCCTGCATGGTCATGGATTGATTCAGGGTATAGCTGCCGGACTGAATTTTCTGTCCCATGCCGGCAAAATCGCAATAATACTTGAAAACCGTCTTGGAGCGAATCAGGTCTGCCTTTTCCAGATTAGAAGCCACTCGGCTCAGGCTTTGGCCGCTTTCCACCGTAAAGGGAACACCTGCGGTGTTTGCGGTATCCACCGGGGCTAAATACTCATCGTAGACTTTATTCCACACGGTCATCAACAGCCCGATAATAACCACCAAGGAAGTAACCACAACCAGAATAGGGCGAATCACCCGCCACAGACCGCTATACCAATAAAAGCCATATTCCCGTTCATCCCGCATGCTGCGGTAGGTGTAGTCACGTTTTTTTCGTGCCATACGTTCACCCTCCTTTGCCGTGACGCCGTCGAGGTTCAGCCCCCAAGTCCCGGCAAACCCATGTCAATATCCGCTGCCTCCGTAATGATCTTGAAAATATCCGCCAAAGCCTGCTGCATCTGAATCTCTGCCAGCAGATATTGGCTCACTTCCGGCTTGGAAAACAGCAGGGAGGAGATGCCGGAAAAGCGCTGCATATCTTCGTTATCCGTTGGCTGACCGCTGATGGCCGCCATCTGCAGGGTCATTTGCAGCTTCTTGTATTCTTTAATCAAAGCAGCCACCGTTTCATCCGCCATCACTTCGTCCTTCAGTCGATGATAGGTTTGATATTCCTCACTGGCTCTTATATCCGCAGCCAGCCGATGTGCATTGCTGTATTCCATGGGTAGCAACCACCTTTCTTTTTCTCATGAAACCTAACGAATGAGAGGAATCTTTTCTTCCCCAAAACGACACAAGGGAGAAGTGCCCCGACCTGCAAGCAGTGCACCTGCCGGAGTCTTCCCCCTTTATGCTCACGTTTCGAATGCCATCACACGTCCAGAATGATAGGCAGGATCATGGGATTGCGCTTAATCTTCTCGTAAATATAACGATGCAGATCATCCTTAATGCGGTTCTTCAGTGCCACCCAGTCCGCTCCGTCCAAGCTGGACTCGCGAAGGATACCCCGAACCACTTCCCGCATGCTTTCGATAATATCCTCGTTCTCGCGAACATAGATGAAGCCCCGGCTGATGATATCCGGGCCGCTGACCAGCACACCTTGATCCCGATCAATGGCCATGGCCACAATGATCAGGCCGTCTTGACTCAGGTGCTTACGATCTCGAAGCACCACATTGCCCACATCACCGATGCCGAGACCGTCCACCAGCACGCCGCCGGTAGGCACCTGTTCTCCAAGGCTCAGGCTGTTCTCAGTCATTTCGATGACTTGACCGATTTCGGGAATCACGATGTTCTTCCGATTCATGCCCATGCTTTCCGCAAGTTCCGCATGCTGCCACAGCATCCGATACTCGCCGTGGACAGGAATGAAGTACTTGGGCTGCACCAAGGCGTGCATCAGCTTCAGTTCTTCTTGGCAGGCGTGACCGGAAACGTGCACCTCTGCCAATGCTTCATACACCACCTGGGCGCCGCAGCGGTACAGCTGGTTGATCACCCGGGAAATGAACTTTTCATTGCCGGGAATAGGCGTTGCAGAAATCAACACCATGTCGCTCTGGCGAATCTGCAGCTTCCGATGCTCGGCGTAAGCCATCCGGGTCAAACCTGCCATGGGCTCGCCCTGGCTGCCGGTGGTCATGACCAGAATTTCCTCATCAGGATACTGATCCAAGCTGTCCACGTCGATCAGGCAATCTTCCGGTATATGCAGCTCGCCGATCTGCATAGCAACACGGCTCACGTTCACCATGCTGCGGCCAATGAAGCATACCCGCCTGCCATAACGAATGCCGTTGTCAATCACCATCTGCATACGGTGAATGTTGCTGGCAAACATGGCCACGATGACCCGCCCCTTGGCCTCTCGGAACAAATTCTCAAAGGTGGGGCCGATCTTCATTTCGCTCATGGTCTGGCCGGGACGCTCCACGTTGGTGGATTCGCACAGCAGCGCCATAACGCCCTTCTCACCCAAGGAAGCCAAGGTCTGCAAGTCCGTAACTTGACCGTCAATGGGGGTGTAGTCCACCTTGAAGTCGCCGCTGACCACCACCGTGCCTGCCGGACAAGTCAGCGCAATGGCGCATGCCCCGGCAATGGAGTGGCTTACATGAATGAACTTGCAGGTAAACTTGCCCAGCTGAATTTCGTCCCTAGGCTGCACCACATGCATGGTGATGTTCGGCACCCGGTGCTCTTTCATCTTCAGGTCTACCAGGGCCAGGGTCAGCTTGGTACCGTACAAAGGTGCCGGCACCTGACGAAGGATGTAAGGCGTTGCGCCGATGTGATCCTCATGGCCGTGGGTAAACAGGTAGCCCCGAACATTCTTCTTCTTTGCCACCAGGTAGCTGACATCCGGGATCACCAGGTCAACGCCCAGCATATCCTCCTTGGGGAAAATGCTGCCGCAGTCCACCACCACAATGTCGTCTTCATACTCGAAGACTGTCATGTTCTTACCAATTTCATCCACACCGCCCAGTGAGACGATGCGAAGTTTGCTCGGTTCTGTTGCATTCACTCTTTGGCTCACGGAGTGCCTCCTTTCAGGTCATAAAAAAGTACACACAACATAAAGCTCAGAAGCCACACTACCTCTTCGCTATTTTTAACCGGACACACGCCGGTCAATATTCTTTCAGGCAATCACTGCCGCACCGCTGCCCAGGGCAGGAAAATATCTTTTCCCCACCCCTGGCTGCCGGCAAAGACGACATAACGTATATGCATGTCATCACCTACATCTTATTATAACACATCTTTTTGAAAAGCACCACAAAAAATTCCGCCAAATAAGACGTTTCTCTTACCATTCACGTCAATTTTCGTCCTTTTGGCGGGTTTTTCCTTGCTTTGCTTGGAATATTTACCTTTTTTTAGCAACAGGCACCGTGCTGCTGCCATGGGGCATAACGATTACATGCTTGTCCCCGAAGTCCATGAGCTGTTCCAGTTCCTCTGCCGTGGTAATGCCGTGAATCCCCATCAGCTTCAGGGTTTCCTTCGGCAATTGGGACATCATGTACATCTTCGTGTGAGAGGCCATTTCGCAGCAAACATAGAAAATATAACCGGCAATGGTGAAATGGGCACGCATTTCCTGATCCAGTGTGCCGCTGGGCAGATACTTGCTCCAGCCGAAGAATTCCTCCGGACCGCCGCCTTCCCGGCATTCGCTCAGGAAAATCAGCGTGCCGCCCTCCTTCACCGCCTGATAGGCATTGATCAGTGTCTTGGAAGACTGATACAGGTTAATATCCTTCGGGAAGCCGCCGCAGGAGGTCAGCACCACATCGGCTTTTTCCTTGAGCGGTACGCCATTATAGCGATCCACCAAGTGACAACTTTCTTCCCATGCCTTTCGCCAGTCACCGCTGGGCATGGCCAGCAAACGACCATCTCCGTCCACAACCAGGTTAATGGAAAACACGGGCGCTACCATGGCGGCTGCTTCCATCATATCCTCATGGACAGGATTCATAACCGTCTTGCCGCAGCCCACCAAGTCGCTGGACTTGGGCAGTACCGGATCCAGCGCCAGGGAATGGTTCTGCTGGATGGTGGCAATGCTGCTTACTCCGGGCAAGATGCTCTTCCGTCCTCCGCCGTAGCCGGCCAGCAAATGATGCACCGTGCCGCCTATAAGGATTACCTTGCGGCCTACGACCAGCGGATCCACTTCTACCTTTGTTCCCCGGGTGGTGGTGCCCAGGCAGGTCAGGTTGTGATGGGCATCGTGATTCACCACACGCACCCGATCATACACCCGATCCGTCACCAGTGCCCGAAGCTCCGCTTCCGTCTGATCCCGGTGGGTGCCTAAGGCAATCAGGAAAAGAATCTGCTCATCCGGAATGCCAATCACATCGTGAAGATAATCCAGCAATAAAGGGCAAATCCGTTCCTGATGCATCCACGAACGGGTCTGGTCACTGATAACAATGGTCACCTGATCCATTTTCGTCAGCACGTCCTTCAGTGCAGGGGATGCAACAGCATCTTCCTCCACAGCCTTGCGGAAGGTCTCCGGCAGATTCTCCACCGGTGCAGGGGTTGTCGCCTCCAGCACCTCGATTTCCCGAGCTTTCACCGTTACGGGAATGTTTCCATCGCCATAAGCAAAAATAAATTTCTTTTCCATCGTCTTTCTTGCCTTTCGTACGCCCACAGGCTGATCATGCCAGCACTCGTGCTTCACCGAACCGTCCCGGTAACAGGGCTCATAAGCGTCGTCCCCTTCTTCCGGGTCATCCGTATACAACCGGGATTGATCTCGCCAGTCCTTCATTTTTCAAGCCTCCCTGATTGCCCACTCATCATAGCACACACGTCCGGCAGAAACAAGATTCATGGCAGAAAGATACACGAAAAAACCATTTATTCTTCCCCCGTCAGCGTAACCTCTACCTGCCACTGTGCTTTGTTGCCCTTATACCGTCCACGGTTTTCCTCCACCTCGATATTCCAGGTCATGGTTGCCCCATGTTGCAGCATTTCCTCGGTTACGGTCACATTCTCCCGATGGGAGCCTGTATCCGGGTATTGATCCGTTTCCACAATGACGCACTGAAGAGGCAGCGTATCCCCCACAGACACACTGACTGTTTCGCCATCCAAGGCATATTGCTGTTGCTTCTCATTACTGTTGCTCCATGCTGCATACTGACCATTGACATAAAATGCAGGCACCCATTCATTGCCTACATGATTGGCCTGCAAAAGCTTGGCCTGAACCGTAATGGTCAGTGTGTATGTCCCGGCTTCCTCTGCCTGTTCGGTGAAGCCGATCTTTTGCTCGCATTCTGCCAGCAAAGTTGTGCTGTCGTTGTAATTCCCCAGCACGTTCAAAACCGCTCTTGCCTCTTCGTAATATTCCATATCCATGAGGGCCACTGCCCCGTCATAAAGTTTTTGCCGATTGTCTTCCTTTGCCCAAGCCGTCAAAGAAATGCATAGAAAAAGGGCAAGCAGAAGAATGAAAGGCTTGTTTCTTTTCATTTCCGCATGCCCCCTTGTATTCACGCCTCATAGTCCAGTGTGATGGTCATTAAATCCTGTGCTGCCCGCGTATTGGGGAAGATGGCTCTGGCATTGTCAATATACGTCTCCGGATCATCGATGCAGTTGCTGAAGTGCGTCAGCACCAGTGCTTTCGTTTCCGCTTGCCGTGCCAGCGCTGCACTCTCTCGGAAAAGCATGTGCCGGTTTTTCAATGCCTGCGGCAGTTTCTCATCGTCGCCGTACATACCTTCCAGGATCATCAGGTCCGTCCCCTGCCCCATGGCGACAATGCTTTTCACCGGCCGCGTATCCGTGGCATAGAGAAAGCTGATGCCCCGCCGAGGCTCCGTCAGCACATCCGCCGGGGAAAAACTTCGTCCGTCCTCCAGCATCACTGCTTCCCCACGCTGCAAAATTTTCCAGCACGCCAGGGGAATATTCAGCGCACGGGCACGTTCCGGCAAAAAAGCCCCCGGCCGTTCCAGTTCAAAGCGATAGCCGAAGCAAGTTACGCTATGCTCCAACTTGAACGCTTGAATCTTCAGCCCAATGGCTCGGAATGTTAAACCTTCGCTGCCAAACTCATGAAGTTCCACCTGATAGGGCAGCTGAGGGGCTACCACCCGCAGACCATTCACAACCCGTTTCAATCCTGCCGGTCCCCAAATAGGAAAAGGCTCCGTCCGTCCGGCCTTGGCCATGGACAGCAGAAAGCCCGGCAAGCCGCCGCAGTGATCCGCATGATAATGGGTAATCAGCAGACCATCAATGCCGTGAAAGCCCCAGCCGATTTCGCGAATGGCCGTTTGAGTGTTTTCTCCGCAGTCCACCAACAAACCGTGCCCGTTCATGCGGATATAGAGGCTGGCAAGTCCCCGATCAGGCAGGGGCAGTGCGCCGCCTGTTCCCAAGGTGCACAGGTCAATCATGGTGCCGCCCCCTTCTGCTTACGCCTGTTCTTTGCTTGCCGCAATCTCTCTTGCAGTCTTCACAAGGATTTCTGCCAAATCCCCTTCCACCTTTTGAGCAGGCTGACCCTTAATAAACAGCGCACCGCCGCTTTTGCCGCCGGCAATGCCCACATCCGCTTCTCTTGCTTCCCCGGGGCCATTCACCACGCAGCCCATGACAGCTACTTTCAGCGGCACCTTAACATCTGCCAGCTCTTTCTCTACTTGTTCGGCAATGCCTGCCACATTGATGCACGTCCGGCCGCAGGTAGGGCAGGAAACCAGCTGCACCCCATGGGTACGAAGCTCCAGCGCCCGCAAAATATCCCATGCCGCCTTGGCTTCCGGCACAGGATCCCCGGTCAGGCTGACACGAATGGTATCCCCAATGCCCTGGGCCAGAAGCGCACCGATGCCGATGGCGCTCTTGATGGTTCCCTGCCCGGGCAGACCAGCTTCCGTAACGCCCACATGCAGGGGATAATCGCACCGCTGTGCCGCCAGCTGATAGGTTTCGATGGTCAGCTTAACGCTGGAGGCCTTCATGGAAAGCACAATATCCTCAAAACCTGCCTTTTCCAGCATACGGGCATGCTGCAGTGCGCTTTCCACCATGCCTTCCGCCGTAGGCTCGCCATACTTGGCCAGAATGTCCTTCTCAATCGATCCGCTGTTGACCCCGATGCGGATCGGAATATGATGTGCTTTCGCGCAGTCCGCCAGCATGCGGACATGGGCTTCTCCCCCGATATTGCCGGGATTGATCCGCAGCTTGGCAATGCCGTTTTCCGCCGCCATGATGGCCAGGTGATGATCAAAATGAATATCCGCCACCAACGGCACAGGAGAACCGTCCACCAACTGCCGCACCGTCTTGGCGCAGTCTTCATCATACACGCTGACACGGACAATATCGCATCCGGCCGCTGCAAGGGCACGAATCTGGGCAAGTGTAGCCTCCACATTCCGGGTATCCGTATTGGTCATGGACTGCACCCATACAGGGTTCTTTCCGCCCATTTTCAGTGCGCCGACGGAAACTTCACGTACAGAGCTCATTTTTCTAACTCCTCACATTCAGCTGAACAGCCGAATAACATCCTTGAAGGTAAAGAAGATCATCAAGGCAAACAGCAGCACGTACCCGCACAGATGCACCATAGCTTCCTTCTGTGGGGGCACCGGCTTGCGGCGAATGGCCTCCAGCACCATGAACAGGAAACGGGAACCGTCCAACCCCGGAATCGGCAACAGATTCATGATGCCAAGGTTGATGGAAATCACCATCAGCAGGTTAATGAAGGCTTCAAAGCCGCCTGCCCGGACTTCTTCCGTGACCAGGGTCACAACGCCCACGGGGCCGGAAGTCTGGTCAAAGCCTTCTCCTGTGGTAACAAGGTTCTTCAATGCATTGAGAATCACGCCGCCTGCATAGGTGCACCATTGCCAGCCTGCGCTCACCGCTTCCGCCAAGGTGGCAGGCGTATTTTCCGTCAGCACATGAGCAGAGATCGTCACGCCAATGCGGAACTTGCCTGCTTCCGTGTCATAAAAAGGAGTCAAGCTGGTGGTGAAGGTTTCATCTCCCCGGCGTACTGTCAGCTCCATGGGCGGATCATTTTCCTGATAATCCGAAATGGCATTCAACAGCGTGGTCTGGGTACCGTCCAGCATATTGATACCATTAATGGTTTCAATAATATCCCCATCCTGAAGCCCTGCCGTGTAGGCCGGGCCTGCTGCCGCTACCTCCGCAATGTAGGGCTCGTAGCCCGTTACATGGGCAATGCCGCCGATCCAGTAAAACATCACGGCCACTACAAAGGCCAGAATGAAGTTCATCCCCGGTCCCATCAGTACGGAAATCATCCGCTTCCATACACTTTGACGGCTGTACGCTCTGGGGTCATCCACATGTTCGCCCTTTGCGTCATCCTCACCATAGAAGGCGCAATATCCGCCCATGGGAATAGCACGAATGGAGAACTGTGTTCCTTTTTTACTCTTTCTTCCCCACAGTTTCGGTCCGAAGCCGATGGAAAACTCCATAACTTCGATACCTGTCATACGGGCGAAGATAAAGTGCCCAAACTCATGCACCATCACCAGTATGCCCAACAGCAGAATGGCCAGCAAAACATATAGGACGGTCATACAGTTCCTTTCCCTTGCGCCAGCTGCTTCTTCACTTCTGTCCGAGCCAGCCGGTCGGCTTCAAAGATGTCTTCAAGTGTATTCGCAGGCAAATCGCCTAAGCTATTCAGCGCTTCTTCCACCAAGGTGGTAATGGCTCCGAAGGCGATTTCCTCCCGAAGGAATGCCGCCACCGCTTCCTCATTGGCACCATTCAGGATGGTGCATGCCGCACCGCCTGCACGCAGACACTCTCCTGCCAAGCGCAGTGCCGGAAACCGCTTCGTATCTCCCGGTTCAAAGGTCAGCTGTCCCAAAGCAAACAGATCCAGTGGCTTGCACCCTGTGGTCAGGCGGCGAGGATACGCCATAGCGTACTGAATCGGCACACGCATGTCCGGCACACCCAGTTGTGCAATCACTGCCCCATCCGCAAACTCCACTGCGGAATGCACAATGCTTTGGGGATGCACCACCACCTGAATCTTTTCCGGCGGCATGTCAAAAAGCCACCGTGCTTCCATGATTTCCAGTGCCTTATTAAACATGCTGGCAGAATCAATCGTGATCTTTGCCCCCATGTTCCAGTTGGGATGCGCTAGGGCTTCCTTGCGGGTTGCATGGGCAATCCGTTCCTGATCCCATGTGCGAAAGGGACCGCCGGAAGCAGTCAGCAGCAGTTTCACCGGCACATTGCCCTTTGCGCCTTCCAGACATTGAAAAATAGCACTGTGCTCGCTGTCCACAGGCAAAATCCGCTTGCCGGCTTCCTGCGCCGCTTTCATTACCAGATGTCCACCGGTGACCAAGGCCTCCTTGTTGGCCAGCAGCACTTGCCGGCCGGCGGCAATAGCATCCATGACGCTTTGCAGTCCGGCAATGCCCACCACGCTGACCAGCACCATATCCGCAGGCACTTCCGCCGCTGCGGCATGGAGAGCCTCCTTGCCCATGACCCAATGAATATGCCGAAGATCCTCCGGGATTTCGCTCATGGGAATCGGCATCGTCAGACCTGCCATGTCAGGATGAAATTCCCGCGCCTGCTGAAAGAGCAGCTCCTTGTTGCGGTGCGCCGTCAAAGCCGTCACTCGAAACTCCTCAGGATGCAGCCGTACCAGGGACAGTGCCTGGGTACCGATGGAACCTGTAGATCCCAAAACAGCCATGGTTTTCAACGGAAATCCCTCCCTGATGATTTCTTACACAATCAGCAGCCGGAAGCACAGCATGACCACTGCCATGAACAGGATACTGTCCAGCCGATCCAGCATGCCGCCATGCCCTGGGAACAGGTTGGAGAAATCCTTGATGCCGCAGTGACGTTTCACCATGGAGGCAAACAAATCGCCCATTTGCCCGGCTACGCCGCCGATGATGCCAATCAGCAGATACTGCCACCATTTGGGCAGCATGCCGATCACTTCCGGTGAGCAGACGCTATTCGCCACCAGTGCCACGACCATGGCCGTCAGGATGGCGCCTGCCATACCGGCAATGGCACCGGAAATGGTCTTGTTGGGGCTCACTTGCGGGCACAGTTTGGGACCCCGCACTCTGCTACCTACAAAGAAAGCCCATGTATCTGCCATGACCGGCACGGCAAACATCAAGCTCAGCAGCACCACTTGCAATTCCTTCGGCTCCACCATGGCCAGGGCAATAATGCACATGCCCGGCAAGGCCACTGTGGTCAGGGGCAAGACACTCATCAGCACGTCTTCAATTTTCGGCTCACTGCGGAATACAACGCAGATCAGCGTCACCATGAAAATGGCAGCCACAATGGGCAGCAGCACCCGATTGCCGAAGAACAGCACCAGAGGCACGCAAGCCGCCATGCCAACCCACGTCGGCCAGGATACCGGCCTATGTCCTGCCAGGAAAAGGGCATGATATTCTTCGTGCACAGCAAAGCAAATGCAAATCATGGCTGCAATGCCCATCACCGCACCGCCGAAATACATAAGCACCATTACAAATGCGATTAGGCCGATAGCCGTGGTCACTCTCTGTCCCATGGAGTCTCACCTTCATCCTTCCGCCTGTATTTTCACAGGTTACGCTACAGGATAACCCATAAGCGTGAACCCAAGATGAATCAAAGCCGTTTGCCGAAGCGACGCTCCCGCCCTCCATAGGCTGTCAGGGCGTCATCATAATCGCTGACCTTGAAATCCGGCCAAAGCACCGTAGGAAACAGGAACTCCGCATAGGCGCACTGATACAGCAGGAAATTGCTCAGCCGCATTTCCCCGCTGGTGCGAATCATGAGATCCACATCTCCTTGTCCCCGGGTATACAGATGATCTGCCAGCATTTTTTCATCAATATCGTCCGGCGCAATTTTCCCGGCGGCCGCTTCAGCCGCCAGTTCCTGCGCCGCCCGAGTCAATTCTGCCCGTCCCCCGTAATTCACGGCAATGTTCAGATTCAATCCGGTATTGTCCCCTGTCCGGCGTTCCGCTTCGATCAGGGCGTCCCTCTGCTTGTCCGGCAAACCGTTCTTATCCCCCAGGATCAGAATTCGCACTTTTTTTTCATCCAGCTCATCGATTTCCGAAGCAAAGAAGTCGAGGATAAGCTGCATCAGCGCCCCCACTTCTTCCGGCGAACGATTCCAGTTTTCCGTGGAGAAGGCATAGATACTCAGGGACTTGATGCCCAGGTCATCCGTATGGCGGATGATTTCCCGCAGGGTTTCCACGCCCTGCCGGTGCCCCATGGCCACATTCAACCGATGCTTCTTCGCCCATCGACCGTTGCCGTCCATGATGATGGCCACATGGCTTGGCAGTTTCACGAAGTCTTCCGGTTTCTTGGCGCCGTGATTGGTGTGAACCTTTCTGCGAAACAGTCCCATCTGCTCACCTCATCGTTTTTGTTGCTTGTTCCCGCCGCACTGCCGGAAAACTTTGAGCAAACAGCAAAATGCGCAAGTCCCGGTGTGGAGCTTGCGCATCTGCCATGGAGTTGTGCAGCCTGCTCTTACAAAGCATGCTGCAACTGTCCGTCCAGGAACGTACACACCGTCAACTGTCCGGGACGCACACGCACCACACGCTTAACGCCCTGTTCCCGTTCGGCCTTCGGTGCAGCGGAATAGAGAATTTCCGGCCTCGGTTCTCCTGCGCAGCGCAGTTTCTCCAAGGCATCCTCCAATCGCATACCCAGCAGCTCCGTCCCGATCAAATTTCCATGATCTCCTTTTCCTTGGCTGCGCAGATGGCATCCACATCCTTAATCGCCTTATCGGTGATCTTCTGCATGTCATCCTCGCCCTTGCGCTGATCATCCTCGGTGATTTCGCCGTCTTTCTTCAGCTTCTTGATCTGCTCAATGGCATCCCGGCGAATGGTGCGAATGGCAACCTTGGCCTCCTCGGCGCCCTTCCGTGCAACCTTGGTCAGCTCCTTACGGCGCTCCTCGTTCAATTCCGGAAACACCAGACGGATGACTTTGCCGTCATTGGTAGGATTCAGGCCCAGATCACTCTTCTGAATGGCCTTCTCAATGGCGGGAATCAGCTTGCTTTCCCAGGGACTAATGGTCAGCATCCGGGCTTCCGGGCAGGCAATGTTGCCCACCTGATTCAGGGGCGTAGGGGTTCCGTAATAGTCCACTGTAATGCGATCCAGCAGCTGAGGGTTTGCACGGCCTGCACGCAGGGCGACCATGTCGCGCTGGTATACCGCACAGGATTTGCTCATTTTTTCCTTGGCATTGTCCAACACAGCTTTCATAGCGTTGCCTCCTGTATAAAGGATCTGTTATTTGTATTGTAAACGTTTTTGGGGATTCTTGCAAGCCCCCGAACGGGGATTGATGCTCCTTGTTACACTTAAGGATGCACGAAAGTACCCATGTCATTCCCCTGCAGCACATAGAGCAGGTTCTCCGGCACATCCAAACCAAATACCCGCACCATGGGCACATGATTCTCAGCACACAGTGCGAAGGCAGAGGCGTCCATCACCTTCAGCCCCTTAGCCAGAGCATCCGCATAGGTAATGTCCTTAATGAGCACCGCCGTGGGGTCTTTATGCGGATCAGCCGTGTACACACCATCGATATTCTTAGCCATCAGGATGGCATCCACCTGCATTTCAATAGCACGCAGGGCAACGGCCGTATCCGTGGAGAAGAAGGGATTGCCGCTGCCTGCCGCAAACAGCACCACTCGGCCTGCCTCCAAGTGGCGGCGTGCCTGCATCGCATTGAAAGGCTCTGCAAACCGGTTCATGTCCACCGCGGACTGCACCACCGCATCCACACCGGTCTGGCGCAGGGCATCCGCAACGCACAGGCAGTTGATGACCGTACCCAGCATGCCCATCTGATCTGCCGTTACCGCATCCATATGTGCGGCAGGGCCTTGACGTCCGCGCCAGATATTGCCTGCGCCAATCACAATGCCAATTTCCGTACCCATTTCATGCATTTGAGCAATCACGCTGGCGACCCGGCGCACCTTATCAAAATCAAACAGTTCGCTGTCACTTTTCAGGGCTTCGCCGCTCAGTTTGAGCAGCACCCGCTTATAAGCTGCCACGATTTTGTTCCTCCTTCTCCTTTGGTAGGAAATTGTTCTCCTGAAAAAAGGGGAACCGCATGCTTGATGCAGTTCCCCTTCAGAACGCTTGAATTAAGCCTTCTTCATCTGTGCGGCAATTTCTTCGGCGAAATTGTCCTGACGCTTTTCGATGCCTTCGCCACGCTCGTAACGAGTGAAGCGAACCACATCCACGGAAGCACCGGCAGCCTTAGCGATTTCAGCCATCAAGCCCTTGATGGACTTGTCGGGATCCTTCACGAAGGGCTGATCCAGCAGGCACACTTCCTTGTAGTACTTCTCAATGCGGCCTTCCACCATACGATCAACGATCTTCTCAGGCTTGCCCTCATTGATGGCCTGGATGCGGAGGATTTCCTTCTCCTTCTCCAGCTTGGAAGCATCCACTTCCTCACGGCGCACAGCTTCAGGACGGGCAGCAGCAATCTGCAGTGCCAGGTCATGAGCAAAGGCCTTTACTTCAGCACTTTCAGGCTTGTCGGTAGCCACCTCAACGATGACGCCCACAGAGCCGCCCAGGTGGATGTAAGTAGACACCACACCGGTGGACTCGTACCGCACGAAGCGGCGAATGCTGATCTTCTCGCCGATGGCAACCGTTGCATCGCTGACCAGGTCAGAGATGGTCTTGGTGTCATCGTCCACGAACTTCTGAGCCAGCAGCTCATCCACATCAGCAGGCTTTGCTGCGGCGATGTGCTTTGCCACATTGCTGCAGAAGCCCAGGAAGTTATCCGTACGAGCCACAAAGTCGGTCTCGCAGTTGATCTCAACGATCACGCCCACGGAACCGTTGTCATTGGTATACTGAGCCACAACACCTTCAGCGGCAATGCGGCTGGCCTTCTTAGCAGCCTGAGAAAGTCCCTTCTCACGGAGCCACTCGATGGCCTTATCCATATCGCCTTCGCTTTCCACGAGGGCTTTCTTGCAATCCATCATGCCGGCGCTGGTGCGCTCACGCAGTTCCTTAACCATAGCAGAGGTAATCGCTGCCATTGGATCTCACCCTTTCTTATTCATTGATCAGGAAACGGGCTCAAGCCTCGGTGGTTTCCTCAGCCTTTGCTTCTTCAGCGGGTTCAGCTTCGGACTGCTCACCCTGCTTGCCTTCCAGCACAGCATCAGCC
>CAVKHY010000034.1:0-2003 GCA_963656345.1 bacterium | reverse complement strand
GGATAGCGTCGTCGTTGCCGGGGATCACGTAGTCGATCTCGTCGGGGTCGCAGTTGGTGTCCACGATGCCAACGATCGGGATGCCCAGGATGCGAGCTTCGGTCACAGCGATGTGCTCCTTGCGGGGATCCACAACGAACAGTGCGCCGGGGAGCTTCTTCATGTCACGGATGCCGCCCAGGTTAGCTTCCAGCTTTTCGCGCTCGTGGCACAGCTGGATAACTTCCTTCTTAGGCAGCAGGTCGAACTGACCATTCTGCTCCATGCGGTCGATCTGGTTCAGACGATCGATCCGGGTGCGGATGGTGCGGAAGTTGGTGAGCATACCGCCCAGCCAACGGTTATTCACATAGTACATGTTGCAGCGCTTGGCTTCGGACTCGATGGACTCCTGAGCCTGCTTCTTGGTGCCAACGAACAGGATGGTCTTGCCTTCCATTGCGATGTCACGCACGAAAGCATAGGCTTCGTCGATCTTGCGAACGGTCTTCTGCAGGTCGATGATGTAGATGCCGTTACGCTCAGTGAAGATGTACTGAGCCATCTTGGGGTTCCAGCGGCGGGTCTGGTGACCAAAGTGTACGCCCGCTTCCAGAAGCTGCTTCATGGAAATGACTGCCATTAGGGATTCCTCCTTGTTTTTTCCACCCTCTGCTCATGTGCGACCGGCCACTGCCAAGGCAGCACAAGCGCTCGCAGAGCAAAGGTGCGTAATCATGTGCATTATAGCATAGCCAGCAAAAATGTGCAACCCCTTGCGGAAGGTTTTTCGCACGGTTCTTTTACTGCTGGTTAAACGTGTCAATGCCCCGCAGCAGTTCCAGTTCCCGCACATCTCTTGCGGTGGTGTACATTTTTCTGGTCAGCACGGCACCTTCCCGGTAATACAGGCAGATAAAGGGACAATCCTCTGCGAATTGCGTCTGAATTTTCAGCAGGGTTTCCTGATAGCCTGCCTGAGTGGTTTGAGTGCGCAGCTCGCTGCAAAGGTCGTTCATAGCGGAGCTGTTGTACCGGCAGTAGTTGCCCGTGTTGGACTTCATCAGCAGGAAGCCGGGATCCGGGCATACATCCATGGCATAGGAAACCAGTGCCAAATCAAAGCCGCCGGCCTTTAATTTTGTTGTTATATCGGACATGGTCAGTGTTTCAACTTTACATTCAATGCCGATTTGCGCCAGCCAGTCAGAAATGGTATTGGCTGCTTCCACGCGCACATCATTATCCGGTTCCTCATAAACGTAGAAGCGCAAGTGGAGCCGCCAGCTGCCGGAACCATCGTCCTTGGCTTTATCGCGAACCCCGTCCCCATCGGTATCCACCCAACCTGCTTCGTCCAACAGCCGATTGGCTTCATCGATGTCCTGAGTAAAATAGGAGGACAGATTGTCGTTATACATCCAGGTGCCGGAGATCATGGGCGTGTCCGTTCGTGAAACCATGCCCATATAAATGGAGCTTGCCAGCTTATCCGCATCCACCACATAGCGAATGGCCTTGCGCACATTCACATCATCCAGCGGGGACGACGAATGGTTCATCAGCAAGGTTTCCAGCTGATTGGTTCGGTAATCCAGCGACAGATTCGTCATGCCGGACTTATACTGACTTGCCGCAATCAGCCGGGTAAAGATGGTATCCACCCGGGCATACTCGTAGTTTTCCAGCACTTCCTTGGCAGTGGATGCGCATTGGAACACGATCTGCTTCACCTGCGGTCTGCCCTGCCACCAGTAGTCGTTGGTTTCCAGCCAAATGCTGTTGCCAGCGTCAAAGCTGGAAATTCGGTAAGCTCCCGTCCCCAAGGGATTGTCCGCCTCCACCTCACTGGCCTTCAGCACAGGAAAAGTCATGGCGTAAAGGATGCCGTAATATTTTCGTGACGCCTTCACCACCACTGTGGTATCGTTGGTGGCGGAGATGCTCTTCACAAAATACTTCAGATTTTGATAATATCCCTTGTCACTGGATGCATCATCGTTGGCGCGGTTCAGGATATACTG
>CAVKHY010000033.1:14343-21851 GCA_963656345.1 bacterium | reverse complement strand
GTATCTGGGTGGCCTCTTGATTCAGTGCACAATAGCGCTTGGAAAGTCGGGAATCCAGCTGAGCATTGCAATGAATACCATCCTTGCGGTACCGCTGCTGTTGAATTTCCCGGGCTTTGCGGACACGAGCCGCTACTACCTCGGAGGATTCTGCTCCATGAGCGGCGTTGATTTCCTTCACCGGAACGGCGTCAACTTCCACCTGAATATCGATTCGATCCAGCAGAGGCCCGGACACCCGATCAAGATAGCGGCGAATCTCCCGCTGAGAACAGCGGCATTGCTTGGTTTTGCTGCCGAAATAGCCGCAGGGGCAGGGGTTCATGCTGGCGATGAGCATGAAACTGGATTGATACTGCGCCTGATTTTGCACCCGGGTAACGGAAACTACACCATCCTCCAAGGGCTGCCGCAGGGCTTCCAATGCAGGGCGGCTGAACTCAGGCAGCTCATCGAGAAACAGCACCCCATTGTGAGAAAGGGACACTTCGCCGGGCTTGGCGTTGGCACCGCCGCCGATCAGGGATGCAACGGAAGCACTGTGGTGAGGCGCACAGAAGGGACGTGTTACCATTAGCCCGCTGCCGGGAGAAAGCTTGCCTGCAATGGAGTGTATGCGGGTGGTTTCCAGGGCTTCCTCAAAGGTCATGGGCGGAAGAATACCGGGCAGGCACCGTGCCAGCATGGTTTTGCCGCTGCCGGGTACGCCGATCATCAGCATGTTGTGCCCACCGGCTGCTGCCACCTCCAGTGCACGGCGCGCCCCTAACTGCCCCTGCACCTGTGCCAAGTCGCAAAGGGGCTGCCGCTCCTGCAAAATGTCAGAATAAGTGCGCTGCACCTGGGCAGGAATGTGTTCTCGGCCGTTCAAGTGGGCAACAACCTCCCGCAAATTTGCGGCAGGATGGACACAGATGCCCTGAATACAGGCGACTTCCATGGCGTTTCCCTTGGGCAGAATCACATCGGTAATGCCCTGTTCGCTGGCACTGATGACCATAGGCAGCGCACCACGGACAGGCTGAAGAGAGCCGTCCAGGGACAGTTCCCCCAGCAGCAAAACCTTGGTGAGATCCATTTGCTCCAGCTGGGAAGAGGCCATTAGCACACTGACGGCAATGGGAAGGTCAAAGGCAGGACCTTCTTTTTTCATATCCGCAGGCGCCAGATTGACGGTGACCCGTGCCACAGGCATGGCAAAGCCGGAATTAACAATGGCTGCGCTGACCCGGTCTCGGCTTTCCTTCACGGAAGCATCCGGCAGGCCGATAATTTCCAGTACGGGCAGACCGGGAGCGGCATAAACCTCCACCTTTACGGCGAAGCCATTGACACCGCTTAGTCCATAGCCCAAAGTTTGTGCCAGCACACGGACGCCCCCTTTACCACGCTGCGTTCTTTTCTGCCTTACAGATCAATAAACTTTTCAAATTCCGGCAGGATGCCGATACCATCCGGATAATGAGCCGCAAACTGGGGAATGGCATGACTGGGGAAGGAGTTCCCTTCAATAAAGGTAGGCCCATCCTCCGTGATGGCCACATCCCAAGCCACAAAGCGCATCTGGGGCACCTTTTGGGCGGCTTCCAGGCACATCTTTTTCGCTTCCTCCCAGTAGGGAATGGTGAAGCCTACAATGGGCGTGCCGGTCATGGGGTGCTTCTCGTAGGTGTTGCCTTGCTTGTCAGCACCTACGGTTTTGAGCATGCCACTGTCCAAATCAATGCGGGCAGCCATACCGCCGCAGTCCACATTATCCATTACCTTGCCGTTGCCAATGCGCAGGAAGGCGTACACAATGCCCTGCTGCTTATCTCCTAAAAGGGTAGCGATGCGGCAGGTGTTGACGGAAGTGGGGCACAAAGCGGCCATGTCGTGGTGCTGCACTACCATCTCTTCCAGAATGCCGATGCCTTTCTCCAGCAGCAGTTGCTTGAAGGCTTCCGCACCGTCCTTCCAGTCCTCTTCCGTGAACTTCAGGATACCCTGACCGCTGGAACCTTCCAGAGGCTTGCCGATGAGCTGGGTGTTCCCTTGGATGATATCCGCCAAAGCAGCGGGATCGGTGTCAGCGTTGATCAGCAGCCACTTGCGGTGGATATACGCGCCGAAGAGCTGATTGAACTGAGTCTTATCATCGAAGAAATGCCAGTAGGCCTTGTCATTCATCCGGCGGACAATGTTATTGGAAATGCCCCGGGTAATGACGGTTTTCCGCTGAGCGTCGTTCAGCTTGTACATTTCGGCAATCTTGTAATCCACATAGCCGGCGTTGTACTTCAACGCGCAGTCCAGCATGTCCCTCATCAGCCAAGCATGGGATTTGCCGCTGCGCTTTTCCAGCACTTTGGTGGTTTCCCGCATGCGCTTCCAGTCAATCCTTACAGCACGCTTCATGAAGTAAGACAATCTGCTCATGGCCTTCAGATCCCTTCTTTAGACGTTGAAGCGGAACAGCGTAATGTCGCCGTCCTTCATGACATAATCCTTGCCCTCGGAGCGAACCAGACCCTTTTCCTTGCAGGCGGCCATGGAACCATGCTCCACCAAGGTATCAAAGGGGACGATTTCCGCCCGGATGAAGCCCTTCTCGAAGTCCGTGTGAATCTTACCGGCGGCCTGAGGGGCTTTGGTGCCTTCCTTGATGGTCCATGCACGGCATTCATCTTCACCGGCGGTCAGGAAGGAAATCAGCCCCAGCAGCCGATAGCAGGCGGTGATCAGCCGATCCAGGCCGCTCTGGCCAATGCCCAGCTCTTCAATAAACTCGGCCTTTTCTTCCGGCTCCATCTGAGCGATTTCTTCCTCAATCTGCGCGGAAATCACCAGCATTTCGGCATGTTCTGCCTTGGCAATGGCTTCCACCTTGTCCAAACCGGGAATTTCGCTTACGTCCTTGCCCAGGTCACTGTCAGCAATGTTGGCGGCGTAGATCACGGGCTTGGTGGTCAGCAGGAACCAGCTGTCCACAATTTCCCGCTCCTCATCCGTATAGGGATACGTACGGGCAGGCTTGCCGCTTTCCAGATGGGCATACAGCTTTTCTGCCAGCTCTGCTTCTGCACCGGCCTTCTTATCACCGCCGCGGAGGTTCTTCACGGCACGATCCTTGCGGCGCTGGACGGTATCCATGTCGGCAAAGATCAGCTCCAGATTGATGGTTTCAATATCCCGGGCCGGGTCGATGGAACCATCCACGTGGATGATGTTCTCATCCTCAAAGCAGCGCACCACATGCACGATGGCGTCTACTTCACGGATGTGGCTGAGGAACTTGTTGCCAAGACCTTCACCGTGGCTGGCACCTTTCACCAAACCGGCAATGTCAACGAATTCGATGGTGGTGGGGGTCACCTTCTTAGGGTGATACATATTGGCCAGCACGTCCAGCCGGCTGTCCGGCACCATCACAACGCCGGTGTTGGGTTCAATGGTGCAGAAAGGATAATTGGCAGCCTGTGCGCCTGCCTTCGTAATTGCATTGAAAAGTGTGCTCTTTCCCACATTGGGAAGTCCCACAACGCCAAGTTTCATATCGGTACGTTCTCCTCTCGTGTTGATCCTCTACCAAAGAAACATTATACTTGATGCAAACAAGAAAAGCAATCTTGAAAGCCGCCTTGGCTGTAAAAAACTCTGCACCGTAAATTCCTAAAGTAAATGCAGCTGTGGCATTTACTTTGGAAATTCACCTTGGGAATCCGCTGATTGTAAAAATCCCTCTGCCTACCGTGACAGCAGCGGAATTTGATGCTATAATGCACCTGTGTGTGCCTTAGAAGCACAATCAATTTTTGAAGGAGTGTTGACATTGACCATTCTCCAGGCGATTGTGCTTGGTCTTGTGCAGGGATTGACGGAGTTTCTTCCGGTGTCCTCCAGCGGTCATTTAATTCTTGCCAGAGCGATCATGGGTATTTCCGATGAAGCAGCTGCAACCGGCGCCTATCTGATGCTGGATGTGCTGCTGCATGTTGGCACGCTGCTGGCAGTGGTGGTGGTGTTCTGGAAGGACTGGTGGGAGATCCTGAAGAATCCCTTTAAGTCTAAAACTTTGGGATTGCTGTTCCTGGCTTCCCTGCCTACCTTGGCGGTGGTGATTCTGTTCAACGACTTCGTGGAACAGTTTTTCACCGGCTGGTTCCTGGGCGTCAGCTTCCTGATCACCGCAGTGTTCCTGCTGATTGCAGAGGCTGTCAGCCGCAGCAGGAAACTGAAGGCAGAGCAGCCCGGCATCAAGCATGCCCTCATCATGGGCTTTATGCAGGCACTGGCGATTTTGCCCGGTGTCAGCCGCAGCGGCTCCACCCTGACCGGCGGATTGGCATCCGGCTTGAACCGAAAGAGTGCCGCTAAGTTCGCCTTCATGATGAGTGCGCCGGCCATTCTGGGTAGCCTCTTGTATGAGGGCAAGAATGCCATCGAGGAAGGCTCGCTGTCTCAGCTGGCCTTGGTGCCTACCATTGTGGGCGTGGTGGTGGCGGCTATCAGCGGCTATCTGGCTATTCGATTCATGCTGAAGCTGATCAATAAGGCATCTTTGCATTGGTTTTCTCTGTACCTGGCCATTCTGGGCTTTGTAATCCTTTGCCTGCAGCTGGGTGGATGCACCGCTCTGCCTGCGTTCCAGCTGCCCACCATGTGAGTGCTGTACAAACGGTTTCTTCAGTGCTATAATAATGCAATTACTGTCGGGAGGTGAGCAGGGAGTGCGTTCGTTTCAGCGATTGATGAGTCTGCTTTTGGTATGCGCGTTCGTGCTCTGCTCAACCCCGGCCTTGGCCGTTGAATCTACGGGGGACAAAATTGTAGAGCCCACCCTTTCGCCGGATGCTGCAACCTATTCAGAGGAAACCCCTGAACTGCTGGAAGAGGATCAGCTGATTGCGTATTCCGCCATTCTGGTGGAAGAGGACAGCGGCGAAGTGATTTTTGAAAAAGATGCGGACACGGTGCGATACCCTGCTTCCACCACAAAGATCATGACGGTGCTGCTGGCACTGATGATGGTGGAGGATCTGGATCAGACGGTGGTCGTCAGCGAAACGGCTGTGGATATTCCGTCGGACTCCTCGACCATGAGCCTGACCGCCGGTGAGGAGCTCAGCCTCCGGGATGTACTGTACGGCACCATGATGATTTCTGCCAACGACGGCGCCAATGTGATTGCCGAAACCGTGTCCGGCAGCATCGCCAACTTTGTGGATCTCATGAACCAGACGGCGGAGATCTTTGGCTGCACCAATACCCACTTCGCCAATCCCCATGGTTATCATGATGACAATCATTACACCACGGCACGGGATATGGCGATCATTGCCCGGGAGGCCATGCAGAATGAGACCTTCCGTGAAATCGTGGGCACCACCAGCTATACCATCGACAAGACCAATAAGCACCGTGCCCGCTCCCTGACCAGCAGGTCCACCATTCTGCTGACGGGCACAACGGACAGCCCCAACAAGTATTACTACCAATATGCAACCGGTATCAAGACTGGTTCCCACAGCAAGGCGGGATACTGCTTTGTGGGCTCTGCGGAAAAGGACGGCGTCAACCTGATTTCAGTGGTGCTGTACACATCCCGCCGGGGCATGTGGACGGATACCAAGAAGCTGATGGAGTATGGCTTCTCTCAGTATGTATCCGTATCTCCCGTGGATTTGTACAACATGAATCCCATCACGCTGGAAACCTCCGGCTTTTCACTGTCCGATACGGCCATGGGCAAGCTTTCTTTGACCTGCGTGGCCGTGGATGAGACAGCACGGAATACCCGGATTACAGCCACCAAGGATGAAATTGAGGCCATGGCCTCCAACCTTCGCAGCACGGTGCTGATTGAGTACACCCGGGACTTTACGGCGCCTATTACGGCCGGGGAAGTCATCGGCAAAATGACTTACTTTACCGATAGCGGCAAGGCAGTTGAGTACAACCTGATTGCATCCCGCTCCATTGCCAAGAGGGAGAATGCGCCCAAGACGCTGGAAGAAATCGTAGCCGAAACAGATGCCGATCCCAATCCCTTCCCGCCGCTTACGGTGGAGCTGGTGGCCTATATGGTAGTTCCCATCTTCCTGCTGTGGCTCATCATTCACCTGCTGCGGAAGATGATGAAAAAGCGCCGGATACACAATGCAAAAGTACCGAAGCCTAAGAGCAGATATATGAAGTAAGCGAAGAACGCAGAGCACATTACTCTGCGTTCTTTCATTGTTCTCTTTTTGTACTTCACCTTGACATAGAGGCTTCTTTCCACTAAACTTCACCCTGTAGAAGATGCGGTGATGATTCACCGCAAAGTAGGTTTGAAGGAGGTTTCCCTATGAAAAAGTTCATTGCCATGTTCATGACCCTATGCCTTGCACTCGGATGTTTTGCCTGTGCCGGTGCTGAAGAAGAGAAGACCTACACGGTAGGCATTATTCAGCTGGTGCAGCACACTGCTCTGGATGCCGCCACCAAGGGCTTCCGGGATGCGCTGACCGAAAAGCTGGGCGATCGGGTTGTTTTTGATGAGCAGAATGCCTCCGGCGATTCGGCTGCCTGTGCTACCATTGCGAACGGCTTCGTTTCTGCCGGTGTTGACTTGATTATGGCCAATGCTACGCCTGCCCTGCAGGCGGCGGTCAGCGCTACTGCTGATATCCCGATTCTCGGCACTTCCATTTCTCACTATGGCACTGCCCTTGATATCAGCGATTGGAAAGGCTACACTGAGCTGAACGTTTCCGGCACCAGCGACCTGGCTCCCTTGGATGGTCAGGCTGCGATGATTAAGGAACTGTTCCCGGATGCCAAGAAGGTTGCTTTGCTGTACTGCTCCGCTGAGGCAAACTCCGCCTATCAGATCGGTGTCATTAAGGGCTACTTGGAGGAGCTGGGCTACGAAACGGAAGAGTACGCATTCACTGACTCCAACGACGTTGCTTCCATGGCACAAAATGCAACGGAGTGCGATGTGATTTACATCCCTACCGATAACACGGCTGCTGCCTACACCGAGACCATTGCCAACGTGGTGCTGCCCGCAAAGACCCCTGCTGTGGTCGGCGAGGAAGGCATCTGCGCAGGCTGCGGCGTTGCAACGCTGACCATCAGCTACTATGATCTTGGCTACAAGACCGGTGAAATGGCCTATGACGTGCTGGTGAACGGTGCAGACGTATCCACCATGGAAATCGCCTTTGCTCCTCAGTTCACCAAGAAGTATAATGCAGCTAACTGCGCTGAGCTGGGCATTACCGTTCCTGACGACTACGAGCCCATTGAGTAAAAAGTAAATCCATCATTCGTTCGCACATCGCGAAGCCATGGAGAGGGGTGTCTCTTTTCATGGCTTCGCCTTGCATCGTTTTCCGATTATCTTGCTGGAGGAGGAGCTTTCCTTGGACATTTTGAAGCTGCTGAATGCCATGCCAGGCGCCGTATCTCAGGGACTCATCTGGGGCATTATGGCCATCGGCGTATACATTACCTATCGCGTACTGGACGTGGCTGATTTG
>CAVKHY010000033.1:11590-14333 GCA_963656345.1 bacterium | reverse complement strand
GATTTGACCGTTGACGGTTCCATCGCAACGGGCGGTGCTGTTGCGGCTATGCTCATCCTGAACGGCTGCAATGTGTATCTTGCATTATTGGCAGCTTTTGCCGTGGGGCTTCTGTGCGGTTTCGTTACGGGCATTTTCCATACAGCTATGGGTATCCCGGCCATTCTGGCAGGTATCCTGACCCAGCTGGCGTTGTACTCCATTAATCTGCGAATTATGGGCGGCAAGGCCAATACAGCCATCAGCGCCAACAAGTATGATTTGGTGGTCTCTCTGCGGGACGCTCGTTCTCTTTCACTCAATAACCCGATCATCATTCTTGTCATTTTCACAGCAGTGCTGATTGTGGCACTGTACATGTTCTTCGGTACAGAGTACGGCTCTGCTCTTCGCGCTACGGGTGCGAACACCCAGATGGCTCGTGCCCAGGGCATCAACACCAACCACGGCAAGGTGGTGGGACTGATGCTGTCCAACGGTTTGGTGGCATTGGCCGGTGCCCTGCTGGCACAGTACCAGGGCTTCGCAGATGTCAGCATGGGTCGAGGCGCTATCGTCATCGGTCTGGCGGCTGTCATCATTGGCGAAGTGGTGTTTGGCAAAGTATTCAAGGCCTTTGGCGGCAAATTGACCGCTGTGTCCATTGGCGCAGTGATCTATTACATCGTGATGCAAGTGGTGCTTTGGCTCGGCTTGAACACCAATGACCTGAAGATGCTCACCGCATTGATTGTTGCTCTGTTCCTGGCCATTCCTTATTGGAAGGGAAAGCTTTATTCCGTGCGCGCTGGTCGCAAGGAGGTGAAAAAGCATGCTTGAGATTCGAAACATCAGCAAAACCTTCAATCCTGGAACCATTACGGAGAAGCGTGCTCTTTCCGATTTGAGCCTGCACCTGAATCCGGGAGATTTTGTAACGGTCATCGGCGGAAATGGCGCCGGAAAATCCACCATGCTGAACGCCGTTGCCGGTGTGTTCAATGTGGATGCAGGGAGCATTCTCATTGACGGGGTGAACGTGACCCGTTTGCCGGAACACAAACGTGCCGCCATGCTGGGGCGGGTTTTCCAGGACCCCATGATCGGCACGGCTGCAACCATGAATATTGAAGAGAATCTGGCGCTTGCGTACCGCAGGGGTCAGCACCGAACCCTTCGCTGGGGCATTAAACCTAAGGAGCGAGAAGAATACCGTGACCTGCTGGCCATGCTGGGGTTGGGATTGGAAGACAGAATGACCAGCAAAGTGGGACTTCTGTCCGGCGGTCAGCGTCAGGCACTGACACTGCTCATGGCAACCCTGAAGCAGCCTAAGCTGCTCCTGCTGGATGAGCATACGGCAGCACTGGATCCCAAAACGGCTGCCAATGTGCTGGGTTTAACACAGAAGATCATTGCGGAAAATCATCTTACAGCCCTGATGATTACCCATAACATGAAGGATGCCCTGCAGTATGGCAACCGTACCATCATGATGCATGAGGGCACGGTGATCCTGGATATTGATGCGGAAACGAAGAAACGCATCGGCATTGAAGATTTGCTGGCTATGTTTGAAAAAGCCAGTGGTAAGGAACTTGCCAACGATCGTATGCTGCTGGGATAAAAACGAATGCCATGAAGCTCCGGAGAGGTTTCTTCCGGAGCTTTTTGCTGCCTAGGAGACGAAGGACAATCCGCTGTTTTGATTGACAAGAAAAAGCAGACAACTTATAATCATAAAGGAATTGCTTGCTGCTGTGAGGGAATCAGGCTGCCTGATTTCCTCTTTATGCAACAGGGGAAGATGTGAGGTGAGGATTATGCTGCGCAAGCGTCATGTTTTGCTCATGCTGATGGCGTTCCTTCTGCTGTTTTCCGTGGTCTTTGCGGAGGAAAGTCAGGATACAGAGATTGAAACCGTGGAAGAAAGCGTCATACTGGATGATGACAACAACGTCATAGAAGAAGAAACCACTACGGAAACCGTTGATCAAACGGCGAGAAATGATTTCATCGAGCGGATCATTTCTCTGGGGCACGACCTGTATGTGAAGGCCAACGGCAAGAGCCAGCGAGCTCATTATGCCAGCGATATTTACGTGTGCAAAAACTTTACCGTTTATCTTTTCCGGCAGAATCGGGATGCCTTCCGCATGGCGGAGTATCCGGATGTGCAGCTGGTCATTCCCAACAATCTGCCGAAGGCAAAATGCAAGCCTTATTCATATGGCCTTGCATGGGAAGATATTCCGGCCAGTGAGGGCAATCCCTTCTACGAAGCGGCGACTTTCCGCTATGACACATCCCTGAGCCAGGAAGAAAACTTCCAGTTAGCTTGCGATTTCATGCGGCAGGCGCAGCGGGGAGATTATTTCCAAATGTCTGCCAAGTACGAGTATGGTACCGGCGCTCACAGTGCCATTATGCTGGGGTACGATGCGGAAACGGATGAAATCCACTGGATGGATTCCAATATGCGGGGCGGTAAGAAGAATGGTATTCGTTACGGGATTGTGCAATATGATGAAGTGAAGAGCGTGGAATGGTGGGCAAACGCCTTTTGCAAAAAAACACGGGGCGCCACCCTGTACCGCCTGCGGGATGATATTATCTATGCGCCTTGATTCCGAAAAAAATCGGGCAGGACTGAAAAGGAAAGGTTTACGTTCATGGAGATCAACTGGTATCCCGGGCACATGGCTCGGGCAAAACGTTTGCTTGCGGAGCAGCTGGGTCGGGTCGATGTGGTGATTGAACTGTG
>CAVKHY010000033.1:1836-11580 GCA_963656345.1 bacterium | reverse complement strand
CCGTCTTCCTTATGCCAGCCGGAATCCGGATCTGGATCGGCTGATTCAGGGGAAAAAACGAGTGCTGCTATTGAATAAGTCGGACTTGGCTGACCCCGGCGCAACCAAGGTGTGGATTAATTACTTCCGTGAGCAGGGGATTGATTCGTACGCCTACCGTTCTCTGGGCGGAAAAAACAAGGACGGGCTTGCAGTCATTGAAAAGGCAGCCAAAGAGACGGTGGAGAAAGCTGCACAAAAGGGCGTTCGCAAAACGGTGCGGGCGATGGTGGTAGGCGTGCCCAACGTGGGCAAGAGTACCTTCACCAACAAGCTCCACGGCGGCAGCGTGGCTAAAACCGGCGATCGACCGGGCGTAACCCGCTCCAATCAGTGGGTCAAAATCACGCCATACTTGGAGCTGATGGATACCCCCGGCTTGTTGTGGCCTCGGCTGGATGACCAAACGGCGGCGCGGCGGCTTTGCTACATCGGCACGGTAAAGGACGACGTGGTGGATCTGCCCATGCTGACCATTCATTTACTGGAGGATATGCTGGCGGTGAAGCCTCAGGCTGTGGCAGAACGGTTTAAGCTGAAGGACACCACCTTGCATGGAGAAGCTTTGCTGGAAGCAGTTTGCCGGGGAAGGGGCTTCCTGATGAAGGGCGGCGTTTGCGACTATGATCGGTGCTGTGCTGTGGTGCTGGATGAATTCCGTGCAGGCAAGCTGGGTCCCCTTACCCTGGAAATGCCTAAGAGCAAACCACGACTGGTGATCCCCGGCGCAGGAGAAGAAACCCATGGCGAAGATTGATCGTGAAGCAAGGTATCAGCTGCTGAAGGAAACAGATAGGCCGTTTCTCAGCCAAGGGCTTGTGGTAGCCGGCATGGATGAAGTGGGCAGAGGTCCTTT
Organism: bacterium; assembly: GCA_963656345.1. Lineage (GTDB taxonomy): Bacteria > Bacillota > Clostridia > Christensenellales > Aristaeellaceae > CAKUFA01. The sequence goes on along the minus strand of CAVKHY010000033.1, from coordinate 10,685 downwards.
GGTCGGGGATGTGGTGGTGGCCTGCGTGGTGATGCCGGCAGAGTCTCATATTCTCTGGGTGGATGACAGCAAGAAGCTGAGTGAAAGCCGCCGTGAAAAGGTTTACGAGGAGATTATCCAGGAAGCCCTTTACGTGGGCATTGGCCGGTCCACTCCAGAGGAGATTGATGCCATCAATATTTTGCAGGCCACCAAGAAGGCCATGCGGCAGGCGGCGGCTCAAGTGCCTGCGGACGTGTTTCTGATTGACGCTGTGGCGGATTTAGGCCTGCAAGGTACGGAAGTGTCGATCATTCACGGGGACGCAACCTCCTATGCCATTGCAGCGGCCAGCATTGTGGCCAAGGTGACCCGTGACCGGGAAATGGCAGTGCTGGATGAAAAGTATCCCGGTTATGGTTTTGCACGCAACAAGGGATACGGCACGCCGGAGCATCTGGCAGCGCTGAAAACGCTGGGGCCTTGTCCGGCACATCGGCGGAGCTTCCTGAAAAACATTCTATGAAGAAAGAACAGTATGCAGACGGCGTTCATGGGGAAGCGTTGGCGGAAGCGTACTTAATGGAGCAGGGCATGACCTGCCTGTGCCGACGGTTTCGCGGAGGAGACGGCGAGGTGGATCTGATCATGGAGGATCAGGGAACCATCGTGTTTGTAGAAGTGAAGGCACGCCCTAAGGGGAGTGAAGGAGAAGGCTTCATGGCGGTAACGCCGGCAAAGCAGAGACGAATTGCGCACGCCGCCGGACAATATTTGCTGTCCGTGCAGGGGTTTCAGCATTCGATTCGTTTTGATGTGGTGGAGATTACAAGAAAGGGCATCAACCATGTTCGCAACGCTTTTCAGCCTGCATCTTGGTTGTAATGCTAAGGTCGAGGTTTGAAGATGAGGAAATCATGCGTTTGGCTGCTGCTTCTGACCCTGGTGCTGGCTCTCTGCCCGTTTGCTGCCCTGGGGGAAGATAGCGAAAACCTGCTGATGAATCCCAATTTTGAAGAGCTGGACAGTGACGGCATGCCTGTAGGCTGGTCAACGGACGCCTATCGTCTGCAGGAAGGTTATACGGTGTTTTCCGTGACCGATGAGGCGGAGGACGGAGAGCATGCCGTTACCATCAACAATTTGGCGGAGAACGACGCACGCTTTTACCAGACAGTGACCGTGGAGCCGAGTTCTCTGTACTGCCTGTCCGGCTGGGTGAAAACGGAAGACATTCCGGATAGCGGCCATGGGGCGAACCTGTCCGTGGAGGGATTGTATTCCTTCAGCGACGGCGTTTATGGTACAACGGACGGTTGGCAATACATAGAGTGGTATGGAGAAACCGGGGAGGATCAGACAGAAGTCACCCTGTTTGTTCGTGTAGGCGGATATAGCGGGGAATCCATGGGTAAGGCCACTTTTGATAACCTATGCCTGAAGCAGGTGGACGCTGTGCCGGGGGACGGCATCGCTTCTCTGTGGTTCGACACGACACAGGAAATAGTGGATGTTGACCCGATTGACTACACCGATGAAGACACCTCAACCGCTTCGCCCTTTTGGCCTTGGCTGATTGTCATGGGTGCGGCTTTCCTGCTTTTCATGGTGTGGCTTACGCCTACCCTGACCCTTGACCGGCATGATTTGCAGGAAAAGAAGAACATGCCCCTGTGGCTTGGCATCGGCTTGGTGCTGGGCTTTGCGGTTCGCATGGTCGTGGCTGTGCTGGTGGATGGCTATCAGGTGGATGTGAACTGCTTCCTTAGCTGGGGCAGCACCATGGCGCAGGTCGGGCCGACACAGTTCTATGAAGCAACGAACTTCTGCGATTACCCGCCGGCCTATGTGTACATACTGGGGCTGAACAGCAGCATTGCCGGCTTCATCAGCAGCCTGACGGCTGGTCATCCCACGTTGGCAAACCTGCTTCGGCCTACGGTGATTTTCAAAATCATCCCCAGCCTCTGCGATCTCGGCATGGCCTATGTGGCTTATCGCATGGCCCGGGAAGAACACTGTCCCCGCAATCAGGCGGCATGGCTGGGACTGGCCTTTGCCATGAATCCTGCATTCATTCTGAACAGTGCCGCCTGGTGTCAGGTGGATGGGGTGCTGTGTTTCGGGCTGATGCTGGTGGCTTATCTGGCTATCCGGCGGAAATGGCGCTGGGCATTGCCGGTTTATATGCTTTGCGTCCTGATTAAGCCTCAGGCGCTGATGCTGGGCTTCCTGGGACTTACGGCCATGGTGATCGAGTGGATTGATAAGCCAGAGTCTCGCAAGGGAATGTTGCAAGGCTGCGGCATTGCACTGGTAGTTGCACTTGTGATCCTGGTTCCCTTCAGCATCAACCTTTCTTGGGACTGGCTGATTACCCTGTACAGCAAAACTTTGAGCAGCTATCCCTATGCCACCGTGAACACGGCGAACTTCTACTATCTTTTCAATGCAAACTGGGTCAGCATTGATCAAACGGCTGCCTGGCTGGCTCCTTTGAGCTTGTCCATTGCCTGCTTGGCATGGGCGGCGATTCAGTGGCGGCGGAAGGGTGAACGGGTTGCATCCTGGCTGGAACCTGCCTTGATGGTCTGCTTTGCGGCGGCCTTCCTTGTCATGACCTTGATGGGTGCAACGTGGAAAGTGGTTGGCACGGCGGCGATGGCACTGGCCTTTGCTATTGTGCTGCCCATGTATGTCCGCGGAAGAGACTTGCGGAATCTGCCGCTCCTTGGGGGCTTGCTGTTCCTGCTGCTGTATGTGGTAGGCATCAAGATGCATGAACGGTATCTGTTCCCGGCGCTCATCTTCTTCGTCATGGCTTTTGCTATCAAGCGGGATCGCCGGGTTCTGCTGCTGTCCGCCCTGTTGGCCTGCACCGTGTTCATCAACGAAGGCATTGTGCTGGATAACGGCATCCGTCTGGGGTCTGCTTATGGCCACCTGAATGCGGATACCAAGTGGCTGAATATGCTGCTGTCCGCCATCAATGTGGTGTGCGTACCTTTCGGCGTGTGGATTTGTCACCGGCAATGTGTCGAAGAAATGCTTGTGACGGCAGATCAGCAGCTTCGTCCGTTGCTTCCGGTTGACAGACTGGCAGTCAAGCCCGGCGATCCCCGAACCTTCCGTGCCGATGTTTCCCTGAAAATGAACAGGAAGGATTGGGCACTGATGCTGGGGGTCACACTGGTGTATGCTGTGGTGGCACTGTGCAACCTGGGCAGCACCAAAGCGCCTCAAAATCCTTGGAAATCCACATCGTACAACGAAGCTGTGACCATTGATCTGGGGGAAAAGCAGGATGCATTTTATATGCTCTACTTTGCCCAGGTCAGCTACAGCAATTTCAGCATCGCTACCAGTGACGACGGTGTCAATTGGTCGGAGGAACATTATGCCGAAATGAATGAAGGCGAGTGCTTCCGCTGGAAGTACGTATGCGACTATACGGAAAACGGCGGTGTACAGACCTTTAACAGCAGCATCCGCACGGTGCTGAGCGGACGGTATGTGCGCATTACGGCACAGCAGGTAGGACTGATTCTGGATGAAGTAATCTTCCGGGACTTGGACGGCAATGTGCTGTCTGCTTCCATTGTGTCCCGTGAAAATGCCAACGAGGATTCTCCTTTACTGACGGCTCCGGAAGCATTGCTGGATGAGCAGGATACCCTGGAGGGAGAACCAAGCTGGTACAACAGCACCTATTTTGATGAAATTTACCACGCACGGACAGCCTTTGAACACCTGAACGGCACGGTGCCTTATGAAACCTCCCATCCGCCCCTTGGCAAGGTGATCATGAGCTGGTCGGTGGCGATCTTCGGCATGACCCCCTTCGGATGGCGCTTTGCCGGTGCACTGGCAGGCATACTGATGCTGCCAGCCATGTACTTGCTGGGGAAGCAGTTGACCAAGCGCACGGACATGGCCTTTGCTGCCATGTGTATGATGGCGCTGGATTGCATGCATTTCACTCAAACCCGCATTGCCACCATTGACAGCTTCCCGGTGCTCTTCATTCTGTGGAGCTACCTGTTCATGCTGCGTTTTATGCAGCGGGATATTGCCATGGAGGATGTGAAGGCACTGCTGCCGGATCTTGCTCTCAGCGGCTTGTTTATGGGGCTCGGCATTGCCAGCAAGTGGATTGGTATCTATGCCGGGGCAGGATTGGCAGTGCTCTTCTTCTGGACGCTGATCCGCCACATTCGCATGGGCAAAATATCCGCCAAAATGGTGCATCTGCCCGGTATCTCCGGCAGTGAACGCAAAATGCTGGAGCATCGTGCGGAGATGACATGGCGGCGTCCGATACTGCTTTGTCTATGGTGCTTGCTCTTCTTCGTGCTTGTGCCGGCTGTGATTTATTTGCTGAGCTACATCCCGTACTTTGCCTATGCCAAGGTGACAAGCCTGTCGGACTTTGTAAAGCGGGTCATCAATGCTCAGCAGAACATGTTCAATTACCATTCACAGCCCGGGCTGGGCATGAATCATCCGTACTATTCACCGTGGTATGAATGGCCGCTGATCAAGAAGCCTATGTACTACGCCATGGCACGGTATGTACCGGAAGGCTACAGCTACTCGATTTTCTGCTTTGGTAACCCGGCAGTTTGGCTGGTAGGCTTGGCAGGCATTGCATTTACGGCGCTGGCGTGGGTAAAACAGCATCGCTATGTGCTGCAAGGGTCGGATGCGCTGATGCATACCCATGCATCCACGGACAACATGGCTTGCGCCTTTGTACTGATCGGCTTGCTGGCACAATACCTGCCATGGGTGCTGGTGCCTCGCGGCACATACATCTACCATTACTTTGCCAGCGTGCCTTTCCTTTGCTTTGGCACGATGCTGCTGCTGAATGCCCTTGTGAAGCGAGCCCCTCGATTGGGTAAAGGCATCACCATCGCCTATCTGCTGGTTTGCCTATTGCTGTTTGCAGCTTTTTATCCCTATGCCAGCGGTGTTACAACGCCTGTGGCATGGCTGGACTTTATGAAACAGTTCCTGCTACTGTATCATGCATAAAATAATCGCCTCTGCTTTCTGAAGCAGGGGCGATTTGCTTAACGGTAAATCAAGAATTCGCATTCCAGCCGACCATTGTACAGGCGGCGCTTTTTGTCGGCACGGCGGCCGAAGGCACGTTCAAACATGGGATCCGATGAAATGGCGCAAAGGCTCCAGCCTGGGTGACGCTTCAGCAGCAGTCCCATTTCCCGATAGAGCTTCTCGCAGCTTTTCCGGTCACTGAGCCGTTCGCCATAAGGAGGATTGCAGAGGAACACGCCCTTTTCATCGGGAAGCTGCAAGGTTTCCAACCCTTGACAGGTAAGATCAATCCGTCCTTTGAGTCCGGCTTGAGCCACATGTCGAGCGGCCAATTCAAGCGGGGCAGGATCGATGTCCGAGCCGCTGATGCCGTGAATCCGATCCGGCTCAAAATCCACTTTCGCATTGCGGCGCAGGGCTTCTGCCTCTTCCTTGGGAAAGTCACGGAAGGATTCACAGGCAAAGCTGCGCACAAGGCCGGGGGCACGGTGTCCCTGACGGAAGGCGGCTTCAATCAGCAGCGTTCCCGTGCCGCAGCAAGGGTCATGCAGCCGCATCCCCGGCCGCCAGGGGGACAGTTCCACCAGGGAAGCCGCCAGGGTTTCCCGAAGAGGCGCCTCGCCGTTCCAGGTGCGGTAGCCACGGCGATTCAGTGCGTCTCCGGAAGTATCCAGGGTGATGCGGGCAATATTGTTGTGCAGGCTGACCTCAATGGGATAAACTGCCCCTGTTTCCGGGAATGTCTCCTGATGGGTGCGGCTGCGCAGTCGCTCAATCATGGCTTTCTTGGTAATGGACTGGCAGTCTCGGATGCTCATCAGCTGGCTGCGGGCACACTTGCCGCTGACGTTCATCTTCGCGTCTCTCGGCAGGATGGACTCCCACGGAATGCTCTTCACCAGCTGAAAAAGCTCTTCAAAGGTGCGTACTTCCCTTTCGGCAAGGATAATCAGCACCCGGTCGGCACAGCGAAGCATCAGGTTGGCACGGAAAGCATCCGTCAGGGAACCTTCAAACCGGGCGCCGCCGATTTCGGCCTGTACGTTCGTCATTTTCAGCCGGCGCAGCTCATCAGCCACGATGCCTTCCAAGCCGAAAGTAGCCGTTGCAAATAGGGTCAGTGTATCAGGAAACATAACTTCCCTCCTTTGGGTTCAGGTTATGATACCGCATTCGAGGGGTTTTGTAAAGGAAAAAGAAAGAAAACAGATTGTATGCATTGCATACAACGGTTGTATACAACACATACAATCTGTTCCAGGAAGTTCATTGCTTTACTTGTGCATATTCGTGCACACCATGCGACGTTAATCTTCCAGCTGAATCATTTTTGCCAAACGATTGATTTGGTCAAGAAACTCCGAAGTGGTCAGCAGGCCGGAGGCAAACTGCTTCGTCAGGTCAGTCAGGTTAACAGACCCGTCTGTTCCGACGGACAGTGTACCGGAAACAGCCACATACAGACGATCTGTATTTTGCTGATAATCAGCCAGCTGCGTGGGTGAAACAACATAACGGGTATCTTCGGCATGTGCCAACATATTTTGATAACGGTTCAAAGAGTCCTCCAGTTCCTCGCGTTCATCATCGTCTAAGGTTGGATCCTTGAGTTTTTCTTCGGTTTCCTGAATATGTTTTTTTGTGGTCTCTAAGTTGCTGGCGTAATTCTTACTTTCAACGGGTTCAGCGTTTTGATAGAGGAAGGGCTTGTTATCGCGGCTGGGGTTTTCAGCCATGCGTTCCAGCAATTCAACACATAGTTCAGGAGAGGCTGTGGCACTGTTAATGGTTAATACATCCACAATGGTACGGATGATTTGCGGCTGTTCATCATTCATTCGCATGGAAACCATGAGATTGCTGTCTGTTGGCCAGAAAGGTCGAGTAGTCCGTCTGAAAAGCGAAAAACCGCAACCATCATCTGTCACCTGAATGGCAGGCTCTGCCTCATAAAGCCGCTGACCAAGCTCCTTGGTCCGCTCCAACAGAGGAGTCAATTCATCTTCATTGAAGGATAGTTCTTCGTTGGCAAATGCCTTTTGCATGATGTATTCATCAAGCAACATGCCGGTAAACAGCAGCGTGTAGTGAGAACTGCTGTATAAAGAAGCGTCATATTCGGCATCAATTCTGATGGAAGCCTCCGGTTCCTCCTCGATTCTTTCACACCATGCTTCTACAAAGTCAAGAAACTCCGGGTATGAGTGGGGAACCTGGGACACGTCAAGCCCGGCCTGTTCCCATGCATCGGCATCAGCAGACCAGTAATCAAAAGCAACAAAATAGGGCAGCCCATAAATTTTGCCATCTACCATGCCTGCTTCAGCAATCGCCGGAACCATTTGGCTGATGGCATTTGAAATAATGCTGGAATCAGAAATGTCAAGAAAAAAGTTTTTTTGAGCAATTTCTTTTACATTAATTTCTGTAAGCGATAATCCTAAAATATCACTGGATAGTTCATGGGTCAATAACTTGCCGGCGAGAACAGATGTGTTTGAATAATATTCATCAGTTCGTCCGTAGGTAACTTCTGGATGTGCAGCTTGGAAAATTTTGAATCCTTCATCCCAAGTGTCAACGCAATGATAAAACTTGATTTCCTCAGCATATGCGGAAAGAAAAAATGAACTACAGAGAAGCATGATAAGAATGATACAGAGAGAACGTTTCATATTGCTTAAACCGCCTTTCATATTGTTGCAAGTGCCGCAGTGTGCACATGATTAGCAACCAGATGCACACTGCGGCGACGTCACTTAGTTAAAGAAATTGCCCGTAACAACAAGCGGTCCTTGCGCACCATCACGGTTATCCAAACGACCAGTTGCATAGGTATCTGCATTTCCCTGTGCATAAGTAGAAACATACTTATGGTAGGCAGTCGACTTAGTGCTATAAACATACAAGGCGCTTGCATATTTACCGTTGCTCATAATGCGAACAACAGCACGGCGATTGGAAGCAATATTGGTACCATCGCCCCACTCAAAGTGCCAGCTTTTTCCTGATGATGTGGCAGGAGCAGACCAAGTGTGGAACTCACTGGTGTCAGTGCCTTTCCAATAGATAGCCGTTTCAGCAACAGCACAGACAGCAGAAAAAACGGTCAGCATACACAAAACCAGAGCGACGAACTTCTTCATGAAGAAAACCTCCTTGTTCATCTTGCAATTCGTTCGGTAACATGGTATCATGCACTTGTCCTTACAGAACGATCATCGCAAAAGCGATGCATGTGGTTGGCATGGTTATGTAGGGACTTTTATATTGCCGGGGTTTCTGCAGCGCGGAAGCATTCGTATCACCTCCTTGAAAATCATTACTCAACTGACGAATACTTGCGCTATGGTAATGATTTTCTTGACTTCCGTTTCTGTCTCTATTATAATGGCGTTGTGAAATGATTTCAACTGTCAATATTGTGCTGAAATGTGCAAGGATGCACAAATGACAGCGAATCTGTCAGTTTATGAAGGATGGGAGGAAGAAAAAATGTCGAAGGGTAATCGCTGTGTGGAGCGTTCCTGCGAAATGCTAAGGAAAGCTTACGCTGAACTGTCCATTGAAAAGGATGAAAAGAAAATCACAGTGGCAGACGTAATAGAGCGAGCAGGCCTGTGCAGAAATACTTTCTATGCCCATTATGACAATATTCCTGCCCTTGCAAAAGATGTGAAGGAAGACTTTGAAAAACGATTCGATGGCTATATTCATCAAATGCCGGAGTGCACAGACATGAGCGATCCTCGGCCGCTGCTGGATGGAATCAGTCAGTTTATGATGGATTCGGGAGAACGATGCAGGTT
>CAVKHY010000033.1:0-1826 GCA_963656345.1 bacterium | reverse complement strand
CCAAGTATGATTTATTTATGGAGAAAACAAAACAGGTGCTTGTAAATAGTTTGTGTGCCAACATGGAGCAAACGGGAAAGCTGAACAAGGCAGAGGTTCTCCCTCTCCTCTACATGCTGGCAGGTGCTATGGCAGAATTGTATACAAGGTATTTGCAAGGAGAACTTGACTGCACATTGCAGCAGATCAATGATAAGTTGGTGAGCATCTATTATGAACAATTAGATAAATGCCAGCAGGCATAAATGGATGATGGTTCTTACTACAGCAAAAAGAAAGCGGGAAGCCGCTATTTTTTATGGCTTCTTCCCGCTTTCTTTTTTAAGCACCTTCCAGGGTGACCATTTGCACGTATTGATTTGCCTGTTCAATAAATTGATCCAAGGACATCATACCGCTGCTTGTACGTTCAACAAGGCTTGTGAAACGTACGGTGCTGATGGGCAGCGATTCCTCCGGAATCACGAAGGATGCCGCCAAGGTGCGGTAGTTCTCAATAGCCGCAGGAGAAACGGTGTACTTGATGGCTTCCAGTGCAGCGATGTCCGCTTGGATGGATGCAAGCTTTTCCGCATCCGTCTCTGCATTCAAGGCCTGCGCCTGTTCCTGCAGGGATTCAATTTGCTGTACAACACTGCTGTCCAGCAGGGGCTCGGTCATGGATGCATACAATGCGTAATCTTTAGGGGTGCGCTTGTTTGCCATGTACTCCAGGAAGGCAATGGCCTCTGCCTTGTGCTCGGAGTAGGGATTGACAATCAATACCGTTAGACTGGTATAAATGCCGGTGTTGCCGTCATTGGTTAAGGGCAGGGGAGCAGTTAAGTCTTCGGAAATGATATTGGATGCACTGTAGAAGTTAAACAGTGGCGTGCATGTGCCGTCCTCGTTGCTTGGGCTGGGATCCTCCTCGGGAACTTCCGTCAGCACACGGGAAGCAAGGCGGGTGAAAGTTTCATCCATGAAATCAACATCGTTGCCCTGTACGTAGCAGGACAGCACATATTGTTCAACCAAGTACTGGAACATATCGTGCCGATTGTATGCCAGCACGCTGAGCAATACGCAATCCTGCTCCTGCATCAGATCGGAGGCCACAATCTGCGGCACCAGATCCAGAAATTCCTCAAAAGACTTGGGCGCAGAGAAGCCATATTCCTCCAGCAGAGCCGTTTCGCTTGTCATCAGGATGGGCGTTGCAAGAACAGGCCATGCAATGATTGCACCGTTATCATCCAACAAGGGAGATGCAACGGTTGTATACAATTCGTTGAATGCATGCAACAAAGTTTCGCTGGTAAGCGGCGTATAAAATCCTTTTTGTTTGATGACGGCCAAACCTTCATCGGTATAGAGACCGATGATGTCCACGGTTGCGTCCTGGGTGGTCATAATTTGTGTAATGGCGGCCGTGGTGGAGTCCTGTGAGGAGGTGGTAAAGTTAACCCCGATGCCGGTTTCCTTTGTGAAATCCGGCTGATAAACGGTGCTGTAGTCCATGATGGTGATTTGGCGGTCGGAAGTTTCGGCTTTGCAAAGCTGCAATTCAAAGGTCTCATGTCCGCCAATCATAGCCAGTGTATTATTGCCGATGTAGGCGGTGATGCCGCTGGCATAGGGGGCGAAATCCTCTGCCGAGCCTCCACGAACATAACTTAAAGTTTTGCTACGCAGGCTGAAGAAGAATCGGTCATGTTCGGCGTCGTAAGTCCAGCTGTGGGGTGAATCATCAAAACTTTCAACGATAGTATCTTCATCATAAGTATCATTTTGGTAGTCATAGCTGCGAATAAAATGACCTAACTTGGTTTGGGCTTCATCTATGT
>CAVKHY010000032.1:3841-22668 GCA_963656345.1 bacterium | reverse complement strand
TCCATGGAGGACATGGAAGAAGCATCGCCCTGCTCTCCGTTTTCCTCCTGCTCATGTCCGTCATCTCCGCCCATTTCCCGCAGGCAGAACAGACACACGTCCCGGCCAGGCAATGCCGGTGCTTCATTACAAATGCTGCACAGCTCGACTTCTTCTTTAGGTGTTTCGCCCTTCATTTCACGAAGGCAGACTTTGCAATACTTTTCATTTTCCGTGATGTAATTCAGCTCACACCGAGGGCACTTCACCAGTTTCATAAAAATCCTCCTCAACGATCCCGTCAGGGATTCCGATTCATGCTTACTTTGTCCTTACTCGCCTTCAGCCCCGCAGAAGCTGCAGACGAGGCACTTATCACACATTTTCCCACCATTTCGGTGTTTCTTCCCACTAAGATGGTCAAAAATGTGTTTCAACAGCAGTTTTGTTCCACAAAGGAGTATCTTGCAGCCACTGTGTAGATTATCATCCCCACGTAGCAGCCGTCAGCATCCACCGTCCGGCAGTTAAAGCAAACAAATACCATGCCTTGATCCCATCGGAGGAACAAGACAAGATTTGTAAGGCTCCTTCCATGGATTGTGATTATACTACCGTTTTCCCGGGGATGCAAGAGAAAAAGTAGGAAACCTGCGGGTAAAACTTCATCTATAATAGGATGATACATCCTCGATGCAGCATGCAAATCGATACAATTGTGTGCTGCCTCAAGTCATGCGCAGCACTTGTGCTAGGCAGTGTGTGCGGTAGAATGACTGCGTTATCAACAGTCAACCTTGATGTGCAGGCGCTTTGTGAGGCGGCCGTAGTTGCTGTCGGTCGCACTTGTCTGCTGCCTTGCTTTGGCGATTCGGCGGTTGCCCTGCTTTTACCTGAAACAGTAAGGGACGGTTTATGTTCACCGACAACAAGTCCCGTTTCGGCATCATGCCATCATCAGGGGACGGACTTTTACCGCCCGACGGGGATAGAGAAGAATCGCCACACGCTTGTCATCACGACAATCGTGTGGTACAATAAGTGTGGTTACCAAAGGTCAACCTTGATGCTTAGGCGCCTGACGTAGAGGCCGTAAGCGAGGACAACGTACAGTTTGGAAAAAGCTGCACGAATGTCCACCAGGTCAACGGCATCGGTGAAGTGGATGCACAGCGTAACAGCTGTCCCGTCCGCCAGACGGGAATAAAGCTCACGCTTTAGCTCGTCCAGCGTGATGAGCTCACTGGCGTTGCAGTGGAGCGCAAACACGCACCGATGCCCGACCAACAGGTTGAAGACCATGGCAATCACCTCCTCTTGGAGATGATTCTGCTGCCCGATGCTGGCTGCACGGGCAACAGGGGCTCCTTAGAATGCCTGCGATACAGGCACTCTAAGGAGCCTCTGCTTACGCAGAGGCTCCGGGAATTTTATTTTTCTATATAACAGAGGACTCCATCGATCTCGACCTCCTCGATGGAGTCCCAGTCGGGCTCCACATTTTTGTCGAGTCCGAGGTGCCGCTCGAGTGCAGCACGCTCGGCAATGGACTCCTCGAGCAAATGCTCGAGGAACCCGTCCTCGGGGTCCCGGCGGAGGGCCGTCTCCAGCCCCTCGATGTCCCATTTAAGGGAATCGAATCGGTACATCCACCGGCTGGACTTGGTGCCCAGGAGGTGGCGTGCCGTTTTTTTGCACAGGGGGAAGGTGGTAACGGGGTTGAACTTGATGGTAGACTTCATAATGAGTCTCCTTTCTGCATCCTTTTCGATGCTGTCGGTCGCACTTGTCTGCTGCCTTGCTTTGGCGATTCGGCGGTTGCCCTGCTTTTACCTGAAGCAGTAAGGGGAGCCATCAAGATGCCACACGCTTGCATCCAGCAGAGGCGTGTGGTATAATGATGACTACAGGCGGTCGACTGTCACGAGCCAGCCCTTTTCGAGCCAGCCGTAGGCAATGACACTGAACAATCCCATGGAGACTGAACGAATGTCCTTGCGGTCGATCCGCCTGGCGACGTGAATGCGAAGCGTTACCGCTGCATTATTCCTCAGGCAAGCAAGAAGATCGCTCTTCAGCTCGCGAAGAGAAATGAGCTCGCTGGCGTCCCAGCGAAGCGCATACCCGTCGCGGTGCAAGACCAGAAGGTCAAACACCAAGCCTATCACCTCCTTCCGGAGTGTGATTTCTGCGGCTTTGCCCTGTGACGACAAGGCTCAGCCAACAGAGGCTCCTAGAAACGCCCAGCATGTGGGCGCTTTTAGGAGCCTCTGCCAGAAGGCAGAGGCTGAGATTGGGCTTAATACCAGTGCCCAATCTCCTTTGCCAGGTCATGGGCGTACGCCACGACCTCCCGGGGCGTGAGGGTTGCCCGGGGCACGCCCCACTGGTCGAGGGTGCACAGGCGGGCAACGGCTGCCCGGCAACGCTCCTCCGCCCAGTCGCCATGGACCATGGCGATGAAGCGGAACCGCTCCATCAGGTCGTTATAGGAATAAGTGACTTTGGTATCCAAAATAGACTTCAACATAGTGAAGCCTCCTTTCTGCGGCATGTAGCCGCTCATAAAATTTGCCTACGTACGCCATTTGGCCCTGCGCCAGCTGCACGTCAGTCTGGTACCGTCAGGTTTTATGCTCACCTGCAAGCACTCCCGTTTCGGCATCATGCCATCATCAGGGGACGGACTTTTACCGCCCGACGGGATGCAGCACACCCTTGCTTTTACGGCAAAGGTGTGCTACAATGGAACCAGGGTCAAACCAAGCAATAGGCGATATGCCACTTTGCTTTCGTGCAAAGGGCAATGATCGCCCATGCTTCGTTCATGCTATTCACGAAAGCTTCTGCTGAGCAATCGCTAGGAACACGGACGACAAGGCTGCACCGCTTGCCTTCGTTCAGGCACGTCGTCAGAAAACGGTACGTGGACTGAGCGTCAGGCAAGAGGATGCCTTGGGCTTCACCCTGCATCGTGGTAATGTCTAAAACAATGACCACGACGAATCACCTCCTTTCGATGAAGGTGAGTGCCCTCGGTTGTTGCTAATGGAACTTCAGCCGAGGGCAGAGTTTACGCCTGAAAAGTTGGCGGGCGAAAAACTCCAGGGCAGTTCTGCTCTGTCTTCGATTCCTGGCACGGTTGCCGGGAATTTTTATTTTTCCTATATTGCATATGTCAAAAAAGTATGATAGACTACAGGGTAGTGTGTTCTGCCCTGGGCAGAGGACACCCTTAATGTGGGCAAGAACTGCCCCAGGAGAAACACAGGAGGGGTTTGAATGAGCTATACCTATGAGAAAATTTCCGGCAACAAGGCTAAGCTGACCTTTGTTGTGCCGGCTGAACAGTTCGACAAGGCACTGCAGAGTGCATATTTGAAAAATCGTGGCAAGATCATGGTACCCGGCTTCCGGAAGGGCAAGGCTCCCCGGAAGGTCATCGAAACCATGTATGGCGAAAGCGTATTCTACGATGATGCGTTGGAAGCCATCTTCCCTGACGTATACGGCGAGGCTGTTGACGCAGAAAAGCTGGAAGTCGTTGATCGTCCTGAACTGAAGAGCGTAGACGAGATCGGTGAAGGCAAGGATCTGAAGTTCACCCTTGCGAAGTGTTCGTTCGTCCTGACGTGACCTTGGGCGATTACAAGGGACTGACCGTTGAAGTGGAAAAGCAGGCGGTGACCGATGCCGACGTCAATGCCCGCATTGATGCAGATCGTCAGAAGGCTGCCCGTACCATTGATGTGGAAGATCGCCCCGTGGCTGACGGCGACACAGTGAATCTGGACTATGCCGGCACGGTAGATGGCGTAGCCTTCCAGGGCGGCACGGCAACCCAGCAGACGCTGGTGATTGGTTCCCATCAGTTCATTCCCGGCTTTGAAGAGCAAATGGTGGGCATGAACATTGGCGAAGAAAAGGATCTGAACGTGAAGTTCCCCGAAGAATATCACGCTGAGGATCTGGCCGGCAAGGATGCCGTGTTCCATGTAAAGGTGAATAGCATCTCCAAGGTAGAAATGCCTGAGCTGGACGACGACTTTGCCGCTGACGTCAGCGATTTCAACACCTTCGACGAATACAAGGCCAGCATCGTGAAGGAGCTGGAAGAGAAGGCTGCCAAGAACAACGAAATCGCCGTGGAGAATGCCTTGGTGGAAAAAGCCGTGGAGAATGCCACGATGGATATCCCCCACGCCATGATTCACGACCAGCTGGACTACATGATGCGTGAGATGCAGATGCGCATGGCCTATCAAGGACTGCGGATGGAAGACTATCTGAAGTACACCGGCCAGACCATGGATCAGATCCGCGGTGCATATCACGGCGAAGCAGAGCATCGTGTAGCTGTGGAACTGGTGCTGGAAGCCATCCGCAAGGCAGAAGGCATTGAGCCCACCGAGGAAGATGTAGAGAAGCAGACAGCTGAGCAGGCTGAGCGTCTCGGCAAGGACGTGGAGGAATTCAAGAAGTCCCTGACCGACGAGCAGCGCAAGTACATCTCCGATACCGCTGCCATTCAGAAGGTTGTTGACATGATGAAGGCTGACTGCACCGTAGAGGAAAAGAAGCCTGAGGAAGTAACGGAAGAAAAGACCGAAGACGCTGAGTAATTCAGCAGCATCGGCAAGAAAATATCGACCGCCGGCAGATGCAGGGTGGCCGCAGCAGGCGAGAGACGTTTTCAGCGGCAAGGCTGGCAAGCGTCTCTCGCATCTGTATATTCAATGATGACTCAGAAAAGGGGGTTTAGCTTATGACGTTGGTACCTATGGTTGTGGAACAGACCAGCCGTGGAGAACGTTCCTACGATATTTATTCCAGGCTGCTGAAGGATCGTATTGTGTTCCTGGGCGGCGAAATTGACGATAATGTGGCCAATCTGGTGGTGGCGCAGCTGCTCTTCCTGGAAATGGAAGATCCTGATGCAGACATCAGCCTGTACATCAACAGCCCCGGCGGTTCCGTGACTGCCGGTATGGCTATTTATGACACCATGCAGTATATTAAGCCCCAAGTTCGCACGGTGTGCATCGGCATGGCTGCATCCATGGGCGCATTCCTGCTAATGGCAGGTGAAAAGGGCAAACGTCTTGCTCTCCCCAATGCAGAAGTCATGATTCACCAGCCCTTGGGCGGTGCGCAGGGTCAGGCGACAGATGTGGCCATCCGGGCAGAATGGCTCATGCGCACCAAAACGAAAATGATTGGTATGATGGCCGATATGACCGGTCAGCCCCTGGACAAGGTCAAGCAGGACTGCGAGCGTGACTACTTCATGTCCGCCCAGGAAGCCCTTGACTATCACATCATCGATGAAATCTATCAGCCCCGCGAAAAGCAGGGAAGTAAGTGAGGTAATCATGCCAAAGGATGAAATGCCGCCCCGCAGCGGCAAACTCCATCGGTGCTCTTTTTGCGGCAAGACGCAGGATCAGGTCAAGCGGCTGGTAGCCGGTCCCAATGTGTTCATCTGCAATGAGTGCATTGAGCTTTGCGAAGAGATTCTGAGCGATGAGGATCTGGCAACAGGAGAAGCCCCCAAGCTGGAAAACCTGCCTACGCCCGCTGAAATGAAGGCCGTGCTGGACGATTACGTGGTGGGACAGGATCGTGCCAAACGTGCCCTGTGCGTGGCCGTATATAACCACTACAAGCGGATCGACCGCAAAACCAAGAAGGATGACGTGGAGCTACAGAAGTCCAACATCCTGATGGTTGGACCCACAGGCTGTGGTAAAACCTTTCTGGCGCAAACGCTGGCCAAGGTGCTGCAGGTTCCCTTCGCCATTGCGGATGCAACCAGCCTGACCGAGGCCGGCTATGTAGGCGAAGATGTGGAGAACATTCTGCTTCGCCTGATTCAGGCAGCGGATTATGATATTCAGGCGGCGCAGCGGGGCATCATCTACATTGACGAGATCGATAAAATTGCCCGGAAAAGTGAGAATCCGTCCATTACCCGGGACGTAAGCGGCGAAGGCGTTCAACAGGCTCTGCTGAAGATTCTGGAAGGAACCATCGCCTCCGTGCCTCCTCAGGGCGGGCGGAAGCATCCGCATCAGGAAATGCTGCAAATCGATACCACCAACATTCTCTTCATCTGCGGCGGTGCATTTGACGGCATTGCCCCCATCATTGAGAGCCGTGTGGGCAAAAAGTTGCTGGGCTTTGGTGCCGAGCTGCAGACTAAGCACGACACGGATGTCAGCAAGGCGCTGAAAGATCTTCGCCCGGAGGACCTGACCAAGTACGGCCTGATTCCCGAATTTGTGGGTCGTCTTCCCATTGTGGTTACGTTGGATCAGCTGAACGAGGACGCCTTGGTGGAGATCCTTACAGCACCCAAGAATGCCCTGTGCAAACAGTATCAGGCGCTGCTCGATATGGATGGCGTAAAGCTGACCTTCACGCCGGATGCCCTCCGTGCCATGGCCAAGCAGGCCATCGAACGGAAGTGCGGCGCGCGCGGTCTTCGTGCCATTATCGAGGACATTATGTTGGATACCATGTTTGAATTGCCTGGAGATAAGACGGTGACCGAATGCCTCATTGACGAAGGTACCGTCCATGGTGAAAAGCCGAAATTGATTCACAAACGGTCCGCCAAAAAGCAACAGGCTTCTGATTGAAAAACATCCTTGAGGTACGGCATTGGGAAGGCCGTACCTCCTTTTGCATGCAAGCCCTTGCCAAACCTGCACGTTTCCGTTATACTGTAAACTTGCCGGGATCATCCAGTTCGCCGGTATTGGCGCCTGTGCAACGTGTAGGCAGGCGCTGTTGGAGGATAATATGCCGAGAGCAAAGAAAAAGAAAAGCAATGTACTGCCGGTGCTGGCCATGCGAGGGGTCATGATTTTCCCTCACACGGTGCTGCACTTTGATGTTGGTCGTCCCAAGTCTGTGGCTGCGCTTGAAAAGGCGATGGCTGAGGATCAGAAAATTTTTCTGGTAACCCAGCAAGATGCAGACGTGGAAGACCCAGATTGGGATGACCTCTCCCCCGTCGGAACGGTTGCAACCGTGAAGCAGGTCATGAGCCTGCCTGGTAATGCCCTTCGTGTGTTGGTGGAAGGCGATTGCCGGGGCACGGTGCAATCTGCCGAGCAGTCCGAGCCTTACATGGCGGCAGATATTGCCGTTTACCCGGATGAACACGTTTCTGAAGACGATGTGGAAATGAACGCCCTGGTGCGCACCACATTGGACTACTTTGAGGAATTCGCTACAGCAAGCCAGCGGGTCGCCCAGGAAACCGTCAACTCCATCCGTGAGTTGGAAGCGCCGGAATGCTTGGCAGACGTGATCGCTTCCAACGTGCTGGTACGCATGGACGACCGCATGAAGGTGCTGGAAGCGCTGGACTTAAAGTCCCGCCTGCAGGAGCTGTGCGGCATTCTGGCACGGGAAACAGAGCTTGTTGGCGTAGAAAAGCAGGTACAGGCTCGCATTAAAAAACAAATCGAGAAAAACCAGAAGGATTACTACCTGCGGGAACAGATCAAGGCCATTCAAACCGAGCTTGGCGACACGGAATCCACAGATGTGGATGAATTGAAGACACGCATGGAAAATACGCCCCTCAACGAGGAGGCTCGGCAGAAGTGCGCCAAAGAGATTGAGCGGTTGAGCCGCATGGCGCCCGGTACGCCCGAAATCGGCGTAAGCCGCACGTACATTGAGTGGATCTTGGACCTGCCTTGGGGCAAAACCACCACGGACAATCTGGATCTGAAGCGGGCACGGAAGGTGCTGGCGGAGGATCACTACGGATTGGAAAAGGTGAAGGAACGGATCATTGAATATCTTGCCGTGCTGAAAATGAAGCAGGATATGAAGGGGCCGATCCTGTGCTTTGTGGGCCCTCCCGGTGTCGGCAAAACGTCCATTGTCCGTGCCATTGCAAAGGCTGTGGGGCGGAAGTTTGTGCAGATGTCCCTGGGTGGCGTACGTGATGAGGCGGAAATTCGCGGTCACCGCCGCACCTACATCGGTGCGATCCCCGGCCGCATCATTTCCGGCATGAAGCAGGCAGGCACCATGAATCCAGTGTTCCTCTTTGATGAAATTGATAAGATGAGCAGCGATATGCGTGGCGATCCCGCCAGCGCCATGCTGGAAGTACTGGACGGGGAGCAGAACGACGCCTTCCGGGATCATTACATGGAGCTTCCCTTTGACCTGAGCAAGGTCATGTTCATCACCACAGCCAACTCGGTGGATACCATTCCCGCTCCCCTGCTGGATCGTATGGAAATCATCGAGGTTCCCTCCTACACAGAGGAAGAGAAGCTGCAAATTGCCAAGTATCACCTGCTGCCCAAGCAGATCACGGCACATGGCTTGAAGCCGAAGACGGTTCGCATGAGCGACAAGGTGCTCCGTGAGCTGATTGAAGGCTACACCCGGGAAGCAGGCGTCCGTACACTGGAGCGCACGCTGGCGAAAGTGGTGCGGAAAGCCGCTGTTACCATGCTGGATACCGGCGTTGAAGAAGTCAGTGTGACCAGTGCCGTGTTGAAGGACTATCTGGGCGCAGTGCGGTTCATTCGTGAACAGCCGGAGAAAGAGCCCCGCATCGGTGTGGTGAACGGTCTTGCCTACACCACCGTAGGCGGTGAAATGCTGGAAGTGGAATGCGCCATCATGCCGGGTAAGGGCACGCTGCAGCTGACTGGTCAATTAGGTGATGTGATGAAGGAATCCGCCGAGGCCGCCTTTACGTGGGTACGTTCTCACAGTCAGGCGCTTGGACTGAAGGATGACTTCTACAAGGACAAGGATATTCATATTCATGTGCCGGAAGGGGCTGTACCCAAAGACGGGCCTTCCGCAGGCGTTACCATGACAACGGCCTTGGTCAGTGCGCTGACAGGCATTCCCGTGCGTCAGGATGTGGCAATGACCGGCGAGATCACCCTGCGGGGACGTGTTCTTCCCATCGGCGGCCTGAAGGAAAAGAGCCTTGCCGCCTACCGGGCAGGCATCCGCACCTTGGTCATTCCGAAGGAGAACACCAAGGATTTGGAGGAGATTCCGCCTCATGTGCTTAGTCAGTTCCGGATTGTATCCACCGATGACATTCAAACGGTGTTGGAAACTGCCTTGACGCACATGCCGACAGAGGAGAACAAGTGTGGAGATTAAGACAGCGGAATTTATAACTTCCATGGCCAGCTACGGCGATTTTGCCGGCCGTGGGCTGAAGCAAATCGCCGTGGTTGGCAAAAGCAACGTGGGAAAAAGTAGCCTGATCAACTGCCTGTGCCGCCGCAACAAACTGGCACGCACCAGTTCCACCCCCGGAAAGACAAGGCTGATCAATGTGTTCCGATTGAATGGCGAAGAAGGCTTTCACCTGATTGATCTGCCAGGCTATGGTTTTGCCCGGGTGGATAAGCAGGAAAAAGCCCGCTGGGGACAGATGATGCAGGACTACTTCATGAAGGCCGAGGAGTTGCAGCACGTGTTCTGCCTGGTGGATATCCGCCATGAACCCACGGAAGATGACAAAACCATGAACACTTTTCTGCGCCAGATGGATATTCCTTTCACGGTGATTGCCACCAAGTCGGATAAAATCAGCCGTGGTGCACGGCAAAAGCAGCTTGCGCCCATCTGCCGTGCGCTCCTTGTGCAGCCTTGGGAGATCATCTGCTTTTCCAGTGAAGACCGCACAGGCCGTGAGGAACTGCTGCAGCGATTGGAAGAAGTGCTGGCAGCAGAAGAAGAGATCGACGAATAAAAGGATAGGATGCTCAGCATCAATGAACAAATATGTTCCCTTTATGAACAGCAATGAATGCTGAGCATAAGGGGAGCATATCTTGTTCTATTTATTGTATTTTTGTAAGAAATGGAAAATCTGAAGTGTTTCATACCTTTGCCATGATGGGTGCAGCGGTGAAGCATGTATCGATACTGTTGGCAGCATCGCAATTTTCCTCCTGCATCGATCTATTTGGGGTAAAAGCATGAGATTGGAATGTAAAAAGACCTTGCACCTTTACGATGCAAGGTCTTTCTAACGTCTGGGTGGAGAGATTTGAACTCTCGGCCTCTTGAACCCCATTCAAGCACGCTACCAAGCTGCGCTACACCCAGAAACCTTTCGTTCGTCTGTTTCATCAGCGAACGTTAATTATTATAGCATGAAGAAGCTGTAATGTCAAGCGTTTTTTTGACTTTTCCAAGCTTTATTCTGAGAAGTGAATTCCCAAAGTAAATGCCACAGCTGCATTCCGATGATGCATGCCCGTTTTTTCATGCAAACACCCCACCGACAAATCAACATCTCTGCTTTTCCATCGGTGGGGCTGTTCATCCTTTAGGTGTGACCCTATGCACTTTTCAAATTACCGGCTATACTTCGGCCGTGCCGTATAGGTGGTATGAAGCAGCTCGTGTGCCTTATGGCTATTAGGTTCACCCAGGAAGTCCGCATAGATCTTCTTGATTTCGGGGTTCTCGTGGCTCTTCCTGATGGGCTTATCTGCATCCTCCTTGTAGAGGGCGGCGGCACGAAGAACACGAGGATCACAATCCATGCGCTTTTGCGCCGATACGATAGGCTGACCGCCACCGGTAACACATCCGCCGGGGCATCCCATGATCTCGATAAAGTGATATGTCTTCTTGCCGGCACGGATGCTGTCCAGCAATTTAGCCGCATTTGCCGTACCGTTGACCACTGCCACCTGCAGCGTGGTGTCTCCAAGCTGCACGGATGCCTCCTTAATGCCCTCAATGCCGCGAACCTGGTTGAACTCTACCTGGGTCAGCGTCTGCCCCGTGACCGTTTCATAGGCTGTGCGGAGTGCCGCTTCCATCACACCGCCTGTAGCGCCAAAGATCACCGCTGCACCGGTACTTTCCCCCAGCAAGGAATCGAACGTTCCATCCGGCAAATTGGCAAAGTCAATGCCTGCCTCCTTAATCATCCGTGCAAGCTCCCGGGTGGTGATAACTTCGTCCACATCCTGCATACCGTCATGTCCAAGCTCCGGGCGAAGAGCTTCATACTTCTTGGCAGTGCAGGGCATCACTGATACCACGGCGATCTGTTTCGGATCAATCCCTGCCTTCTGTGCATAATAGGTCTTGATCATGGCGCCTTCCATCTCGTGAGGAGACTTGCAGGTAGACAGGTTGGGAATAAAATCGCTGTAATAATGCTCGCAAAACTTAATCCACCCAGGAGAACAAGAGGTAATCATAGGCAGCACGCCGCCGTTTTTCAGGCGATGCAGCAGCTCCGTAGCCTCTTCCATAATGGTCAGATCTGCGCCAAAGTCCGTGTCAAACACCCGGTCAAAGCCAAGGCGATGGAGTGCGGTCGCCATTTTCCCTGTTACACAGGTACCCATGGGCAGGCCAAATTCCTCCCCTAAGGCAGCCCTGACAGCAGGGGCAGGCTGCACTACCACGTGCTTCTTGGGATCTGCCAGCAGTGCCCACACCTTCGCCGTGGAATCTTTTTCGTGCAAAGCTCCCGTTGGGCAGGCTGCAATACACTGGCCGCAATTGATGCAGGCCATATCTGCCAGCTTCATGTTCCAAGGCGATTCGATGGATGTGACGAATCCCCGATTAACAGGGCCAATCACCCCTACCGCCTGGGTCTTGTTGCAGGCAGCCACGCAGCGTCGGCAAAGCACACACTTATTATTGTCCCGAACAATGGAGGGAGAAAGGTCGTCAATATCATACTTGTTCATGGAGCCGGCAAAGCGATTTTCATCATTAACACCCAGATCATGACATAGCTGCTGCAGCTCGCAGCTTTGGTTGCGGGTGCAGGATAAGCAGCTCTTGTCATGATTGCTGAGCAGCAGCTCCAGATTGATTTTTCGGGCTTCACGAATGGCCGGCGTGTTGGTCTTCACCACCATATTGGGGCTGACAGGCAGCACGCAGGCCGCCTGCAGCGCACGAGCACCTGTATCCACCATACAAAGGCGGCATGCGCCGATTTGGTTAATATCTTTCAAATAACACAGCGTGGGAATCTTAATGCCTGCCTGCTTTGCTGCTTCCAGCACGGTCGTTCCCGCCGGGACTTCGACTTCTACGCCGTCAATCGTCAGTTTCATCAGCTGTTCCATTGCATATTCTCCTCCCTTCTCAGTTCTTGGAGATGGCACCGAAGCGGCACTTCTCGATGCAAGCACCGCACTTCAGGCACTTGCTGGTATCAATATGGTGCTGCTTGCGAACCTCGCCGGAGATTGCCCCTGCCGGGCATGCCCGGGCGCACAGCGTGCAGCCCCGGCACTTATCGCTGATCACATAATTCAGCAAAGCCTGGCAGTGATGTGCAGGACAGCGTTTTTCCTTAATATGCGCTTCATACTCATCCCGGAAATAATGCAAAGTGGAAAGGACAGGGTTAGGCGCCGTCTGACCCAAGCCGCACAAAGCCGTAGCCTTGATATTCTGCGCCAGCGTCTCCAGCTTTTCGATGTCCCCCTCCTCGCCCTTGCCATTCACGATGCGTTCCAGAATTTCCAGCATTCTGCGTGTGCCGATGCGGCAGGGTGTACATTTGCCGCAGCTTTCATCAACAGTGAAGTCAAGGAAGAAACGGGCAATATCCACCATACAGTTGTCTTCATCCATGACGATCATGCCGCCGGAACCCATCATGGAGCCGATCTCAATCAGAGTATCATACTCAATGGGCACATCCAAATGCTCTGCCGGGATGCATCCGCCGGAAGGTCCCCCTGTCTGCACGGCTTTGAATTTCTTTCCCCCTGGAATGCCGCCGCCAATATCATAAATAATGGTGCGCAGGGGCGTGCCCATGGGAATCTCCACCAGCCCTGTGTTGTTGATCTTTCCGCCCAAGGCAAAAACCTTGGTGCCGGCAGACCGCTCTGTGCCAATGGACGCGTACCATTTCGCACCCTTCAGAATAATTTGAGGGATGTTGGCATAAGTTTCCACATTATTCAGCACCGTAGGCTTGCCGAAGAGTCCCTTCACCGCCGGGAATGGTGGACGGGGTCTGGGCTCGCCACGCTTGCCTTCAATGGAGTTCATCAGCGCCGTTTCCTCGCCGCAGACGAAAGCGCCGGCGCCCAGGCGGATGTGCACATCAAAGCTAAAATCCGTGCCGAAGATATCGTCCCCCAGCAAGCCATAGGCATGTGCCTGCTCGATGGCCACCTTCAGCCGCTTCACCGCAATAGGATATTCTGCACGAACGTAAATATATCCTTCGCTGGCACCAATGGCATAACCACCAATGGCCATGGCTTCAATAATTGCATGAGGGTCGCCTTCCAGCAAGGAGCGATCCATGAATGCGCCCGGATCGCCTTCGTCCGCATTGCAGGCGATATATTTCTGATCTGCCTGGCTATTGTAGCCAAAGAGCCATTTCTTTCCCGTTGGAAAACCGCCGCCGCCCCGTCCGCGAAGACCAGAGTCGATGACTTCCTGAATCACCTGCTCCCGGGTCATTTCCGTCAAGGCCTTGGCCAGTGCCTTGTAGCCGTCAAAGGCAATGTATTCTTCAATATTCTCCGGGTCGATCACGCCGCAGTTCCGCAGGGCAACACGCTTCTGCTGCCGATAGAAACTGATCTCATCCAGTGCCATGTTGACGCTGGACTCATGGGTCACATGATCCACGTATACCAAGTGCTGCACCTTGCGTCCCTTCAGCAGGTGTTCCGCCACAATCTCATCCACGTCCTCTACCTTGACGCGGCTGTAGAAGGTACCTTCCGGGTACACAATCACCACAGGGCCGGCTTCGCACAGGCCAAAGCATCCGGTGTGCACGACCTTGACTTCCCGATCCAGTCCTTTCTCTTTGATTTGCTCTTCAAAACGCTGAACCAATTGCTGAGAGCCGGACGACGTACACCCGGTGCCGCCGCAGACCAGCACATGTGCGCGAAAAAAATCCATGGATGTTCCTCCTCACCTTGTACGCTGCTTTACGCCTTCGCCGTCTTCAGCTGCCATGCCTCCACAGGATGTCCGCCGATGATATGTTCCTCCACAATACGAGGCACCATCTCCGGCGTTACATGCACATACGTTACCTTTTCTTTACCAGGGTCATTGACCTCCACAATGGGTTCATATGCACACATGCCGGCACATCCGGAAATAGCCACGGTTACGTGATCCATGTTTCGCTTGCTGAACTCCTCCAGGAACTTCAGCATCACCGGTCTTGCTCCTGCTGCAATACCGCAGGTCCCCATGCCGACCACCACATGCAGTGCGTCATGCACCTCGTGGCGCATGGCCACATGGGGCAATGCTTCCTGCCGCAGCGCTTCCAACTCTGCCACTGATTTCATGTCATACCACCTCCAAAGATGGAATTCAGGCTTTGATGTAATTCCTGCTGCATCGCTGTCACCAGCCTCGCAGCAGAAGTATTTTGATCTTGTGCTTTCCGTTTCACCATGCGAGTATCATAGACGCATATGCCTTTTGCCGTGCTGCCTTCGAAGCGGATATCTGTGGAAGAATTGGCAAAGGACAAGGTCAACAGCGTACCTTCAAGATCCCCCAAGGGCAGACAATCCACATGATTCCGATTCATGGTGACGGTTAAGGTTGTTCCTGCGCCCGCAGTGCTTTGCACCTGCATGCTTCCTCCTGCTCGCTCCGCATTGGCCTGCATCAGCGAAAGCCCCAGCCCGATCCGTTGCCCCCGCTTCGTGGTAACGAAAGGATCGGCAGCGCACTGAAGCACGGCCGGAGGCATGCCTCTGC
This sequence comes from bacterium, assembly GCA_963656345.1. Classification (GTDB taxonomy): domain Bacteria; phylum Bacillota; class Clostridia; order Christensenellales; family Aristaeellaceae; genus CAKUFA01. The sequence continues at coordinate 7,935 of CAVKHY010000032.1, read as the reverse complement.
CATTATCCGTGACGGTCATGCACAGCATCCCATTCTCCTTGATGCACAGGCGAATGATGACCAAAGCCGCTTGGGCGGTTATGCTGTTTTGAGCCAGATCAAGGATATGCTGTGACAGATCCCGCATAATAACCACCCATTACCGATACTTCGCCATGATTTCCGGCACCTGTTCCGGCGTTAAACGTCCATAAACCTCGTCGTTCACCATCATCACCGGAGCAAGGCCGCATGCGCCCAGGCAGCGGGTTGCATTCAAAGTAATTCTTCCATCCGGCGTGGTTTTCCCCACAGGAATCTGCAGCACCTCACTCAGCTTATCCAGCACCTTCTGGGAACCTTTTACATAGCAGGCCGTTCCCAGGCAGACGCCCACCACATACTGCCCCTTGGGTTCCAGTGAAAACTGGGCATAAAAAGTGGCTACCCCATACACTTCCGCCAGTGTTGTGCCCAGGCCGTCGGCAATGATTTCCTGCACATCGATGGGCACATAACCAAAAATCGACTGTGCCTCCTGCAGCACCGGCATGAGCGCGCCAGGTTCTCCTTTGTGGCGTTCAATCGCCTGCTGCAGCTGTACATATTTTTCCCTCATATCAGGCATGATGATCAGCTACCTCCTTTGCGCCGTTTCTCGTTTGGAAACGTCAGCCTGTTGAAAATTGATTGCTATTATTTTAACATAGATAATTTGGAAAAGAAATAGCCAGTAAAGACATTTTGAAGTGAAAACAAAAAAATAGCTGAATGCACAAATTTCTATGTGCAAATTCAGCGAAGTTTTTCTAGCAAAACTTTTTTGAGCATATTTCCCATTGCCATCAATGCAGTTACTTTCCCGGAATGCCTGCCGATGCCATTCTTGCACAGACTTCATATGCCGTAAGGGGCGTACTCAACACCAGTATTCCCTCTATGCCGGCCTTCTCCAGCACAGTTCCATCCATCGTAAGTCCTTCCGGCAGAACGACGGCAGCCATGTTCTTCAATACCGCAACGGCAATCACGTTCAAGTGAGTCTGCACAGTTACCCATGCCATGTCTTTTTGCCCGTAAGCCAGCATCCAGCTGAGTACATCACATACGCCGCCGCAGGCGATCTGCCGATCCATATTGCAGCCAGGTGTCAGATTCTTTGCTTCCAGTAAGTTGGCCAGAGACGCCGCTGTCATTACCATCACCCTTTCCGATACCGACTGACTTTTTTGCTTGCAAGCTGCTTCCTTTCATGGTATGCTAGCATCAAAGATTGGAGGAGCTTATCATGCGATATCACTTGGATACCATTCCTGTTTGGGACGCCGTGAAGCTGGACGGCGAGTGTTTTCTTTGCGCCCTGCGCCGCAAGCTGGAATTGGATGAGGTGGAGCGCTGCCTGGGTGCCTCCGTTATGGAGCCGGATGCCCGCATCCGTGTTAATGAACGAGGCTTTTGTCAACATCATCAGGCCATGCTGTTTGCCACCAACAATCGACTGGGACATGCGCTGATGCTTCACACCCACCTTGATGAAACCCGCAAGCAGCTGGACAAGCGTTTTACTTCCCTGCGAAAAGCCGCCGCTGCCTACAGTGCTTCCTCCTTGGGCGATAAACTGACCGGTAAAAGTGCCGCCGCACGCAAGGACATGGAAACTGCCGCTGCACAGCTTGGGCAGCAGGTCACTACCTGCGTGCTCTGTGAAAGCATTGATGAAAACATGCAGCGCTATGTGCACACGTTCTTCCACCTGTACAAGACAGATGAAGAGTTCCGCCGTGCGATTGCAGCCTCCAAAGGGCTTTGCCTGCCTGATGCAGCATTATTGCTGCAAGCAGCGCCCCATGAGCTTCCACCCAAGGATGTTGCCCCCTTTACGGAGGTGCTCCTCTCTTTGGAAGAGAAAAGCCTTGCCCGCCTAGACGAGGACATCGCCTGGTTCATCAAAAAATACGACTATCGCTTTGATGATCAGCCATGGAAAAACAGCCGTGACGCCGTAGAGCGAACAGCCAACAAGCTCCGTGGCTGGTGCATCGGTCAGGAACCCAACCCCAAAGCGAAATAAGCATTGCGGACTGATGCGTATGCGAATCAGAACTGTTCCATTTCCTCCGGGTGATATTGCTCCAGTTGCACCCCTGCTTCCTTGAAAATCTCCAAGGAGAAGGCATCCGGATAACCTTCCTGATACACCACCCTGGTAATGCCTGCGTTGATAATCATCTTTGCGCACACGCTGCAAGGCTGATGGGTACAGTAAAGGGTCGCTCCGTCAATGGAAACCCCTAACTTAGCCGCCTGAATGATGGCGTTCTGCTCCGCATGAATGGCGTAGCACAATTCTGCCCGGGTACCGGACTGAATGCCCAGCTGACGACGCATGCACACGCCCCGTTCCTTGCAGGTCTTCAGTCCCGCCGGAGCCCCGTTATAGCCTGTGGTCATGATCCGCTTATCTTTCACAATCACGCAGCCGATGCTTCGACCGGGCATATAGCAGCTGGTCCATCCGGCAATGACGTGCGCCATTTCCATGAAACGCTTATCCCACTTATTCACATCAGTTTCCTGCCTTCATTTTTTCTTCATTATACGAAAATGGTCTTTGCGTGTCAACCCAGCCTTGAAAGGAGTATGCCCTATGAAATGCAAACTCGCTTGGTTTTTGACGGTTCTTCTCGCCCTTGGTCTTTGTTTTCCTGCTTTCGCCGAGACGCCTCAGTACGATACGACCATCGCCTTTGCGGAGGTTCTGGGCTATGAGGATGTGCTGTATGACTACTTGGGCGTGGACGAAGAAAACAATGTGGAGCTTATCAGCCTGACCTTCGATGATGTAGACTATGACGCCTTCGCCGTTACCGTCATTTTTTGCAAGGATGCCACCGACGTAGGGCTTTACGCGTGGGAGCTGATTGCAGTCAACGACAACGTGGATGATCTGACCCTGCTGCAGACGGTTAATCAACTGAATTACAATTATCCCTATGGAAAGTTTTATGTGGATCCCACCGATCGAACCATCACCTGTGAAATGACGGTGGACCTTGCCTATTCTTCCGATCCGGGCCGTACAGTCTTCGAAGGGCTTCGAATCCTTGCAGGGCTGCTGTATGACGATACCGTATCGGAAACCCTGCTAAGTCTCAAGTAATTTCATAGAAAAGCGGAGGGACATTCGCACGGCTATCCCTCCGTTTTTCATTGCATCACATATGGCTGCATATCCCGAATCATGTTTTCCACCTGAAGCGCCTCTTTGTTCAGCACTTCTTCAGACAATCCTTCCGGCGGCGGGGTCATGATGACCGGCTCACCAATCATCATCTTGAACCGTTTTCCGAAAAGAAAATGATACTGTCCATTGTGGCAAATGGGCACCACCGGCACGCCGGCAGAAGCTGCCAGCAGTGCAAAGCCCGGCTTGAAAGGATGAATGACTCGATCCTTCTGGCATTTGCCTTCCGGGCAGAGGAACACATCGTCCCCCTGCTTCAAGCACTTGCGTCCTTCCCGCAGCCATGCCATGGAAGGCTTCTGCCGGTCGATGGGAATGGCATGGCAAAAACTCATGAATGCCTTCAGCGGCCACGACTTATCCAGCAAATCCTTAGCTGTCATGCCCCAGATACGACGAGTCGGCAGCAGCACCTCTATCGGTGCCCCGTCAAGGGCACGAACATGGTTGCTGACAATCACGCAAGGGCCCTTGGGAAAATCCTTCTTTGCCTTTTCGCTGACATACATTTTCTTCGGACGGAAGCCAATGAACACCAGGGTTCGCATGATGCCCCGCAGCAGATACCCGAACAGTTCATGCAGCACGTGGCCAATTTTCTTGATTACCTTCTTCGTACGCCTTCACAGTCCTCTCCCAGTGCAAGGGTGCGAATCGCCGCCGCCACACCGTTCTCCATATTGTTCAAGGTAACAAACCTGGCTGCTGCCATGGCGCGCTCGGTTGCATTGCCCATGGCCACGCTCCAATAAGCACACTTCAGCATGCTGATATCATTCTCGTTATCACCAATCGCCATCACATCCGTCAGCGGAATCCCCAATTCCTGTGCCAGGCGGGTAACGGCATGTCCTTTGTCCACCCCGGCCGG
>CAVKHY010000032.1:0-3831 GCA_963656345.1 bacterium | reverse complement strand
TTGTTGCACCAACTGGAGGAAATGCTGATGCCCTGAACCTTTGTCCGGATCTCCTGATGCAGTTTTGCCAGTGCGCCTTGATTCTCCTCATCAATGGCGACGATCTTGTTGCAGCCGGTCGCCGTCAATGCATGGACAGCCTCTTTCCCATAGCGAATGCTACCTCGGCTTCCCTGCCGCAGGATATAAGTTCCCCAAAGGAGTCCTGCTTTGTCATGTTCCTTTTCCAGCCGATTGATGGCCAGCGTATTTTCATGGAACAGGCCGTAAAGCAAATTCGATTCATCCAGCAGCTTCAGCAGCTGCTGACAAAGGGCAGGCTGAAGCAAGTAGGAATCATGAATTTCACCCAAGGGGTGATCTGTCCTGCATCCGCCGTTTAATGCCAGCACCGTCATATCCAGTCCTGCATCCTTGGCAAAGAAACCCGCATCATCCGGCAAGCGGCCTGAACACAGTGCCAGATGGATGCCACGTTCCTTCGCCATGCGCAGCGCCTTTGTGTTTTCTTCCGGAATGCTGTAAGGCTGCTGATTCAGCAGGGTTCCATCCATGTCCATGGCAATCAAGCGAATCGACACAGTCTCACTCCTTTCAGAATGGGCAAGGAATTTCAAAAGTGCGGCCATCCAGCGCCGGCAATGCCCCGTGCGTATCAAGGGTCAGCCGGTAAGCACACAGCATCAGCCGTCTGGTTTTCTGCGCACGGTTAAAGGCACGGTCTCCATACACATCATCCCCCAAAAGAGGATGTCCAAGAGCGGCCAGGTGAGCACGAATTTGATGGGTTCGCCCCGTCACCAGGTGTACCATCAATCTGCTGACAGGCCCCTGCTCCATGGTCTCATAAGCCGTAATAATCGGTTTTGCACCGGGCGCAGGATAATCCACTACGGTCACCCTTGCTGCTGATGCGTCCTTCAGCAAGTACGCACGGCATGTTGCCTTCGGAGGCTTCATTTGCCCCCGCACCAGGCATTGATACCGCTTATCCAAGGTGCGCTCCCGGAAAACCCGTCCCAAGATTTCCTCTGCCTCCGGATTTTTCGCGAATAAGATCAATCCGCAGGTTTGGTTATCCAGTCGGTGGCAGGGTACGGGAGGCATTGCCGATGCATTCTTTTCCCGCACATGGCGCAGGGCAAGTTCCGTCAGGCTGACACCGCCCTTTTCGTCAGGCTCTACGCTGATGCCTGCACGCTTGTTCATCAGCAGCACATCCGCATCCTCATAGACCACGTCAACAGCGCAGGTATCCTGCTCCATGCAGTACACCTGCACCACGTCCCCTGCCGCAACCCGTTTATCCTGCTTCACACGGATGCCGTTCAGCTTCACATCCCTGCGGCGGAAGCTTTGCTGCCACACCGTCGCCGGCAATTCCGGCAAAAAGCGGCGGAGGCAGGCGTCAATGCGCTGCCCTTCCGCCGCTTGATCAACCTTAAATTCATAGCAAGCCATTTACTGCACCACTGCGGTCGTCATGCCGCACCATCTCGGTGTTTGCCGCTGCACCGCCTGCACACACGCCAGCATTTCCTGGGTGGGCTGTACCATCAGCAGTGACGCCAGCACTTCATACATTTCCGAAAGTCCTACATTCTGCTTTGCCAGCATCCGCAGATCTTCCGCTGCCTCTTCTTCCGTGATCTCCGGCCGAACAGCTCCCTGCAGAAGACCCAGCAGCTGAAAATGCAGGGGCATTTCCTGGGGAAGCAGCCCTGTCATGGCACCCAGCATGGTCATTTGATCCACCTGCATGGCGTCGCTTGTGCGCAGGAAGGAAGCATCCTTCACCCGTTCCGGCTCTGCCAGTCCGGGATGAATCAGGATCATTTCTCCCTGCTCGTCATAGGTGTAATCGAAACTGACCCGCAAATACCGCCTGCTCAGCAGCTGATACAAGCCTGTTTCCGATTCCACCACATCTTGCAGCAGGTGCTGCATAGGTTCATGAACCCCCATGCAGCCATCCATGTACAGCATGGCACGGATCACCGCTTCACAGCGCATGAGCCGCTCTCTTACAGCATCATGCTCCGGCGTGGCGAAGAAATTGCCCAGCAAGGTCATCAGCTTCTGAGGCAGGCACAGGAAAAGCTGATCTTCCCCCTGCCACCGAAGATGGCACCACAGCCGCTTCACCAGGGATTCCGCAGGTACTCCGTCCGTGGTATCAAGGAGCTCAACTTCCCCGTGGTGCAGAATCATCTGCTCAACCAGCTGATGTTCCCGCCAGGACAGGAGATTGGCCTCTTCCTGAAGCTGCCCCAGCACCTGAGCCTGCATGGTTTTTACATCATGTAGGCAGGTCTGCAGGGGATGCTCCTGGGCATAAAAGCTCAGTGACCACAGTTCCTCAGCATGCTCATCATCGCAGCCATCGAACAGATCATAAGCCGGATAGGCAGACAGGCGGCCTTCGCAAGCCTCCATCTGGCGTTCTCGCATGACGCTCATGGTCTTATCCGTCCAATGCAGTGATTGAGCATTATTTTCTCGCAGCATGAATCCTCCTCAGTTCCGGCAGCCAACGCACACAATTCCGAATCTCTGCTGCCATCCCTGGGATGGTCAGAGCTTGGTCACCCAACCGTTTTCATCCGGCAGCTTTCCGTACTGAATGCCGGTCAGGGTATCATACAGCTTCTGTGCCACAGGACCGATGTTGCCGTCCCCAATGGTCAGCTTTTCGTCGTCCATGCACAGTTCGCCTACGGGAGAAATCACGGCAGCCGTGCCGGTACCAAAAGCTTCGGTCAGCTTGCCGCTCTTCGCATCCGCAAAAATATCCGCAATGGCCAGGCGCTTTTCTTCCACTTCATAACCAAGCTGCTTGGCGATGGTCAGTACACTGTCACGGGTGATGCCTGGCAGGATAGAGCCATTCAATGCGGGAGTCACAATCTTGTTGCCATAGGCAAACATCATGTTCATGGAGCCGACTTCTTCCACGTACTTCTGCTCCACGCCATCCAGCCACAGCACCTGGGCATAGCCCTTCTTCTCGGCGATTTCGCCAGCCAGGATGGAAGCCGCATAGTTACCGGCGCACTTGGTGAAGCCAACGCCGCCGCGCACTGCACGCACATACTTGTCTTCCACATAGATGCCGACAGGCTTCAGTCCCTCGGCATAATAAGCGCCTACAGGGCTGAGGATAATGTAGAACAGATAATGCTGAGACGCATGAACGCCCAACTTAGCATCCGTTGCAATCATGGTAGGACGGATATACAGGCTGGTGCCTTCCTGATGAGGCACCCAGTCCCCGTCGATTTCCACAAGCTTCTTCAAGCCTGCCAGTGCCAGTTCCTTATCCAGCTCAGGCATGCACATCCGGTCTGCGCTGTTGCACATACGGGCAATATTTGCTTCCGGGCGGAACAGCTGCAGGCCGCCGTCCTCACGGCGATAGCACTTGGTGCCTTCAAAAATAGCCTGACCATAATGGAAGACAACAGCCGCAGGATCCATGGAAAAATCTCCATAGGGTACCACACGGGGATCATACCAGCCCTTGCCTTCTTCATAATCCATCAGGAACATATGATCCGTAAAAATCGTGCCAAAACCAAGCTTACTCTCATCCTGAGGTTTCTGCTTCGGATGGGTGGTCAGCGTCACTTTGATTTCTGCCATAGCAATCCCCTCCACAACCCATTGATATCGCACATTCCGCCAACAAAGGGAATGGTGTTCTTCTATTATACCTTGCCTCCCCCATCTGTCAAGTACGCCGACAGGATGGTTTCTGTAAATTCATGTATTTACATTGCATTTTTCCTTTTCCTTATGCTATAATCGGCGTAAAGCAATGCAACATACAGT
>CAVKHY010000031.1:1795-23101 GCA_963656345.1 bacterium | reverse complement strand
GTGTGACAACCATATTGAATGCAAGGAATACGACAATAGTGTGTTGTGTAGAATGGAGGAATTGCTGTGGGTATTACGATCACCAGCCTCGGTATTGGCCATCCTGTTACGAATATAACGACTACGACAACGGTTCAGGGCGGTTTTGCCACGAGCAACACGACATCCTCAGAAGGATTTGAAGCCGGAGTGAACCGTTGGGGGCAAGCTGGGGCACAAATCATGTTTTACAATGAAGATGACCGCGATATCAAGTATGTGGATTTTCAACTTGTCCCGTTTAATAACGTCGGCGATATTGTTGGTGGTATTGACTCTGTGTGTACAGTAAGAGCAACGGGGCCTTTCAAATCCCACCGGCGTGCAAGCACACAGTGGAACTATATTTGGGATGGGTTTGCAATTAAGCAACTGGGTATTACCAAAGTAGAAATCACATATATGGATGGCAGTACCGAAACCGTTGAAGGATTGAAGCAGCATTACGATGGAGCAATGGGAAAAGGATATGCACTTTCAATTGTTCTTATGCTTTGCTCACTAATTTGTTATATCTGTAGTTTTATGTTGAGGGGATACTCAATAGCAAAGCTTCTTCCACAATCGATTGATTTCACCCTGATGCTGGTATTTCCTTTTTTAGGTCTTATCTTTTCCAGGAAAAAAGAACGACGCCTTGCCACTCTTTTTGCTGCATTGAACGTAGCTTCTTGCATTGTTGTGGTTATGGTTAGAATGTCTCCCAGCGGGTGGTATCTTTTTTTAACGCGTATGGGCTGGAGGTACTGGTGGTATCTTTTGTGCCTGCTAATGTCGGTCATACTTTTACTGAGGGCAACAGGTGCAGGCTTGTTCAAAAAATATAAAGTGTCCAAGGCAATAGCGACTTGGAGCAGCGTAGGCATATGCATTCTATTTATAATCTTATTCTCTGTAGATGCTATCAATTATATGTACCACGATTACCGTTTAGTGTTCTTATACATGGTGGTTCCGCTGTATTGCTCTTACCTTGGTACGCTTTCTAATCGTTATCGCTCTAATGACTGATACACTCATAGTTGCTGGAAGCCGCTCTCCCCAAAAAGGAGGGCGGCTTCTTTGGCGGCGAGCCAGATGGTATACAATTGTGCAGAATGAAAGAAATAAGTTCGACCGGTATCAGATAAACAAAGCAAATGAAGAAGGCGTTCATTACAATTTAAGAAATCCGAATGTCGGGGGAATAATGTAGCAGGCGAAAAGCAATCATGATATTATTCGGAAGTTTGAAGCCAATCGCCTTACGCTTCCTGTCCCTTCATCTTCCGATACGCAATTTCCAGCATGCTGCAATTCAGTCCTGCAAACACGAGCAGATAAATGGGCATGATGCCAATGCCCATGGCTTGCTGGAGCTGCCCGAAGATCATGGGCATGAGGGTACTGCCAATGTAAGCCGAAGCCATTTGCATGCCGATGACCGCGGCGCTGTACTTCTTGCCGAAGTTGGATGGCGCCATGTGCTGAATGGCAGGATAAATCGGGCCCATGCCGGTGCCAATGACCACAAAGCCAATGGCTGCGGCGATGTACCCGGGGAATGGCAGCAAAACCAGCAGAATGCCCAGCAGTTCCACGGCAATGCTGATGTGGATCAGCAGTTTATCCCCAAGCTTATTGGAAATGAAGCCGGCCATCAATCTGCCCAGCATCAAGCCGCCGAAAATCAGAGAGCCGAAGGATGCGACGGTTTCTGCACTCAGACCGGCCTTTGTCCCTGAAAAATAGCTGGGTACCCACAAGAAGCAGGTGGCTTCACCGGAACAATACGCGAAGAAGGCAATCAGCGTCAGCACCACACCCGGCACCTTCAGCGTCTCTGCAATGCCGGCACTTTCACCCTGCTCTTCCTCTGCTTGATTTTCAGTCTTCTTCCATAAGGGCATAGAAAGAACACACACCAGCAGGATGCCAAACTGAATATAGGCCGTCCACCGGTAACCTTCATTCCACCGGGCAAGGGTCAATGCCTGGGACATGATGTAGGGGCTAATCACCGCACCGAGGCCGTAGAAGCAGTGCAGAAAATTCATGACGGAAGAGGAATAGTGATTCGCAACATAGTGGTTCACCGAGGCATCAATGCATCCTGCACCGAGGCCGTAGGGAATAGCAGCCAAGGAAAGCATCCAGTACTGGGTGGAAAATGAAAAACCAATCAGCCCCAACACTGTCAGACCAATGGACACGATAACGATCCACTTCGTCTGGAATTTCCGAATCATTCGGGGGCTGAGCAGGGCAGAGATGACCGTCATGCAGGAAATTGTCATGGAAACGAATCCGGCATAGGACGAAGGAACACCGAAATCCACCTGCATGGAAGGCCAGCCGGAACCCAGCAGGGAATCTGGAAGCCCCAGACTGATGAAAATGAGATAAATAACCGTCAGCAGCAAAGAAGCCATGATGTGTCCTCCTCACACAAAATTCTGTTCTTCGGGTTGACAGATAGGATTATATCGCTTATGATAAAACTATTGATAGGAATAAATCGGCGAATGCACTGCTAATAATAGGAATATATCGTCGCTTTTGGTTGAGGGGGATAGGGATGGCAATCACATGCTCGGTGGAACAGGTGGATGAAAATGGCCGGGAGATCTTGACCTACGGCACACCGGATTTCCCGGTTGCTTTTTTCGATGACGACCTTGCGGAGGTTGCTGTGCCGCCTCATTGGCACGATGAATTCGAGATTGTCATGCTGCAAAAAGGAACCATCCAGGCAAGGGTTGCCGGCAATAGTTTTCCATTGTACGCCGGAGAAGGCTGCTTTATGAACAGCGGCATTCTCCACGCAGAGATGCTGAAGACAGAAACCGGGCATCAGCATGTGGCTGTGTTCAGCCCTAAAATGATTTCTCAGACGAATGATTTGATCTGGCAATCCTATATTGCGCCCGTGCTTGGCAATGCAAGCCTGCCCTACATTCGTCTGTCGGCTTCTGTGCCATGGCAGAAGGAAATTCTGTCTTTGGCTGAGAAGGCCTGGGTTTACGGCGCCTACGAAAAGGAGAATTATCCGCTGCAGGTTCGGTATTGCCTGAGCCAAGCGCTGGCACTGATCACTGCTCATGCAGGCACCTTGGAGAGTGAACTCTGCTACACAAGCCAATACCAGCGGGATGAACTTCGCATGAAGAAAGCGCTGCTGTTCATCGAGCAGTATTATGCCGAGGAGATCACCATTGATGACATTGCCAAAAGTGCGGAGATCAGTGTCAGCACCTGTCTGCGTCTGTTCAGAACAGTGATCGGAACAACGCCTGTGCAATACCTCATCGGCTATAGGCTTCAGCGGGCGGCGGAAGAGCTGAAGCGTTCCAGCAGCAGCTCCATTGCGGAAGTTGCCTATGCCTGCGGATTTTCGGATGCCAGCTATTTCAACCGATGCTTTCGGAAAGCGTATGCCATGACACCAACTGAGTATATTGCCCTATTTGGTCGCCGGTGAGGCGAAAGGCGCTTCATGATTTCCGTGAAGTGCTTTTTTGACGCGACCGGAAAATATCACAAAGCATGGAAGCAACTGCGCTTTACAATCGTTGTATCATCATAGCGCAGTCTTGCATGATGTGGTATAATAACTTTGTGCTATGCTTGCAAGTGGGCTTTTGCTCATGTGAAGGAGGCGAAAGGCGTGGCGTCAAGACGGAATCGATGGACGGATCAAGAACGTTATCAGGCTCCTGATGATCAGTTCGATCGGGACAATATGCCGGATGATTCGGCTTATACGGATGATCAAACCAATGTATACCATATGGGTCAGGCAGATCAGGATATGTATGCGGAGGATGATGCCGGGGATTTTGAACCGGAAGAAGATCCTGATGCATGGCAGCAGGAACCTTATGAAGACGATGATGGGGAAGCTGAGGACTTTGTTCCTGAAGAGGAAGAAAAGACCTATGCCCATTCCATCTTTAAGCCTGCCACCAAGAAACCGGCCTTTATTTTGTGTGTGCTGGTAAATGTGGTGCGGATTATGCTGCTGCTGGTTGTGCTGGCAGGGCTCGCAGGCGTAGGCGCTGTGGTAGGCATTGCCAAAGGCTATGTGGAAACCGCCCCGACGCTGGATCTTGCGGCCTTGGACGATCAGGCCCAGACTTCTTTTATTTATGATTCTAACGGTAATTTGATTACGGAATATAAGGGCACGGAAAACCGTGTCAGCGTAAGCCTTGCGGCCATGCCTACATATCTTCAGCAGGCGTTTATCGCCGTGGAGGATGCACGGTTCTATACCCACAACGGCGTGGACATCAAGCGTATTGTGGGCGCCTTTGTCTCCAACCTGACATCCTCCAGCACGCAGGGCGGTTCTACCATTACCCAGCAGCTGATTAAAAACACGCTGCTCTCCTCTGAACAAAGCTATAAACGGAAAATCCAGGAAGCCTATTTGGCCATGCAGCTGGAACAGCAATATACCAAGGAGCAAATCCTGGAAAGCTATTTGAATACCATCTTCCTGGGAGAAAACTACTACGGCGTCCAGGTGGCAGCACAGGGCTATTTTGGCAAAAGCCTGGGGGAACTGACCCTTCGGGAATGCGCCATGCTGGCCGGAACCACCAACAGCCCTTACTATTACAATCCACGGCGAAACTTCTACACCCGTTCCAAAGAGGGAGTGGATTATGCAGCCATTACCAACAATCGAACGGATTACGTGCTTCGCTGTATGTATGAGAATCAGTTTATCACCTACGAACAGTATCAGGAAGCATTGGACCCCTCCACGGCAACGGTGCTTGAAGAGGATCCCAGCGAGGGTTCCGGCATGTACGCCTACCCTCATTATGTAGAATATGCGGTTTCCGAAGTGGTGGATATTCTGCTGCAGCTGAACGGGCTGGAGGATACCACAGCCAACCGCTATGCCATGGAGAACAAACTGCGCACCGGTGGCTATCGGGTCAAGCTGGCCATTGATACGGAGATTCAAACCACCGTGCAGGAAACCGTGGAAAACTGGACCAAATATCCTTCCCTTCGCGATCCTGCGGATAAGGTGTACCGCTCCCGGAATTCGGACGGTACTTATACGGAGATTGTGCAGCCCCAGGTGGCGGCGGTGGTGCTGGATTACCGCACCGGCGAAATCAAGGCCATCGTCGGCAGCAGAACAACTCCCACTCAGCGGAAGACACTGAACCGGGCAACGGATATGAAGATGCCTGTGGGCTCGTCCATTAAGCCCATTGCCGTCTATGCGCCGGCGCTTGAATTGGGGGGCAGCCCTGCCAGCATTGTGTATAATATGCCTGTGCCTATCTCCGGATGGAAAAACAGCAAGGGCGAAGATTCCTGGCCGAAGAACTATGGCGGCGGCGGATACACAGGCCCTGAAACCCTGCGTACTGCCATGATGAAGAGCCACAACACGGCTGCTGCCCAGACCTTGATGACCATGGTAGGGGTCGATCGTTCTGTTGACTTCCTCCATCGGCTGGGCATTGATGATGATCACATTGATGCAACCCCCTTTGGTCTGTCTTTGGGCTCCAGCGGCATTACGCCCCTGCAGATGACGGTCGCCTTCGGCGTGCTGGCCAACGGCGGCGTGTATCAGCAGCCTATTTCCGTCCTTGGCATTTCGGACAGCGAAGGCAATGTGGTTTGGGATGGTCATGCCAATCAAACTCGTCGCCGGGTTTTCTCCGAATCTACGGCTTACATGATTGTGGACATGCTGAAGACGGCGGTCAAGAGCGGCACCGGTACCAATGCAAAGATCAGCGGACAAACTGTCGCGGGCAAGACCGGCACCAACTCCGACCAGAAGGGCGTGTTCTTCGCCGGCATGACGGGCTACTACGCTTCTTCCATTTGGATCGGCCACGACAATTACAAGGCCTTGGCCAGCAAATCCACCGGTTCTAGTGCGGCGGCTCCCCTTTGGAAGGCGTACATGACCAAGATTCACGCAAACCTGCCGGATAAGGACATTCTGGATGGCGATCCCAGTCAGTACGGCCTTGTGAAGGTAACGACCTGTGCAGTGTCCGGCCAATTGGCAACAGAGGCCTGCTATGCGGATACCCGCTACGGTACGGTAACGGACTGGTGGGCGCAGGGGAGTGCACCTACCGTGTATTGCCAGATGCACCGCACCCAAAACGTGTGCGCCGACAGCGGACAAATTGCGGGCAGCTACTGCCCCAATGTGATCTCCAGCAGCGTGATTGTGATTCCCAGCGGCCATCCTCTGTACAACCTGATCGGTACGGAATATGACGATGTACTGGAGGAATACCTGGGCTCTTGGGCCACGGTCAAGTTCGACGCCAGCGGCAACGTGATCAGCGGTGGACAGGTTTGCACCTATCACAATAGTTCCAACACCGGCAGCGGTACGGATTATGTAACGGAGAACACGCTGATTCCGGATGCGAAGGTGCTGCTCCAGCAGGCTTATACCCAGTTGAACAGCATGGATCCTTCCGCTTCCAATTATGGTTCGCTGACGCTGGCCATCAGCAATATGGAAAGCGTTATCAACAGCGGCTCTCCCAGCCAGAGCGATGTGATGGCGGCCATGAGCCAGTTGACCCGTGCCATGGCAGGGCTGAACTGATGGATGAAATCATGCTAGCCCTGCAGACGCTTCGGGTGCCTATTCAGCAGGGGGAATATGACCTGCACCATTTGGTGATGGAAGCACTGGATCAGGCAAATATCTGCTATCAGCATGAAGTCAAGGTGGCACCAAGATGCAGGATCGACCTGATGTGCGGCAGCATTGGTATTGAAATGAAGCGTGGCAAGCCGGAGAAAAGCAGCTTGATGCGCCAGCTGAGCCGCTACGCCCAAAGCGACCGGATATCGGCATTGATTGTGGTGGCAGAGCGAAGCGTCGATCTGCCCCACAGCCTTGCAGGTAAGCCGGTTCGGCTGCTATGCCTGAATCGGCTGTGGGGGATTGCACTGTAAGATGATGGAGAAGAATCTGACGGATGATCAGTTTCAGCAGGAGGACGCATGGGATGAGGAGCTCTTGCCACCCTATCTGAGACCGGCTGAAGACACGACCCAGCCCATGGGTACCCTGAGCTACAACCGCAGAAGCAAGTGCTGGGTGGTCAAGGGTGATCCTGCTGTGACGGAAATGTGCAAGCGGCTCTTTCCGGGATCGGCGGGCGCCAAAAGAGGCGAAGCCAGGTTCACTGCGCATCGCCGAATGATCGGCGACCTGTGCTGGCTGATGATGCGCTTTCCGCTGGAAGTCAAGCTGAAAGACCTGCCCATCTGGGATCAGGCGGTGGCGGAAGCAAGGCAGTATGCCATTCGACAGGCTAGGGCGGCACAGATGCCGACTCGCACAACGCCCCCGGAGGGCAGCTTTCATGGCGAACTGATGGACTTTCAGCAGGAAGGGCTCAGCTTCCTTTTGCAGCACGACCGATGCCTTCTGGCAGATGAAATGGGTTTAGGCAAAACCGTTCAGGCGCTGGCCTGCATTGCGTCTGAACGGGCGCTGCCGGTGCTGATCATTCCTCCGGCACACTTAACAAGAAACTGGCAGGAGGAGACGGCAAGGTTTCTTCGCGTGGAGGGGCGGGCGCCTCGCATCCACGTCATTCGTGGGTTGAAGCCTTACGACCTGCCGGAAGCGGATGTGTACATTATGCACTATCTGCTGCTGCGGGGCTGGAAACAGGTGCTGAAAGACTTCCCTGTCCGTGCGGTGATCTTTGATGAAATTCAGGAGCTGCGCCATGCAGGCACAGAAAAATACTCGGCAGCCAGCCTATTGTCAGAGGAATGCAGCCGAGTGATCGGCCTTTCCGGCACTCCGATTTACAACAAAGGGGGAGAAATCTGGAACGTCATCAACATTCTGGATTTTCATTTTCTGGGCGATTGGGAAAGCTTCTCCCGGGAATGGTGCTATGGCTACGGCAGTGCTGTGGTCATCAAGCCGGATGTGCTGGGGGCTTACCTGAAGCGGGAAGGTCTGATGCTGCGCCGCACCAAGCAAGAGGTGCTGAAGGAATTGCCGCCCAAGCGGAGACTGGTGCAGGAACTGGACTGGAACGATAAACTGTATGTTCAAATGATGGCGCCTGTCCTGCCGATGCTGAAAAAATGGCGGCAGGACGGGGAAATGACCGCCTCTCAGCGTGCTATCCTGGAGGAGAGCATTTCCCAGCAGGCAAGGCAGGCCACCGGGCTTGCCAAAGCTCCCTATGTGTGCCAGTTTGTACGTATGCTGCTGGACGGGGGCGAAAAAGTACTGCTGTTTGCCCACCATCATGCGGTGATGGATGTGTACCGACAGGAGCTGAAGAGCTTTTCTCCGGGCTTTATTACGGGCAGGGAAACATCCGCAGACAAGACGAAAGCAGTGGAGCGCTTCATGTCCGGCCATACGGATGTGCTGTGTATTTCCCTTCGGGCTGCCAGTGGTCTGAATCTGCAGCGTGCTACCTGTGTTGTGTTTGGAGAATTGGATTGGAGCCCAGCGGTGCATGCCCAGGCGGAGGATCGAGCCCACCGAATCGGGCAGGAAGATTCACTGCTGTGTTACTACCTGGTAAGCCCTCAAGGCAGTGATGCGGAAATGCAGGAGGCCTTAGGATTGAAAGTCAGTCAATTCGTTGGCTTGATGGGCGACCAGCCTGTGACCCAGCAGGAGGCGGCGGAAGCAGCAGGCGTGGCACGCAGGCATGTGGAAAAGCTTGTGCGCCGCTTGGCGGACGCGGCAGATCAGTAAGGAGGAAAATTCATGCTCAAAATTGGCTGTCATCTTTCCGCTTCCAAAGGGTATCTGCACATGGGGAAAGAAGCGGTTGCGCTGGGCGCAAACACCTTTCAATTTTTCACCCGGAATCCCCGGGGCGGCACCGCCAAACCTATTGATGAAAAGGATACAGTAGCATTCCGGCAATATGCCGGGGAGCATGGTATCGAACAGATCCTTGCCCATGCGCCGTATACGCTGAACGGCTGCTCGGCGGATGCATCCATTCGTGATTTTGCCCGGCGAACCATGGCGGATGATCTTCAGCGGATGGAATACATCCCGGGAAACCTGTACAATTTTCATCCCGGCAGCCATGTGGGGCAGGGGATGGAAACGGGCATTGAACAGATTGCGGACATGCTGAATGGCATTCTCCAGGAGGATATGCACACCACTGTATTGCTGGAAACCATGGCGGGCAAGGGTAGTGAAGTCGGCAGCCGCTTTGAGGAGCTTCGTGAGATCATCGATCGGGTGGAACTAAAGGACAAACTGGGAGTCTGCATGGATACCTGCCATATGGCCGATGCAGGGTATGACATTGTCCATGATTTGGATGGGGTGCTGACTGCTTTTGACAAAATCATCGGCCTTGAGCGGGTGCATGCTGTGCACATCAACGACAGCAAAAACCCCATGGGTTCCCATAAAGACCGCCATGAACAAATCGGTCTTGGCACCCTAGGAATGGAAACGATTCTGCGTGTGATGGAGCATCCTGCCCTTCGCGATAAGCTTTTCGTGTTGGAAACGCCGAACGATCTTCTCGGCTATGCACGGGAGATTGCCATGCTGAAGGAAAAGTGGGCATGATGCGCGTATCGGCAGGCGTGATTCGCAGGCAGGACGGACGGATCCTGATCTGCAAACGGGGAGAAGGCCGGAAAAATGCCCATCTGTGGGAGTTCCCAGGCGGCAAGCAGGAAGCGGGGGAAACAGCCGCTGACTGCCTGCAAAGAGAAATTTGGGAAGAGCTGCTGATGCAGGTAACTCCCGGGGAAATTCTCTTTACGGAAGAGAAGGAAGGCATCCTTTTTGACTTCGTAACGGCCGCTGCCGATGGCACCCCGACCCTGACGGAACATGAGGCCATGGCATGGGTCACGCCAAGGGAAATGCTTTGTTATTCCTTATGCCCGGCAGATACGGATGTGGCACTGCGCATGGCATTGCAGGATCCGCCGCTGATGAATTTTCTGTGGGACTTCGACGGTACCTTGATGGATACCTATCCGGCCATGGTGCAGGCAGTGATTCGGGCTGCAGCCAAACAAGGGATGCATCCCTGCACGGAGCAGGTAACAGCATGGATGATGCATGATCTGCGGTATTGTCTGCATCAGCTGGCCGCTGAAGACCATCAGGATGAGGAACAGCTGTACCGGGATTATCGTCAGGAGGAAGCGATGATTCCGCCTGATCAAGTGTCCATGATACCGGGCGTGCAGGCTCTGTTGGAGGCTTTGCATCAACGTGGCGGACGGCATTTTCTGGTGACTCATAGGGGGAAGGACGCATGGAACTACTTGGCGCATGCTGGTGTCAGCCCATTGTTTGCCGGAGGCGTTACCCGTGAAGCTGGGCTGCCGCGGAAGCCTGCGCCGGACATGATTCTTCGGGTCATGGAAGATTTTCATCTTGCGCCGGAGCAAACCATCATGATTGGCGATCGCTCCTTGGATACGGAAGCCGGGCAGAGGGCAGGCATCCTGTCCTGCCTGCTGGATACATCCGGCAGGTTCAGGGAAAGCCGGGCAGACCTGTACGCAGGCAGTGCGGCAGAGCTGACGGCGATCCTTTGCCCGGATGCATTTGCATAAAAGATTTACATCTATGACAGAAGGAAGACTCGCTTTTCACCCTGAAATCCGGTATAATGATAACGTGGATGTTTATTGGATTTATACGTTGCGATTGCCACGTTGAATGCGGAGGTATGTATGCGGAAGATCTTGACTTTGCTTTTGTGCTTGACTTTTCTGCCTGTGATGGCACTGGCGGATAATACCCTTTCCATCGAGGCACCTGCAGAAACAGTACGGCCGGGCAAGGCGGTTCTACTGTGCTTTGAAGTACCTGCCAGCAGTGTTATCAGCCTGTATGTGCAGGATGCCGACGGGGAAAATGTGTCCGTGGTGGTGGAAAATCATCAGGCTGCCGCAGGTACCAACGCAGTATATTGGAACGGTACGTGGCAGGGCGTCCCTGCGCCGGAGGGAACCTATTCTCTGGTACTGATTGCGGGAGATGACACTGCCGCCGCACCTGTCACCATTGGCAGCTATGCGCCTTATTTGCACAGCATTAGCGTTGTCAACGCTAACGGTACGCCGGATGCGCCTGTGCAGGTGAACTGCACCCCCAGCGAAGCAGGTATGCTGTATTGGGGCCTTCAGCAGGATGGGGAAGTCATGGAGCAATCCGCCGTGGAGGCTGAAGCAGGCGAAACCTGTGAGATGACCTGGCAGCCGGAAGGCAACCTGCCGGACGGCACTTATACCCTCGTGATGTGGCTGGAGGATGAAACCGGCTTCTCTTCTACAGCGGAGCAGGTGGAGATTCAGCTCACCGGCTTTGAAGCAGAAGAAGTGCCGGAAGAAAACGAACCGGCGGAAGAAAACGAACCGGTGGAAGAAACCGTAACGGAGGACGTGCCGGAAGAGAGCGTTGTCGAAGAAATCTTTGAGGACGAAGAAAAAACGGATGATGCAGCAGCAACTGCCAATCCTGCGCCGACAGCCGAGGAGGCTGCGCTGACCGCAGCGGAAGAAGGCACCGCATCCGATCTGGAAGTGGTGGAAACCACCGATATTGTTTATACTCCCAGCTATGGCAGCCCCTACACGGAGGCTGTGAAGGATAATGATTACTGGACAACCCCCATGGACATCACCGATACGGAAGCAATCTGGAAGATGCTGACTTCCTCCATTACCGTGCTGGACAACGGCAAGAAGAATGCCCAGAAGCAGCAAATCATCCTCCGCAAGGAGCCGGATGAAAACAGTGCAGGTGTGGGCGTGGTAACGTGCATCAGCCAGTCTGTTCGGGTGCTGGAAACCTTGGATAACGGCTGGGCACTGGTGGAAAGCTATTCTTCCTCCTTTCATGATAACAAGGTGCAGGCCTGGAACATGCTGGTGCAGGGCTATGTGCAGACCAAGTACATGAAGACCGTTACCCCCAACCAGGAAATCGGCCTGGTGGTGGATAAGCTGACGCAGCGGCTGTATATTTTCAAGGATGGAGAGCTGTATGATACCCTGCTGGTATCCACAGGCCTGTCCAACGCCAAGCAGCCCTACAATGAAACACGCTCCGGCGAGTTCCTGCTGATGCTGCCGGCCATGGGCGGCTTCAAGAGCGACAATCTGGTATGCAGCATGGGCATCCGCTTTAATGATGGCGATGTGCTTCATGAAGTGCCCCACACCGTGAACGGAGACGGCTCCAGCAACTATTCCACTTGTGAACCCAAATTGGGCGTAAAAGCCAGCCACGGCTGCGTTCGTGTGCAGCGGCGGAAGACGCCAAAGGGAACCAACATGGCTTGGCTGTGGGATACCATTCGTGCCACCAAGGGGCAGGGCAGCGTGAAGATCGTCATCTGGGAGGATTGGCAGGGACGGCAAATTGTTATTCCTTCGGACGATACGGTGCTGTACTATAACCCGGATGGCGGCAAGCAGTACCACAGCGCAGAAACCTGCAATTCCGCCAAGGGGAAAACCTTCACGGCCTTCACCTATGGCGAATTGGAAACCGGCGACTTTGCGAAACTAAGCCGGTGCGAATGGTGCACTCCGCCTCTGCGTATCAGTGAAATTGAAGAAATCAATGCCACCTATGCCATCGGTGGTGATCATGACCCGGTGATGACGGCGGCACGGCAAAAGTGGATTGACAGCCAGCAGGCAGAGTAACAGCAAGGAGGAGCACCATGAACATTGTGGATTATGCGATTCTGGGCGTCATCGGCCTGAGTCTGCTCTTCGGTTTTTACCGAGGGTTTATCAGCACGGTGCTGAATACCGGTGGCTGTCTGATTTCCTTTGGCTTGTCCTTTGTGCTGTATCCCAAGCTGGCAGACGCTATTCAGAATAATGAAAGCCTGCTCCGTACCCTGATGCACTACACGGATGCCTCCAGCCGCATTGGCGACCTGGAATTGGCCATTACCAATGTGAGTCAGCTGACGGCGGACAAAATCAGTGAAATCATCAGCAAGGTGAACTTGCCTGCTCCTTTTGATCAGCTGCTGCAGGCAAACCTGGAAAAGCAGGTCTATGCGGTGTCAGGCTTGACTTCTGTGTCGGATTATGTAAGCCAAACCATTCTGACAGCCTGCATCAATATCATTTGCTTTCTTGCGTGCTTTGTGGTGCTGTTCCTGGTGGTTTCCATTGTCCTGAATTTTCTGCGGGCAGTGTTCCGCTTCCCTCTTCTCAAGCAGCTGGACTGGCTGGCCGGCGGCGTGCTGGGCTTTGCACGGGGCGTGCTGATCTGCTATGCCGTGCTGGCCATTGCCCCAATGATTTTGACCATGGTGCCGGTGCAGATGATTTCCGATCTGCTGAACGAAAGCACCTTTGCCCCCTTCTTTAACAATGGCAGCATGGTGCTGGCTATCATGAACGGAAAACTATGATACCCAATGAACCGGCAGAAGTTTGCTGGTTTTCACAAACCATCAGATCGAGGAATGAATGGAGGATTCACATGCGTAGGCCGATTCGTATCCTTGCTTTACTCTTGGCCGTGATGCTGCCGTGGACAGCACTGGCAGAAAGTGCAACGCCGTCGGATGTGCAGACGCCTGTCGTGACCCAAGAGGTGGTGCAAACCGAAGCCCCTGCAACGGAGGCTCCCACGCAGGAACCTACGGCTGCTCCGGTGACGGAAGCCCCTGCAGAGACACCTACAGCAACGCCGGAGAGCGAGCAAGCAACAGAAGCTCCCACGGCAACTCCTGAGACGGAGGAGGCAACCGAAACACCTGCGGAAGAACCTACGGTTACCCCTGAAGCAGAGGAAACGGCAGAACCGTCAGCATCCCCTGAAGAGGAAGCGACGGCTTCTCCGGAACCTGAAGCCACGGAAGAACCCTGGGATGAAAGCCAGTGCGACCATGCCAACCTGAACTGCGTGCAGGCCCCGGCGTGCGACGATCCCAATTGTCAGCACCTGACGGTGGACGTACACGGCTTGGACGTGCCCCTGTGCGCCAAGGGACGCTGGGTACTGGACCGGGAAGATGAAATTCTGCGGCAAAGCAGCAATAGCGGTGTGCGGATGTTCCGGGCAGCAGCCCGTCCTGTAACCATCGACTTGGATCAAGGGGACGCTACCATTTACCGCAGCGGCAGCTACGTGATTAAAGGCAGTGCAAGAACCAATGCTACCCTGACCATTGCCGGTGAACGCCTTGTGGTGCTGGATGTACGCAATGCGGTACTGGATACCCTGAATGCGGGCAATCACTGCGGCGTTACGGTGCAGACCACGGGACAGAATACCATCAAGGAATTAAAGCTTGGTCAGGAAAGTGAAATCAAATTCACATCCGGCGGCGCTGTGCAGATCGAGACGGTCACCCGCAAGGACAATACCAAGGTGACGGTTACCGGCGGCAGCGTAAAGGCCGACACCGCTGAAGCGGACGGACGAAGCATGCTGGTATGCGCCGCCCAGGGGATAACGGCTGTTACGGTGGAAGGCGATGCCTATCCTGCTGACCGGGCGGATGATGACGGATGCTTCTACCTGTGGCTGAAGAATCCCGGCGATGGCATGACGTGGAAGGCCAATGGGGTCGATACCACTTTGACGGTGACCAGAGAAGCAGCAGACCAGGGGAGTACCGTGGTGGATCTTCCCAGCGGACAGGTAACGGAAATTACTGCTGCCGGTGTGTACCGCCTGAAAGGGGCACTGGATGCAGCGACCCAGGTGAAGGTCATGACCGCCGGTGTTCGACTGGTGCTGGATAACGTTATGGCACAGGCGGATCAAGCCTTGCTGACCTCCGATGAAGCAGTGACGGTCACGGTGCAAGGCACAAATGCGGTGTACGGTGTCTTTACGTCCGGCAGTGTAAGCATCAACGGCAGCGGTACGCTGACGGTGGATCAAATGCTGACGGGCTACACGGCAGTAGATGCGCCTGTAACCTTGGCAGAGCAAAAGCTGACCGTGAACGGCGCAGCCGCAACCCTGCTGAAAACGACCGATGGCAAGCTGCTGCTTCCTGCCTTGGAAGACGGCAAGCGGTGGCTGGTAACGGGGGACGAAAACAACCTTACGGCCATCAGCGAAACGGTGGACGGTGATCATTTTGACCTGACCCAAACCCATCAGGTGACCACGGCTGCAGCCAAGTTTACTGTAGACGGCAGTACGGAAATGATTGCTGGCACGATTGCTTCCACGGCAGGCAGTGCGAAAGCAACGCTGCGGAATGTACACCTGACCGGCGGCAACGTGCTGCAGGCAGCAGGCACCCTTTCTGTGGAGCTGACCGGCAGCAATGATTTGCTGGGCACCAATGCCATTCAACTGGCAGAAGGCGCCTCCGTGCAGCTGAACGCTGCAAGCGGCCGTACTGTGCTGGAGCAAAGCGACCTGACAGGTATTACCCTTGCAGGGAATGTGAAGGTCGTTCCCGAATCTTCGCAGCCCCATACCACCATTCGGGTAACAGATGAGGATGGAAACATTGTTGCAGGGAAGGATCTGACCCTGACCATCAATGGAGCGACCTATCAATTCACCACCCATGATGATGGATGCATCTATCTGTGGGGGCAAGGGGCGATGAACGTTACCGACCTTGCTGCAACGGATGGAGAAAAGGTTTATACGGCGGTTATTGTGAATGGCGACGGTAAGGCTACCGAACGCATCGCCATTGAAAACGTAACCGTGACGGATAAGGATGATGGTTCCATCCACGTGAACTTTACCGCAGACGCAGCCACTACAGGCGTGATGTACGTGGTAGGGGATGGGGCATCCGAACTGCCGGATACCTATGTGGAAAGTGCCAACTATATCCTTGCCGATCACGGGGAAGCTACCATTCTGGATGTAAAGCCCGGTCAGGTAGTGACCCTGCGTATCGTGGCAGCTGCAGAGGAGAATGCGCTGTTCATGGCGGATACGGTGGATGGATTCTCCTTCAGCGAAGCTTTTACCATGAAGCATCGTGGCGCCTTTACGATTGATGAGGAACTGGATCAAACCTACACGGGCAAGGCTTACAAGAATCCCGTGAAGCTTCCCCGCGGCGCAAAGATTGCCTATCAGGGCAAGCAGCTGAAGGATGGCATGCCTGTCAAGGTAGGCAGCTATACCATGAAAATTACCATTCCGGAGGGCAATGATACCTATCTGCCCGGCGTATACGAGTTTGATTTCAAAATTACTAAGATTCCGCTGACGATCATTCCTGACCCTAATCAGGAAAAGCTGGAAGGGGAGGAAGACCCGGAAATCTTCACCTTTGAAACGGACGGCTTGATCAACAAGGATCAGGTGGAGGGTATTCTGACCCGTGAAGAGGGCGAAGACCCAGGCAACTATGCCTTCCTGCTGGATGAATTGAAGGCACCGGATTACTATGAACTGAAGCTGATTGATGACGCTTATACCTTCACCATTGTGCCCGGCGGTGATTTCCCAAGTGGAGGCGGCGGTGAGATTCTGCGGCCCATCAAACAGACGGTGGTTCGTGGGGATAAGCGGGAAGTATCCGTCATGCTGAACACCCAGGATACTTTGGCGGTGACTCACAGCGTATTCGGCCGAATCGTCTTCGCCACCACGGATAAGCAGGAACGTCCTTTTACGCCTTCACTTAGCTGGAATAAGGAAACGGACGAAGTGCTGCTGCGTATCCGTACGGAAGCAGAGCTGAACAAGGATGGCGGCTACGTAACGGACAGCAGCGGCAAGGCACTGTGGACTGGCCGATACATGAGCATGGGACTGGCAGGCCTGAATCAGCTGAACAAGGTAGGCGTGGATGCGATCAGCCTGAACTGCAACGGTGCATCCCTTGTTGTACGCATTGAAGACCTGATTGGTGACGCCATGCAGGCCTATGCCAAGGAGCAAGGCGGCATGCTGCAGAAGGGCTACTACCGCCTGACCATCGTGCCTGTGGAGACTTCTGACGATGCACAGGAAGCAGAAGTCTTTGATGCCCTGTCTCCTTTGACCAGGGGCTGGCGGATGAGCGTAACTCTAACGCTGGACGGCAAGGAGACGGATGTAACAAGCCTGCTGCCTAGCCTGCGGGCAACGGTTGACATGCAGGAAACCAAGGAATTGCTCAAGCGCATGGGCAGTTATCATGAAGAAACCTTCACCACGGATATGGCACTCTACAGCATTACCAAGCAGGATGATGCCTATGTATCCGCAGCAGTGGAAAGTACGTATGTAACGCCCTTTATGCCGGAAGAACTAACGCAGATGGACTTCCTGGCCATCATGTACGCCCATGAATATCTGGCAGCGCCGATCAGTGAACCGTCCCTGCTGACCATCTCCTGGGCAGAGAAAACTGAATAAGATAAAGAAGCGGCAGACGAGGTTGCAACCAAGTCTGTCGCTTCTTTGTGTCTTTTTTCAAACGGGATGGGTTATTTGCTCATTCGCCGTTCCAGGTAGCGGATCATCATGTCTATCCAGCAGGCAATGTCCGGGTCGGATTTCTCAGGCTTGTTTGCTGTCAATCGATTCGCCAGGGACATACCGTGAGGACCTTTTTCAAAAATGTGCAGCTCAAAAGGTACAGCGTTTTTGCGCAGAGCACATACGTACTGGAGCGTGTTTTCCACAGGCACAGAGTCGTCCTCCTGGGTGTGCCACAGGAAGGCAGGGACAGTATCACCGGTCACTCGATTTTCCAAGGAAAGGGCGTCAATCATTTCGGCAGAGGCATTCTCCCCAAGCAGGCAGGTGCGGCTGCCGGCATGGGTGAACGCACCCATGGTAATCACCGGGTAGCACAGTAGCTGAGCATCTGGCCGCCAGTCTACGGGATTACCCATCACCTTGTGGAAAAGCGAATCATTCCAGAGGGTGCCCAAGGTGCAGGCCAAATGTCCGCCGGCAGAGAAGCCCATTACATACACCTGATCGGGAATGACGTGCCATTCTGCCGCGTGGCGGCGCACTTCACGAACGGCCTGTGCCACCTCCAAGGCGGCAACGGGATACCGATAAGGATCCACGGAGTAATTGAGCACGCCTACATGAATGCCCGCGGCCATGAGTTGCGTCGCTACAGGTTCTGCCTCCCGGTCGGAGCGGAATTGGTAACCGCCGCCGGGGCAAAGGATGACCATGGGCATCTCCTGTATCCACGGCATTTCCTTGTAAGCGGAGAGCATGTAGCAGGTCATGGTTACGCCGCCGTCAGGGCCCTTGGCTCCTGCAGCGGCATAGTTAGGCTGAATGGAAAATTCAAACTGCATATGGAAACGCTCCTTTTTGCTTGGATTGCTGCAACCATTATACCACGGAGTGTGAGAGATGAGAAGATAAAAAAGGCAAGCCGACGAGTTTCTTCTCGACGGCTTGCGCAAAGGGCAACACGATTTTCTGCTTACAGCAGCTTCTTGTACAGTTCCTTGATTTCTTCAGGGCTGGTATCCCGAGGATTGCCGGGACGGCAGGCATCCGCATAGGCAGACTCTGCAAGGAAGTCCAGATCCGCAGGGTTCACAATGGCCTTCAGATCTGCAGGGATACCCACATCGGCAGCCAGCTTCTTCACAGCGTCCACAGCAGCCTTCCGATATTCTTCCTGCGTCATCTTTTCCGTGCCTTCAACGCCCATGGCAGCGGCGATGTACTTGTACTTGTCACCGGTCACAGGAGCGTTGTACTCCATCACGGTAGGCAGCAAAATGGCGTTTGCCACACCGTGGGGCGTGTCGTACACAGCACCCAGGCAGTGTGCCATGGAGTGGACAATACCCAGACCCACATTGCTGAAGCCCATGCCTGCAATATACTGACCCAGTGCCATGCCATCCCGGCCCTCAGCCGTGCCGGCAACAGCGCCGCGCAGAGACTTGGAAATGATCTCAATGGCCTTCAGGTGGAACATGTCGGTCATTTCCCATGCAGCCTTGGTGGTGAAGCCTTCGATAGCATGGGTCAGTGCATCCATACCGGTGGCGGCCGTCAGACCCTTGGGCATGGTAGACATCATGTCAGGGTCGATCACGGCAACTTCGGGAATGTCGTGCACGTCCACGCAGACGAACTTGCGCTTCTTCTCTACGTCGGTAATCACGTAGTTGATGGTTACTTCGGCGGCAGTACCGGCAGTGGTGGGCACAGCAATGGTAAACACCGTCTTGTGCTTGGTCGGTGCAACACCTTCCAGGGAGCGGACATCCGCAAACTCGGGGTTGTTGATGATGATGCCGATGGCCTTGGCCGTATCCATGGAGGAGCCGCCGCCGATGGCAATGATATAATCAGCACCGCTGGCCTTGTAGGCAGCTACGCCGGTCTGCACATTTTCAATGGTGGGGTTGGGCTTGATATTGGAATAAATCTCATAGGCCAGACCAGCCTTGTCCAGCACATCCGTGACCTTCTTGGTAACGCCGAACTTGAGCAGATCCGGGTCAGAGCAGACAAAAGCCTTCTTCAGCCCACGGCCTTCAACCTCAGCAACAATGGATTCGATAGCGCCGCGACCATGATAGGAAACAGGATTCAAAACGATACGATTCGCCATTGGAAACGCCTCCTCATAATGTTCCGAGCATCGGGGAAGTCCCCTCACTCCTATGATTCGACATTTCCTTGACAATCTCCTGCTTTTCAGAAATTTTTATTGCAAATGTCTTCAAGTACCATCTGTTCAAAAGCTTCTACATCTGCATGCTCCAGCAGAAGCACGTTGCCGCCGGGTGTGCACACGGTTTGTCCCATGTTTTCGCCCTGCCGCACCACATTCACTGTGACCTGCCGGCCGGAAAAAAGCTCAGGACGCAGCAGATAGCCGATGGTACAGGAATCATGCATCAGCACGCAGTCTGAAGGCGCATAGCTGGAAGAGGTGGCATAGAATTGCAGCATCTCTGCCATGGCTCGTTGTGCAGCACTGCCCTTGCCTGCAATTTCGGCAATCTTTTCCTTGCGCAGGATGCACTGCCTGGTTACATCCAGCCCGCACATGACCACGGGAATTTCATGCTCGGCGAACACGATTTGTGCTGCGTCCGGGTCGGCAAAGATATTGAACTCCGCAAAAGGTGTGGCATTGCCTGCACTGGCAGAACCGCCCATCAGCACAATGCGGCCGATGCGGCGCTTCACTTCCGGGAAAACTTTGTAGAGCAATGCGATGTTGGTCAAGGGGGCGGTAGGCACCAGCGTCATGGTTTCGTCCTCTGGCAGTGCCATGATCACATCCCGCATCAGTTCAATGGCATGCTTGCTGCTTTCACCATGTTTGGCAGGGGGGATGATACAGTTGCCGATGCCGTTTGCTCCATGCACGTGGGAAGCGTCCGTTTTTGCGCGGATCAGCGGCTCCCGAGCACCACGGGCAACAGGCACATCCTCCAT
The DNA here is from genome assembly GCA_963656345.1 of bacterium. Lineage (GTDB taxonomy): Bacteria > Bacillota > Clostridia > Christensenellales > Aristaeellaceae > CAKUFA01. Next base: position 2,706 of record CAVKHY010000031.1, on the reverse strand, counting down.
CCCTAGAAGAGTGGCGAGGCGAAGGGCATTTTCTGTTACCAGATCACTGCTCTGGTTGCCGGCTACCGTGGAGATGCCCCAAATATGCAGCACATCCCGGTGGGCTGCCGCCATGGCCAGCATAACGGCGTCATCAATGCCCGGGTCGCAGTCAATCCAAATATTCTCCATGATGCAGCACCATCCCAATCATTCATTACGCTTCAGCGCAGGAACAGTATACAGGAGGAAGCGCATTTCTACAAGAGAAATTTACCGGGTTCGCTCCAGCCAGACCATGAGCACAGCCACGTCAGCCGGAGATACGCCGGGGATTCGTCCGGCAGCGGCGAGGGAGCGAGGCTTCTGCTTCTCCAGCTTCTGCCGTGCTTCGATGCGCAGACCGGTGATTTCCCCATAAGGGGCATCCTCCGGCAGCAGGGCTTCTTCCATGGCCTTGGCATGCCGCAGCAAAGCTTCCTGCCGCTCCAAATAGCCGGCATATTTAATGGCGATCTCTGCCTGCTCCTGGGCGGCGGCAGAATAATCATTGATTTCAGGCAGTAGCGCAGCTACGTCCTTCACGGTGATTTCAGGGCGGCGAACCAGCTCCTCACCGCTCAGGCTCGCGGCAGTCTCAGGCTGACCATGGGCTTCCAGCCACTGGGAACGTTCCGGGCTTTGAGGCAGGCGAACAGCATGGAGTCGCTGCTTTAGCCGACCGGCATCCATTTCCTTCTGCATCGTGCGCTCCATCCGCTCTTCCGTAGCCAGCCCGGCATCGTAGCCGATCTTGGTCAGGCGCAGATCGGCATTATCCTGCCGAAGCTGCAGGCGGTGCTCTGACCGGGAGGTCATCATGCGGTAAGGTTCATCCGTACCCTTGGTGGTGAGGTCGTCGGCAAGCACACCGATGTACGCCATGTCCCGGG
>CAVKHY010000031.1:0-1785 GCA_963656345.1 bacterium | reverse complement strand
GGGCTTTTTCCCCAGCAAGGTCAGGGCAGCATTCATGCCAGCCAGCAGACCCTGACAGGCAGCCTCTTCATAACCGGAGGTACCGTTGATCTGCCCGGCGAAGAACAATCCGCCAATGCGCAGCGAACCCAAGGTGGGGCGCAGCTCTCGGCTGTCAATGCAGTCATATTCAATGGCGTAAGCCAAGCGAACAAGCTCGGCCCGGTGCAATCCTGGAATGCTGCGGTACATCTTCCACTGTACGTCTTCCGGCAGGGAAGAGGACATGCCCTGCACATACCATTCCAGACTGTTCATGCCTTCCGGCTCCAGAAACACCTGATGCCGGGATTTGTCGGCAAAGCGGACGATCTTGTCTTCAATGGAGGGGCAGTACCGGGGGCCGATGCCGTGAATCAGGCCGCTGTACATGGGTGCACGGTGAAGATTCTCCCGGATGATGCGATGGGTTTCTTCGTTCGTCCATGTCAGGTAGCAGGCACGGCGATTTTCCAGCTTTCGGTCCGTCAGAAAGGAGAAAGGTGTGACCGGTTCGTCGCCGGGCTGAATTTCCATTTCGTCAAAGTCGATGGAACGCTGGTCGATTCGTGCCGGGGTGCCGGTCTTGAACCGACGGAGCTGAAAGCCCAAGGACTGCAGGCTTTCCGACAGATACTGGGCATTTTGCAGCCCCTGAGGGCCGCCACCCCAGCTGGCTTCGCCGATGATGATGCGTCCCTTCAGGTACACGCCGGTAGCAACCACCACGGCACTGCAGGCGATTCGCTGACCGGTTACGGTCGTGACGGCACAAACCTGGTCATTTTCCACTTCAATGGACTTGACTTCGCCCTGCCGCACCAGCAAATGAGGCTGGGTCATCAGGGCACGGCGCATGCGGTTCTGATACGCCTGCTTGTCTGCCTGTGCCCGCAGAGCATGGACGGCTGGACCCTTGCTGGTGTTCAGCATACGGCTTTGCAGGAAGGTATCGTCAATGGCCAGAGCCATTTCGCCGCCCAGCGCATCCAATTCTCGCACCAAATGCCCCTTGGCGCTGCCGCCAATGACCGGATTGCAGGCCATCAGCGCTACACCGTCCATATTGAGGGTGATGAGCACCGTATCAATGCCCATGCGGGCAGCTGCCAATGCTGCTTCACAGCCTGCATGACCGCCGCCGATCACCACCAAGTCTGCCATGGTATCCGCCTCCTGATTGCAGGATTATGCTCCTGCGTGGGTCGCTACATTCAATGTGGTTCCGTCTGTGGTAATGATAATGTGTCCATCCCCGATGCTGTAGACCTTTGCATCTACGCCATAGGTCTGGCAAAGTTTCTGCACCTGCCCAATCGCTGCACCGGGAACGAGAATGATCTTGGGATTCACCAGCTGCAGCACCCATGGGTCAATGCAGAAGGGCTGCAAACCATGATGGGGAAATTTCAGTACATCCGTATTCGCAATGTCTTCCCTATATCCATCGCCGACGGGGTGACTCCGTACATAGTCGCCGGTGAAGAGAAAGCTGCGTTCGCCATAGGTGAGCACAAAATTCAGGGAATCCTTATTGATGCCGCCTCGACCCTCCACTTTTTCAGGCCCCACACATTTGATGGTGATGGGGCCGAAGTGCAGCACATCTCCGGCTAGCATCTGCTTCCATTGACATTCTGTGGGGGGGGGGTACCGTATTTTACCGGCCATGCTTCCGTGGAACCGTAAACGATGGTGTCCCCTGTGCCGAAAGCTTCCAGAATCTCGGCCATATTGCCTGCGTGGTCATCATGATAATGGGTGGCA
>CAVKHY010000030.1:12398-23989 GCA_963656345.1 bacterium | reverse complement strand
TGGCTCTCCGCATTGCCTGGTTCAAGGTGCATTATCCCCTCGCCTACTATGCCGCTTACTTTACCGTCCGCGGCGATGGGTTTAATGCAGCAACGATGATTATCGACCCGGACACCTGCCGTGCAAAGATCCGTGAAATCAAGGACATGGAAAATGCCACAGCCAAGGACAAGGATTCCCAAACGGCGCTGGAATTGGTATTGGAAATGAACATGCGTGGCTTTAAGTTCCTGCCGGTTGACTTGTACAAGAGTGATGTGCGGAAGTTCCTGATTGAAGACGGCAATCTTCGCTGTCCCTTCACCAGCCTGGGCGGCTTAGGCGAAAGCGCTGCCATCTCCATCGTTGCCGCACGTGATGAGCGTCCTTTCCTTTCGATAGAAGATTTGAAGGAACGCGGCCGGGTAGGCAGCAGCGTGGTGGATTTGCTGCGAACCCACGGTTCTTTGGAAGGGCTGAGCGAAACCAGTCAGATCAGTATGTTCTGATGCATTGAGGAGGGATTACCATGCTGGATCAAGCTGCCCGCTATTTTGTGGAGGATACCCACATCATGGCCTGCATGACTGTGGCCTGCGGTACATCCAGCACTGCGTATCATGCGGAAGCCGGAGCAATCCATCTAGACGGCACAGGCGCAATATGCCCATCGACCCTGTTCGATCTGGCCAGCCTGACCAAGCTGTTTACCGGCTTAACCGTCATGCGGCTTTGGGAGGATGGCAGGCTTGCTCTGGATGCGCCTGTTACCGACTATGCGCCGCAGTTGGTGAACCTTTCTCAGGTTACAATTGACCAGGTGCTTGGCTTTGAAATAGCCTTAACCACACCTGAGCGAATCGATACCCAGTCCTGCAGGGATGCGGGACTCAAGCAGCTTGCCGCTATTGTTTCCAAGCCCCAGGGCACTGGACGCTATTATTCCGACATGCACGCCATGGTATTGGGTCTGGTCATCGAGGGCATTTGCCAAATGCCCCTCATGGACTGCGTTCAGCAGGAAATTCTTCTTCCCCTGCATATGGCAGATACCTTTGCCAAAGTGCCTGCTCATCGCTTAACGGATTGCGTATGCTATGACCTGGAGCATCGAATCGAAGGCGGCAGGTACCTTGTGCGCAGAGGCATCACGCCAGGGATGCCCCACGATCCCAAAGCACGGCTCCTTGGTGAGAACGGCCGCTATTTATGCGGACACGCAGGGCTTTTCTCCACCCGGGATGACATGATTCGCCTGTGTCAGGGTTTGCTGAAGGGCGACCTGCTGCGTCGCTCCACCTTGCAGCGGATGGCACGTAATCGGCTGGGTCGGCAGCTGCCGGACGGACGATATACCCAGTATCTCGGCAGCCAGTGCTATGTAAAGCATCCCTTGCAGTATTATTCCGAGATTCCCGTTTACATGAGTGATGAAGCCATTGGGCTTTCCGGATTCACCGGAAATCATGTGGCGATTGATCCCCAGACTGGCATTTTCTCTCTCATGTTAGGCAATCGAGTTTTGAATCGATTGACGACCCTTGTCCCAGAGCCCGGCAAAAGTCTGACCGACTATGGACTTGCTCCTGACGGTTCCGGCAAGTTTTTTCTACCGGATGGCACGTGGGTTTATTCATCCGTGGACTATGTCCACCAAAAAGACGAGCACCTCCACAAGGCCATTGCAGAGGTGCTCGGCGTTCCTGTTTGGCACAAGGGATAAGCAAAAGCCTGCACCGTCTTGCAAAACGGTGCAGGCCTTGTTCTATTCACTTACAGTTCCAGTACATTGGCGCCTACGGGGCGAATATCCAGCACATGGCAGCAGCGGTCGCCGAAGACCCCTTCCATGCAGCTGATGAAGGCATCAAGCTCGTCCTGGGGCACAAAGTTCAGGGTCGTTCCGGCAAATCCGCCGCCGTGAACACGCCATGCGCCCTTGCCGTTCAGCATGTTCTCCGCCAGCGCCAGGGCCAGGGAAAGTCCCTGTTCATCAGGCCGGGCGTACACATTCTGCAGATACATGAAGCTTGAGCGTCCGCTGGCAATAATCTCCCGGAAGAAGGTATCCAGGTCATCATTTTCCAATGCTCTTACCTGCACCGGCACCCGGCTGTTTTCCTGATAGAAGTGCATTGCCCGGAGGATGGCCCGGTCGCTTACCTTGCCGTGCAGCATAGGCAGTGCCTGCATGAATTCCTCGGAGCGAACACGGCGCAGACAATCCTCGCCAAAATAATTGGCAACGGAACGCATTTCATTCGGAATGGCCGCATAATCAGCCGTCAGATCCGCATGGCTTCCGCCTGTGCCCACCACGACCAATGCGTATCCGTGGGCCGCAAAATCAAAGGAGGTCGGACGAACTTCAGGATCCTCATGCTTAAAGTCCACCGCTACAAGGCCGCCGGCAGAAGAAGCCATCTGATCCATCAGTCCGCTGGGCTTTCCAAAGAACACGTTTTCCGCATACTGGCTGATCTTTGCACGAGTCTTATAGTCCACCGTCATGCCGTTGTAAAGATTATCAAGAATGGCGCACACCAGCACCTCAAAGGCTGCGGAAGAGCTAAGTCCGCTGCCGGAAGCCACCGTAGACGTTACGGTAGCGTCAAACCCGCCGATGCGGTAGCCTAACTCTGCCATGCGAGCTGCCACACCGCGAATCAGTGCTGCAGTCGTTCCTTTCTCTTCTTCATGCACCGTCAGGTCGGACAGATCCAGCGTAATCGGCGCATAGCCTTCGCTGTTCAGGTGCACAAGCAGATCTTCTCTGGGACTGACTGCCGCCAAGGTATCCAGGTTCACCGCGGCTGCCAGCACCCGGCCATGATTGTGATCCGTATGATTGCCGCCGATTTCCGTCCGTCCGGGGGCACTGATCAAGGCCACATCGCCCTCGTAATTAAAGGCCTCTTCATGGCGCTTCAGCATGTTGATATGCCGTGCCGTCTGAGCCACAAGCATACCATCCCGGCTGCCGTACAGGTGATTCAGCTGTTCCATCACCTTGGGGGTTTTCAAGCTTCTGATTTTACTTGCATACTGACTCATGAGCGTTCTCCGTCCTTTTTATGCTATTCGTTTTGCTCTGTGTATCACAGGGAATGATTATTGAATGGCTTCCTGCCAGATGGAGATGAGTTCGTCAATTCCCCGATCATGAACGTTTTGGCAGAAAGTCTGCCATGTTTCGTCATTGATGGGGATTTCGCCAGTTACAAAGCGAGTCATCGTAACTTCGGCATAAGCGCCGAGATCCGCCTGAATGTTCTTGACTCGTTCGTTTTGCTCCTTGGTCATGGTGACCAGGGGCATGGGCTGCACAGAAACCTTTTTCAGCTCTGCCAGCTGAGTAATCAGACTGCGTGTTTCCTTCTGGTCAAAGGCCAGCTGGAAGGAAACAGAGGAAAGACCAGGCTGGATGCCGCCGTCCGCAATCGTTTTGTTGGGCAGAACGCTGGATGTTACTTCCTCATTGGCAGGGATCCAGCTCCAGGTGCCATCGCTGTTGAACTGATAGTCAACACCTTCTTCCCCGGCCTGCACCAGTCGGCAGCCTTCCTCGGTATAGAGATAATCCAGCCAGGTGAGCACCTGCGCAGGATCCTCACAGGCGGAGGTAACAGCAAAGGTGCCCCGCACCACATCTCCGAGAAGGTCGCGATAAACCTGCTTGCCCTCATAGGTAAGCGGCATCAGCAGCTCATACTGGCTCAGGGCGCTGTTGGGCACAAGAGACAAAGGAGTCGGTGCCAGCATGACGCCGTAGGTAATCGCTGCGCTGGAATCCGTAATGGCCCGAAGCGAATCCGCCGTAGTGAAGCCGGAGGTATCCAGCAAGCCTTCCTCCCAAAGGGAATGCAGCCAAGTCAGGAAAGCCCTGTTTTCATCCTTGGTCAGGGTCGTTTGCACCTGACCGTCTTCGTCTACGTACAGATTATAATCATCCGACACGAGGCCAAAGGCATGGCCGAGGAATCGAAGATCCCACATGCTCAGGAATTCCAGCGGCACTTCGTCCTTCTTGCCGTTGCCGTTCGGATCACGGTCACGGAAGGCACGCAGCACTTCCGTCAATTCCTCAGCCGTAGTGGGTACGCTCAAGCCTAAGGCATCCAGCCAGCTTTGATTGATCCACATGGCATTATTGTTCTGCAATTCATTGATAAGCGGCAGTGCCACAATTGCGCCATCCGGCATGGAAATAGCCTTTTCCCAGTCAGGGTTTGCCTGAAGAAGCGCATACAGGTTCGGCATCGCCGTTTCCAAATAAGGACGCAGATCAATCAAAACACCGGCTTCATAAAGGTCCAAGGTTTCTGTTGGCGTCAGCTCCGCCTTGAACAGTGCATCCGGCAGCGTTGCCTCGCCGTTCAGCATACGCTGCTTGGCTTTCGTCCATTCCTGCTGCTCGGTGTACTGGGTTGTGGTAACAGTAAGACCAGTGCGTTCCTCCATGGCGGTAAAAAAATAATTGGTGTTCCAGTCATGGGCGGTGGAGCTGCCGCCGTCATATCCTGCAAGAGAGAAGCCATCCGCCAACGCTCCGACAGTAGAAAAACACAGGAGACACGCCAGCATCATTGCTAAGCATTTGCGCATTGCATCAACCTCCGGCAATCATTTGTTATGCATAGTATACCGCTTTTTTTCATATTTGAAAAGTATTATTTTTCTACCATTGAACACAAGTTGGTCAAATGAGCAGGCTGATAAGGCAGGCTTCTTTTGCCCTTGTGCAGCATTGTTTATTCATGCATCCACGCCGGATTCCAGCCGGTAATCAAAAAGAAACGTTGATTTTTTCTTCGAACTGTGCTAGCATGGGCGTGTTTCTTGGGCTGTGTTTTCTTTAAGGAATTTGCAGTCGAATGTTTCGCTTTGCATCGCAAAAAGCTGAAGGAGGTGGCCAAGCATGCAGTATACACGGGAAGACGGATGTATCGCATGGCTGGCCAGCGGGCGGCTTTCCTACGACTGTTTCTCCCACTTGTTGGAGGAATTCGGCAGTGCGGAAGATGTGTATGACGCACTTCAGGAAGAAGGTGCGGATGCACTGCGAGATTTTATCCCGTCAGCTCGGTTGGAGCGTCTGATGTCCTCTGCCGGCAAGAAAGCCATGCATCAGCTCCTCGTGACCATGCAGAAGCACAACATCGGGATCTTGCAGCAGGATGACACCCATTATCCGGCCTTGCTGCGGCACATTAACGATCCGCCCATTGCACTGTTTTATCAGGGCAACCCGGACTGTCTTGACGGCCGATGCATCACCATGGTTGGTTCGCGAAAGGCATCTCCCGCAGGCGTTCAGGCAACGTTCAAGATTGCCAAGGATCTCAGCGAAGCCGGGGTAACGGTGGTCAGCGGCATGGCAATCGGCATTGATACAGCTGCTCATCAAGGGTGTCTGGAAGGCGGAAGCCCTACGGCAGCCGTGCTGGCCTGCGGTCTCGATATCGACTATCCCAGCGAAAATGCCGGGCTGAAACAACGGTTGCTGGAAAAAGGCGGCGTCCTGTTCAGCGAGTATCCCCCGGGAACGCCGGCGCTGGGCCGACATTTTCCGGTGCGTAATCGTATCTTGTCCGGCGTCAGCAAAGCCGTGATCATGATGGAATGCAGTCCTCATTCCGGCAGTATGCACACAGTGCAGCATGCATTGGATCAAGGCCGGGATATTTACGCTTATCCCGGGCGAATCGATACCACTTGGGCAAAGGGTGCCCATCAGCTGCTCCGGGAAGGAGCCAATTATTTTACCTGCGCTGATGACATTTTGGCGGACATGAACTGGATCGGCGAAACCCGAGCAAAGCAGGAAGCGGTAAAAAAAGATTTGCCTCCGCTGACGGAAACCCAGCGAAAAGTTCTGCAAGCTCTGGCTGTCGAGGAAAAATCCTATGATCAGCTGGTGGCGGAAATCGGCATCGCCCCCACAGAATTATCCGGTGCACTGACCATGCTGCACCTGAGAGGATCCATTCGTCCTCTCCCCGGCAAAATGTATACCAAAACATAACGATAAACATCATTGGGAGGCAGAAGATCCAATGGCGGCTACCAAGCAAAAGCTCATCATTGTGGAGTCACCGGCCAAGGCTCGCACAATCACCAAATTTCTCGGCAAAGGCTACAAAGTGGAAGCATCCCAAGGACATGTCCGGGATTTGCCGAAATCCCAGATCGGTGTGGATGTGGATCACGACTTTGAACTGAAGTACATTACCATCCGCGGGCGCGGCGACATCTTGAGCAGAATCCGTAAAGAAGCCAAGTCAGCTTCTCAGATTCTGCTTGCAACTGACCCGGACCGTGAAGGGGAAGCCATCTCATGGCATTTGAGTCAGATTCTGAACGTGGATACGTCCACGCCTTGCCGCATTGAATTTCACGAGGTTACCAAGCAGGCCATCCAGAATGCAATCAAGAATCCCCGGCCGCTGAACATGCAGCTGGTGGATGCTCAGCAGGCACGCCGTGTGCTGGATCGACTGGTGGGCTACAAGATCAGTCCCCTGCTGTGGGCAAAAGTGAAAAAAGGATTGTCTGCCGGGCGGGTGCAGTCCGTGGCAACCCGCATGGTGGTCATGCGGGAGGAGGACATTGAGGCCTTTATTCCCGAGGAATATTGGGATGTAACCGCCAAGATGCTGGTGCCCCAGTCCCACGGCCGCAAGCAGCACTTTACCGCCAAGCTGTCTATGCTGGATGGAAAAAAGGCGCAAATCACCAATGCGGCCGAGGCCGAAGCCGCCGTCAAGCGCATTCAGGGTACACACTTCACCGTTACCAATATCAAACGGGCAGAAAAGCGGAAAACGCCTGCTGCTCCCTTCACCACTTCCAGCCTGCAGCAGGAAGCCAGCCGCAAGCTGGGCTTTACCACAGCTAAAACCATGCAGGTAGTGCAGCAGCTTTACGAAGGCGTAGACATCGAGGGCGAAGGTACTCAGGGTATTGTAAGCTATATCCGTACTGACAGCGTGCGCATCAGTGAAGAGGCCATGACCGCCCTGCGAGCATACATTCCGGAGCGGTTCGGTCCGGAATACCTGCCGGAAAAGCCCATTGAGTACAAGGGCAGAAAAAATGCGCAGGATGCTCATGAAGCCATCCGTCCCACGGACGTGCGGCGCACACCCGAGAAGATCAAGGCGTCTTTGACCAAAGAGCAGTACAATCTGTACCGTTTGATCTACAATCGCTTCCTGACCAGCCAGATGATGCCTGCCCTGTATGAAACCATGACCATGGAGCTGACCGGGGATCAAGTAGGACTTCGCTTCTACGGGGAACACAAGAAGTTCGCCGGCTTCACCTCTGTTTACGAAGAAGGGCTGGATGACGAGGTCAGCACCATCGAAACCAGCCTTCCCGCAGTGGCGGAAGGTGATCAGGTCGAAGTAGACGATGTGGAAAGCGAGCAGCACTTCACCCAGCCCCCGTCCCGGTACACGGAAGCTTCCCTTGTCCGGGCATTGGATGAAATGGGGATTGGCCGTCCTTCCACTTTTGCACCCACCATTACGACCATTATTTCCCGAGGCTATGTCAGCAAGGAAAAGAAGCGGCTGTACCCTACGGAGTTGGGCAGAATGGTCACCAGCATGATGGAAGAATACTTCGCTGACATCGTGGATACCGAGTTTACCGCCAAAATGGAAGAGCAGCTGGACGAAGTGGAAGAGGGCAAAATCCAGTGGAAGGAAATTCTGCGTGAATTCTATCCTCCCTTCGAAAAGACGCTGGAAAAAGCCGAGCAGCAGATTGAAAAGGTGGAAGTGCACGACGAAGTCAGTGATGTGCAGTGCGACAAATGCGGCGCCATGATGGTCTATAAAATGGGACGCTACGGTCGGTTCCTGGCCTGCCCCAATTTCCCGGAATGCCGCAACACCAAGCCCATCCTTACCTACATTGATGCTCCCTGCCCCAAGTGCGGTGCAAGGCTCATGGAGAAAACAAGCAAAAAGAATCGGAAGTTCTACGGCTGTGAACGCTATCCGGACTGCGACTTTGTCTCCTGGGAAAAACCTGTAGCAGACAAATGTCCCCAGTGCGGCAGCTACATGGTAGAGAAGCGGGGTCGAAAGGGCGAGGTGTGGCATCTGTGCGCCAACGAGACCTGCCGCTGCCGGGTTGAAGTCCATGCAGAAGGGCAGGATGAAGCAGAGGATGAATGATACCACTTGCCTCCATGCAACGGTTGTCGGCGCAGGTCTTGCCGGCAGTGAAGCAGCTTGGCAGCTGGCCAAACAGGGAATTCATGTAACGCTGTACGAAATGAAGCCGGAGAAAATGAGTCCTGCCCATCATTCACCGCTGATGGCTGAGCTCGTCTGCTCCAATTCTCTCCGTTCCGACAGGCTGACCAACGCAGTGGGTCTGCTGAAGGAAGAGATGCGGCTGTGCGACTCGCTCGTTATGAAGGCTGCCGACCAGGCTCGCGTGCCTGCCGGTGGCGCATTGGCGGTGGATCGGGATGCTTTTTCCGGATACATTACGAAGACACTGCATGAACATCCCCTGATTCATGTCGTTTCGGAAGAAGTGACAGAAATACCGGAATCCCCAGTGATTATTGCCTCCGGGCCGCTTACGTCAGATACGCTGGCTGATGCCATTGCCGCACTCCCCGGTTTGGGTACGCTGCATTTCTATGATGCAGCTGCGCCGATCGTAACGCTGGAATCCCTGAACATGGAAAAGATTTTCCGTCAATCCCGATATGACCGGGGGGATGATTATCTCAACTGTCCCATGACGGAAGAAGAATACAACGCCTTTGTGGATGCTTTGCTGGCAGCAGAAACTGCCGAAGTCCACGGCTTCGAGGAAACGAAAGTGTTTGAGGGATGCATGCCAGTTGAATCCATGGCACGCCGTGGACGGATGGTGCTTGCCTTTGGCCCTATGAAGCCCGTTGGCCTAAAAGATCCAAGAACAGGAAAAGAAGCCTTTGCGGTTGTCCAGCTGCGGCAGGATAACGAGCAGGGAACCCTGTTCAATATTGTAGGCTTTCAGACCCGATTGAAATTTCCGGAGCAAAAGCGCGTCTTCGGCATGATTCCCGGCCTGGAGCATGCTGCCTATGCCCGGTACGGCGTTATGCACCGCAATACCTTCCTGCAGTCGCCTGGGTTCCTGAATGCCCACTTTGAAATGATCGCCAGACCCCAAACCTATTTCGCCGGGCAAATGACCGGCGTAGAGGGCTATGTGGAAAGCGCCGCCAGCGGGCTGATCTGCGGGCTGTCACTGGGGCGTGATCTGCGCGGACTGGGCACCGTTGAGCTGCCGGGCATCACTGCGCTGGGCGCTATGGGACGCTATATCAGCACCCCTAATCACAATTTTCAACCCATGAACTGCTCCTTCGGACTGATTGACAGCCTGCCCATTGACAAGGAGCATAAAAAAATCCGCAACAAAGCACAGCGGTATGAAGCCGTTTCCGCCCGGTCGCTGGCTTACATGAAGGAATGGCTTGCCGGCCTTCACGAATAAGCTTCACTTCCGGTTCATATTGCTTTGCTACAGTGTACTGTGCCTGTGCTGCATAGGTGCAGGCAAAAAAGGAGCGATAGAATGAGCGTAACATTTCGGGGCACAACCATCTGTGCTGTGCAAAAGGACGGCCACATTGCCATCGCCGGTGACGGTCAGGTGACCATGGGCGAGCATACAGTATTTAAGAATTCCGCACGGAAGGTTCGCCGCATTTTCGGCGGTCAGGTTGTTACCGGTTTTGCCGGTACGGTTTCCGATGCCTTTACCCTGTGTGAAAAATTCGAAGAAAAGCTGACCCAGTGCGGCGGCAACCTGGAACGTGCAGCAGTCGCCGTGGCGCAAAGCTGGCGCGGCGATCAGGCCATGCGCCAGTTGGATTCTCTGATGATCGTGGCCAACAAGGAAACCATGCTGATTCTTAGCGGCACAGGTGAGGTCATCGAGCCGGACGGCGGCATTGCAGCCATCGGTTCCGGCGGAAACTATGCCCTTGCGGCAGCCCGTGCGCTGAAGGACAACACGGATCTGTCTGCCCATGAAATTGCCGAAAAAGCGCTGCACATTGCCGCATCCATTTGTGTTTATACCAATGATAACGTTATTGTTGAAGATGTGTGAGAGGAGGATCAACCATGGCTGAACTGAGTCCTCGGCAAATCGTACGGGAGCTGGATCGTTATATCATCGGCCAGGATGATGCGAAAAAATCGGTGGCCATTGCCCTGCGCAATCGGTACCGCCGCTCCTGTGTGGACGAAAAAATGCGGGAAGAAATTAGCCCCAAGAATATTCTGATGATCGGACCTACCGGCGTAGGCAAAACAGAGATTGCCCGCCGCCTGGCCAAGCTTGTCAACGCTCCCTTCGTGAAAGTGGAAGCCACCAAGTTCACCGAAGTAGGCTACGTAGGCCGGGACGTGGAAAGCATTGTCCGGGATTTGATTGAGAATGCCATCCGCATGGTCAAGGACGAGTACACCAAGAAGGTGGAGCCCCGTGCCAAGGTGCTGGCCGAAGATCGGCTGGTGACCCTGCTGGTATCTCCTCCGCAGAAAAACACGCCCAATCCTCTGGACTTTCTCCTCGGCAAAAAGAAGGAAGAGGAACCCAGCGCAGAGGAGCAGGAGAAGCTTTCCGGCAAGCGTGAAGAGGTGCGTCAGCAGCTCATGCGGGGCGAACTGGAAGATCGTGAGCTGGAAATCGAAGTGGAAGAAGCTATGCCTCAGCTGGAGGTTGGCGGCAATTCCATCAGCCTTGGAGACATGATGGGCAACATGATGCCCAAGCGCACCAAGATCCGCCATGTGAAGGTGAAGGAAGCCCGGAAGCTGCTCATGCAGGAGGAAGCCTCCAAGCTCATTGACATGGATGCCGTGCAGGACGAAGCCATTTCCCGTGCAGAGCAAAACGGCATTGTCTTCATCGACGAAATCGACAAGATTGCGGAGCGCGGCGGACACGGCGGTCCCGACGTCAGCCGGGAAGGCGTTCAGCGTGATATCCTGCCCATTGTGGAGGGATGCACGGTAAACACCAAGTACGGCCCTGTGAAGACGGACTTCATGCTCTTCATTGCAGCCGGTGCTTTCCATGTGTCCAAGGTCAGTGACTTGATTCCCGAACTGCAGGGTCGTTTCCCTGTCCGGGTGCAGTTGAAGAGCCTGACCCGGGAGGATTTCGAGAAGATCCTGACCCAGCCGGACAATGCATTGACCCTGCAGTATCGTGCCCTGCTGGAAGTGGATCATGTGCTGCTGAACTTTGACGACAGCGCCATCAGCGCCATTGCAGAAGCCGCTTACAACGCCAATGAAGCCCAGGAAGACATTGGCGCACGCCGTCTCCACGCCGTATTCGAAGAGCTACTGGAAGATATTTCTTTCAATGCAGGTGATGCGGACATGCCCCCTGTTGAACTGAACATTACAGGAGACTATGTGCGCCAACACCTGCAAAGCGAAGGCGCAGCCAAGGACATCCGCCGCTATATTCTCTGATAAGGAATCACCATACGTACCGGCAGTGTCCGATCGAAGGAGGACGATCTTGTGTTTCGGCGTATCATTGCTTTGCTCTGCACCCTGGTGCTGCTGCTT
>CAVKHY010000030.1:0-12388 GCA_963656345.1 bacterium | reverse complement strand
CATCCATGTCTTTGGCAGAGGGATTCTCGGTGGAAGTAAGCAGCCAGACCGATGCGCAAAGGCTTGTGCGCGGCTATGATGCGGATGAAGGCTATATCTACATCAACTACGGCCGCTATCCCTATGAAGCAGATGGCACCATCGCTCCCGTGTTATGGCGTGTGCTGGGTGTGGACGAGGATGGCTGGGCGCTGCTGCTGACAGAGTATGTGATTGATTTTGCCATGTACAACACGGAGAAAGTCAACATCTATGAATGGAAGGGCAACACCATTTACCATACGCTGAATGACGATATGCGGAAGGTCATGTTCACCGATGAGGAATTGACAGCCGTTCGCTACTCCGAGGAAAAGGGTTGGCTGTATTATCTGGACAACGAGGACTATCGCAACACAGCCTACGGTTTCCGCCATTGGCAGCTGAAGCCGCAGAAGGAACGGGAATGCAAGCCTACCCCCTATGCCATGACCCATCCGGATGCATGGTGTGACAAGAGCAACGGCTGTACCTGGTACTTCTCTACAGGCATTCCCCGCAGGGGATATCACAACCTGATTGGTTTTGACGGACACACCTCCACCGCCGCCAACAACCGAAACGGCGGTGTACGCTGCGCCTGTAAGCTGGATCTGAGCATGCTGAGCAACGTTTCCGGCAGCGGCACCTTGGAAGACCCCTACTGTTTTGATGTGGTGGATGAATAAAATTTGCACATGGAAAAGCGTGCCGTCGGTGATTGCTTAACACCGTCCGGCACGCTTTTGTTCACTTTGCAAGCAATCGCTTGGCTGCTTTAACCGCCTCTGCTGCTGCGGCTTCCATGATCTTCTGCGCATCATTGCCCACAAGATCCAGTCCTTCCGCTTTGACCGCCGTAAAATTCTGAATGCCAAGCTCATGAAGAACAGCCTTTATGTACCCGGTGCCCCAATCGTTTTCCCGAATAGGACTGCCAGAGGTTGTGATGTATACCGCTTCTGTTCCCCTGCACATACCAATGCACCGATCATTCTCATAGTGGAAGGTCAGGTTTCTGGCATACATGTTTTCCACCCATACCTTTAGGATGGAGGGAAAGGACAAGTCCCAGTAAGGTGCGGCGATCACCACCATATCCGCCTGCTGAAATTCCAGCGTGTGACGGAAAAGCGGATGATCCCAAGCTCTTTCATCGCAAAGTGGTTCCTTCACCGCAAGCGTTTCCGCATCTACGCTGCGAAGGCCCATGGTATTCAAATCATGGGTCATCACTTCCCACCGGTTTGTATCAACCTCCTGAAGGAAAGCATGGGCAAGCTGCAATGTACGGGATTCCGCGCCCCGGGGGCAGCTGTTAACAAACAGCAGTTTTTTCATATCACCAAACAACCTTTCCTGATATTCTCTGCTGATTATTTCGCCCGAAACTTTCGAAATCCTGCCTGGCAGGCTTTCATCCGATATTTTCGTTTCCTCCCCTTTCGTTTGCAGGAATTTGCTAAGCAGAGGGCGAATATTTACCCTATCTGCTCACGATGGGTGTGGGCTCAACAATTTGACCGAATCAGGAGGTTGATTTTTGTGAAGAAAATCGTTGCGTTGCTTCTTTGCATCTCCATGTGTCTGTCTGTGCTATGCGTTTCAGCTTTTGCGGAAGATGTGCCGTCCGTTGCCATTGTGGTGGCCGGCGGTTTGGGTGATCGTTCCTTCTACGATTCCGCCAATGAAGGCCTTGAAGAGCTGGCCAGCAAGTACGGCACAGTCACTAAGGTCATTGAGTGCAAGGAAAACGGCTCCATGTACCTGACCGGTTTGGCTGATGCTGCCGAAGCATGTGATATCGTGTTTGCAGTGGGCTGGCAGTTCGTGCAGGCATTGCCGGAAGCAGCCGAAGGCTATCCGGATACCAAGTTTGTCTGGATTGATAATGCCTTGGAAGGCGACGGCATGGCCAACGTGATGTCTGTGGTATATGCCCAGAATCAGGGTTCTTTCCTGGTGGGCTACATTGCCGGCAAGCTGAGCAAGACCGGCGTTGTGGGCGCCGTAGGCGGTCAGGACAGTGCTACCATCAACGACTTTATGGTAGGCTATGAAGCCGGCGCTAAGTATGCCAACCCTGACATCAAGGTAGATACCCGCTATGCAAACGGTTTTGAAGATCCCGCCAGCGGCAAGGAATGTGCCTTGGCGCTTTACGATGCAGGCTGCGATATCGTGTTCGCCGTTGCCGGCAAAACGGGTGAAGGCGTATTCGAGGCTGCCAAGGACACGGGCAACTATGCTATCGGCGTGGACAGCGACCAGAAGTACATCAATCCTGACGTAATCATCTGCTCCATGGTCAAGGAAGTCGGCAAGTCCGTGGTGGATATCGTTGAAAATCTGGACGAGCGCTTCCAGCCTGCCACGGTTTGGACAGCCGATATGGCGACGGGCTACATCGACGTTGGCTATGGCGATGACACCATGACCCAGCAGGTCAGCGACGAGCTGAAGGCGGAAGTCAAGGCATTGCAGGAAAAGATCATCAGTGGTGAAATCACCGTTCCCACTGCATTGAACTAACCTCTGCGGCAGCAGCGTTCATTTTTGATCATCAGAAAGGGCGTTGCTGCCTTTTTTCCGTATGGATGTGTCACAGAAAGCGAGGCGTTCCCGCTTGAGCGAAACGAAATCCCCCATTGTGTCCTTCAAGCATGTATCCATGCAATTCCCCGGTGTGCTGGCAAACGATGACGTCTCCCTTGATATACGCAAGGGAGAAGTGTTTGCGCTGGTCGGCGAAAACGGTGCAGGAAAATCTACCCTGATGAAGATTCTGTACGGCCTCAATGAGCCCACAACCGGGCGGGTCTTCGTCAAGGGTGAGGAAATGAAGACCTTCTCCCCCAGCACCTCCATCTCCCGTGGCATCGGCATGGTGCATCAGCATTTTATGCTGGTTCCCTCCTTTACGGTGGCACAGAACATTGTGATGTGCGGTGAGCCTCGTCGCCATCGCCTCTTTTACGATTTCGACAAGGCAAATCAGATTACCAATGAATTGGTTCAGGAATACGGCCTGAAGGTCAACCCGACAGATCGTGTACAGGACATCAGCGTTGGTTTGCAGCAGCGTGTTGAAATTCTGAAAGCGCTGCATCACGGCGCAGATATACTGATTCTGGATGAACCTACAGCCGTGCTGACGCCTCAGGAAACAGATGAACTGTTTGCCGTTATCCGCAGCATTGTTCGTGAAAAGCAAATGTCCATTATCATCATCACCCACAAGCTGTATGAAGTCATGGAAATTTCCGACCGGGTTGGCGTTATGCGGCAAGGCAAACTGATTGATGTATGCGAAACGAAGGACGTAAATGAGCGGATCCTGGCCTCTATGATGGTTGGCAAGGATGTGCTGCTGGACACCTTGGAACGCGCAGAGCAAAGCCGGCGGCAGGAGGCTGCCATTGAAGTCGAAGACCTGTATGTAACAGATACTCGGGGTCTGCCTGCGGTGCGTGGTCTTTCCCTGCAGGTGCATCCCAGGGAGATTTTGGGCATTGCTGGTGTTGAAGGCAATGGACAGAGCGAGCTCATCGAAGCTATTACCGGCATGTGTCCCATACAGCGCGGCACGGTGAAAATTCAGGGCATGAGCACAAAGGGGCTTACACCGGGGAAAATCCGTCAATTAGGTTTGGCACACGTGCCGGAAGACCGCATTGCTACCGGCGTTGCCGCCCCTGCGGACGTAACGGATAATCTTCTGGTAGGTAAAGAAAAAGCCCCCGAGTTTTCCGTGGCAAAAATCCACCTGAAGCGGCGTCCCATCCGTGCTTATGCAAGAAGGCTGTTCGAGAAGTTCGACATTCGCGGTGCAGGTGTGGATACGCCTGTCGGTTCGCTCTCCGGCGGCAATATGCAAAAGGTTGTGGTAGCGCGGGAATTCTCTTACGATACGCCGGTGCTCATTATTTCCCAACCTACCAGAGGCGTTGACATTGGCGCCATGGACTTTATCCACAAGCAAATCATGGATAAGCGAAACGCAGGCTGCGCCATCCTGCTGGTCAGTGCCGATTTGGATGAGCTGTACCGCTTGTCCGACCGTCTGGTCGCCATCTATGAAGGAAAAATCACGGGAGAATTCGATCCGAAAACCATCTGTAAAGCTGATCTTGGCTACTACATGACCGGTGCACGAAAGGAGGCGGAAGCATGAAATCCAAGGCAAAAGTACAGTACTTGGTGAGCCTGGCCATCAGCGTGCTTCTGGCTCTTATTCTTGGCGGCGTGATCATGGCGCTCACCGGTCATGACCCGTTGGAAGGCTACAGTGCCCTGATCACAGGTGCGCTGGGCACCAAGCGTGGACTTGGCAACACCCTGGCGAAGACAGCAACGCTTTGCCTGACAGGTTTAGCGACTGCTGTGGCCGCTAAAGCAGGCATTTTCAACGTAGGCGGCGAAGGACAACTGTACCTGGGTGCTATCGCCTCCGCCTACGTGGGCGCAAAGCTGGCCGGGCTTTCTCCATGGATTGGCATTCCCCTGTGCCTGCTGGCCGCCATGGCAGCCGGCGGCGTCTATGCCGTTGTTCCGGCGATTCTGAAGGTGAAGCTGAAAGTCAGCGAGGTGATCACCACCATCATGCTGAACTCCGCCGCCATCTATTTCTGTTCCTACCTTGCCAACGGCCCTTTGAAGACCGCCGAAAAGGGCGTTTCCGCCGGTACGGACGCCATTGACAAGTCCTTCATGTTCTCCAAGCTGATCAAAATGTCTTCACTGACGGAGAGCATCTTCATTGCCGCATTCATTGCTCTGTTTGTCTGGTACCTGATGAGCCGCACAACCATTGGCTATGAAATGCAGCTGACCGGGCAGAACAGCCGCTTTGCACGATACAGCGGCATTCAGTCCGACAAGCTCGCCATTGGCAGCATGGTGCTTTCCGGTGCCATTTGCGGCTTGGTGGGCATGTTTGAAGTATTCGGTCAGCACGGCAGATTCATCGAATCTGTGTCAAAGGATTTTTACTTTGACGGCATGCTGGTTGCCATGATCATGCACTATAAGCCCTTCGGTATCATTCTCATGAGTTTCTTCTTCGGCATTTTGCAAATCGGTTCTACGGCCATGGAATCCCGTGTGGGCATTTCCAGCGAACTGATTCTGATCGTTCAGTCCATCATCATTTTCTTCATGGCGGCGGAAGAGGGCATTCTGGCATCCATCCAGGCGCAGAAAATCAAGCGGAACTCTGCTGCACGGATTGCAAAGGAGGCGACGGAAAAGTGAACTGGGAAAGCATTTTTAATGTAGGACTGCTGCAAAACACCCTGCGCACCGCTACGCCCGTTATCCTTGCCGGCCTTGGCTGCCTGATGACGGAGCATGTGGGCATCATGAACATCGGCATTGACGGTATGATGATTGTCGGCGCATTTGTGGCCGTGCTGGCCAGTTACTTCCTTGGCAGCTGGCTGCTGGCGCTGGTCTTCGCCCTGCTGTCCGGCGTGCTGTTAGGGCTCTTCTACGGCCTCTTCGTGGTGAAGTTCAAGAGCGACGAATTCATCATCGGCGTGGCGCTGAATATTTTTGCCGGAGCGTTGACGGTGTTTCTCCTTCGTACCATTTTCAACGTAAAGGGTGCTTTTTCCGATCCCGCCATCGTCCCCCTGCCCAAGCTAAGCGCAGACTGGCTGGAGAATATCCCCATCATTGGCCCTTTGCTGAATAACAACACCCTGCTGGTGTATGTCAGCTGGGTCATGGTACTGGTTTGCTGGCTGTTCATTTATCGTACACCCGCAGGTTTCTGGCTGCGTGCCGCCGGCGAGCATCCTCAATCTCTACGTGCCGCCGGCAAAAGCCCGGAGAAGATGAAGTATCTTGCTTCTGTGCTGTGCGGTGCTTTCAGCGCCCTGGCGGGTGCGCATCTTTCCCTAGGCTACCTGACCATGTTTTCCGAAAACATGTCCAACAGCAAGGGCTATGTGGCCGTGGCCTGCGTCATCTTCGGCAGAGCAAATCCTCCCCTTGTGTTCCTCGCCGCATTGCTTTTCGGCTTCATTGACGCCCTTGGCACGCGGCTTCAAAGCGTCGGGGTCGACCCTACGCTGACAAAGATCTTCCCTTATGTGGGTACCGTCCTGATGATGGTGCTCCTTGCCCTGCGGGAAAGATCAAAGAAAAAGGCCGCACAGTCAGCCAAGTAAATCAAAATAAAAGGAGTCCTTCCCTTTGAAGATCAGTAAGAAAGATGCCCTGATGTGGTTTCAGTTCTTTTCCGAATTGCCGGATGATGAACCGCTCCTGTGTCATCAGCAGGAGATTGTACTGGCAGTGCTAGCGCAGATCGAGCGAGCCGTGGATGCCAGGCGCGCGGTTCTCATGCAGCAGATTCCTCACCTGAAATCCATGCAGGGTCGAACCATGTATGTAGGCCCTGACGAGCGCTTCCCCAAAGGCTGCAAGTCCTGCCTGTTTGGCACGGGGCTCAGCGCAGTTCGCAAGACGAACAAGTGCAATGCCAAATGTCCCTTCTGCTACGATTACGGCGTGCTGGACTGTATTCCGCCCATCGGCGATGGCATGTGGGAGATTGGCGGCACCAAATTCTATGAAAAGGATATTCCGCTGCTGCTGTCCATTCAAAAAAAGCCTACTGGCATCGCCTATGTTTATCTGGAACCCTTTATGGAAATTGAAATCTATGAACACATGATTCAGCTCTTCCATAAAGCAGGCATCTATCAGCATATGTATACCAATGGCATCCGGGCTACGGAAGCATCACTGAAAATGCTGGCAGATGCAGGGCTGAACGAACTGCGTTTCAACCTGGGCGCTTCTAACTGCTCCGATCAGGTGATTGAAAACATCCGCATCGCAAAGCAATACATTCCCATGGTGGGTATTGAAACGCCCATGACCCGTGCATTCTTTGACGGCTTCATGAAAAAGAAAGAAGCCATCATGGCGACAGGTCTGGACTTCATCAACTGCGCCGAACTTCACCTGAATGCCAACAATCTGGAGAATTACCTGGGCGAAAATATGTATCAGTGCCGTCAAGGCTATCTGTCCCCCATTTGCAGCCGTGAAATGACGCTGACCTTGATGCGCATGGCCGCTGAAGAGCAGTGGCCCTTCGTCGTCCACGATTGCTCCAATGACACCAAGTTTGCCCGTGACCTGAACCTGAAAGCCAAGGAAGGCGGATGGTTCGGCGCAAGCAGCTACGCCGGCGAGTTTGATCGTTTGCCCTTCGAGGCGTTCTTACCGGTGCTCATGGATGAGGATTTCAAATTTGTCGAAGAAGAACCTTTGCCCAAGGGTTATCGCCCCGGGGATATTGTCCTGTAAGCATATGGGCATACAAAAGCAGGCTCCGTGATTGGCTTCGGAGCCTGCTTCTTTCGTCCTCACCATCAGCCTTCGCTGATATGTTCTGCACCTTGCCTGAGCAGCGTGGCCACGTGGTCATCTGCCAAGGAGTAAAACACGGTCTTACCGTCCCTGCGGCTCTTAATCAGCCGTGCCTGCTTGAGCAGCCGCAGCTGGTGGGATACGGCAGATTGGGTCATACCCAGCAGCTTCGCCAAATCGCACACGCACACTTCCGCTTCAAACAGCACATACAGGATGCGGATCCGTGTCCCATCACCGAAGACCTTAAACAAGTCAGAAAGGCGTGAAAGCGTCTCATCGTTTGGCAGAGAAGCCTGCACCTGGGCTACAAGATCCTCATGAACACACAGAAAACCACATACATCTTCATTTTCTGCCATGGACTTCATCACCCTTCACTTCGCCAAATTTGCACCATCAGCCGGAAATGACCAACGTACCCACGTCAATAGAGGGACACCCAATGCCCACACCCGGGAAGAGCAAATCATTACCGACAGCCTTGATGTTTTCAAGCAGCTTGTAGAAATTGCCTGCCACGGTAATCTGCTCCACACTGCGGCCGCGTTTGCCGCCTTCCACCATATATCCGCCGCTGATCAGGGAGAAATCGCCGCTGATCACGTTGGCACCTGCATGGAGGCCGCTGACGTCAGTAATGACAATGCCGTCCCCCATGTTGGCCATCAGCTCATCCAGGCTTGCTTCGCCAGGCTTGAAGAACATGTTGGTGGGCGCAACCGTCATGGCGGAAGCGTAGCTCCGCGCAGCGTTGCCGGTGGTTTCCACACCCTGCTTGCGTGCAGTTTTCCGATTATGCAGCAGGGTTTTCAGCACGCCATTTTCAATCACAGCCTTTGTGCGGGAAGCGCTGCCCTCCGCATCAAAGGGGCAGGAAGCAAAGCCGTCCTTCAGCAGCGGATCATCCATCAAGGTGACCACCGGAGAAGCCACGTTTTCACCTTCCTTGCCTGCCAGCAGGGACAACCCCTGCTGTGCATTCTCGGCAGAGAACATACCGCTGAAGGTGACCAACATTTCGCACATGGGCTCATTGAAAAAGATCACCCGATACTCACCGGCGGGAACAGGGGCGGCATCCATTTGCTTCAATGTACGATCGACAGTCTCTCTGGCGATCTTTTCTGCATCGAAGGCAGAAAACTTCCGGCCGCAGTCCAGGTAAGCGCCGTTGGCTTTGGTGCCGTTTTCCCGGGTAGCAATGGCGCTGGTCATGGCACTCCATGCCTGATCCGTAGATGTCAGATTCAAGCCGAAAGAATTGCGGAGCAAAAGGGTCTGCTTGGTGGTAGAAATAAATGCGTACATCACCTGATCGACGCGCTTGTCCTGGCTGGCAGTGGCTTCGCTAAGCTTCATCACCGCTGCAAGCTTATCTTCAGCCGTTACGCTGTCGAGATCGCTTTCCGAAGCCTCAACGGCAGGATAGACAGCTTCTCCGGGGAAGATCTCATCCTGCTCGGCACTTTCGCTCAACTCGGCGGATTCCTTTACACCCTCAATCAGCTGCTGAATGGCAGCCTCGTCCATGGCCTGGGTGGAAGACATACCCATCTTACCCTTGTAGGTACCCCGAAGGCCAAGCCCCATCGAGGAGCTGACCTGATAATCGCTGATTTCACCGCTACGGGCCATTACGCTGAACTCTTCTTTTTCCGAGCAGAATACCTCGGCCGTATCCAGTCCGCTTTCCTTGGCACGAAGGAGCAGCTGCTCCACAAATGCATTCTTATCCATTGCTTCTGCCTCCTTACTTGCCGCCGCCAACGGTAATGCTTGTTACACGGATCATCGGCTCGCCCACGTTGGTGGGGATGCTGCCGGAAATGCTGCCGCACATGCCCTGCGCCATGGTCATGTTCCGACCCACCCGGTCAACACGCATAAGGATTTCGTTGCCCCGGCCAATCAGCGATGCACCACGCACAGGATGTACAATCTTACCATCCTTCACCAAGTAGCCTTCATTGACGGCAAAGTTGAATTCGCCGGTAGCCGGGTTCACGGAACCGCCGCCCATCTTCTTGGCATACAGTCCGTCCCCCATGGTAGCGATCATTTCATCGTTGTCATCATGGCCGGCAGCAATGTAGGTATTGCGCATACGAGAAGTGGGTGCAAAGGCGTAGCTCTGCCGACGTCCGGAGCCGGTAGGCGCCATATTCATCCGGCGGCCACCCAGCTTATCGATCATGTAGTTGGTCAGGATGCCGTCCTTAATCAGCACCAGTTTCGTGGTAGGCATGCCTTCATCGTCCACGTGAAGGGAGCCCCATTCATTCATGATGGTACCATCATCCACGGCCGTCACCAAGGGAGAGGCAATCTGCTGCCCCAGCTTGCCGGAGAACACGCTGGTGCCGAAAGCCACGCTGGTCGCTTCCAGTGCATGGCCGCAGGCTTCATGGAAAATCACGCCGCCAAAACCATTGTCAATGCACACAGGCATAATCCCGGCAGGGCAGGCAGGCGCATGAAGCATGGTCACAGCGGTATCGGCAGCAATGCGTGCGCTGTGCTCCGGATCTACCCGCTCATCAAAGAGTTCGAAGCCCATGGAAGCACCGGGGCTGTCGGAACCGCTTTGGTTTTCATTGCCATCGCTGGCTACGGCACTGACACGCAGCCGGGAATAGACCCGCTGATCCGTGACAAAAACGCCCTCCGTGTTGGCAATCAGCACATCCTGCACACTGTCCGAATAGCCGCAGAGCACCTGCTTGATTTCAGGAGAAAAACGCCGTGCCTCAGCGTCCGCCGCACGCAATTTCTCAGCCTTTGCCGCCGCCTTCACATCTGTGGGCATCCGGCGAATCTCCTCCGGCCGTGCGGCGGACCAGGAAGAGAAGCCTACCGGAGAGGTACCCTTGCCGCTGCGAATGGCGGCCGCAGCCTGCTCGGCACAGCGCAGCAAGCCTTCCCGGCTTGTATCGTTGGTGTACACGTAAATGGCCTTTGTTCCGTTAAATACACGGACGCCTGCGCCGTGAAGGCGCTGGCTGTTCACCTGCTCCAGCTCGCCGCTGCGCAGGGACAGGTTATGATTGATGCGATCCTCCATGAAGATCTCCGCAAAATCGCCGCCTGTATGCACAGCCTTGGCCAGAACCTCCTGTGCAACGTTTTGATCCAGCATGCTATCATCCTTTCCGATGCAAATCCTCTTACCCGGATGGTAAGGGGTCAATTTTTCCGCACATCCTCCACACGGACATAGCGCCTATCCCGAACACCTTCACCGCCGATGGAATAATCAATAAAATCGGTGGTGGGATGGAAACCGTGCTTGGCATAAAATTTTTCGCCAGTCGTGTTGCCTTCAATCGCCCACAGGTAGAAGCGGTGATAGCCGTCTTCCCGCATCATTTTCAGGCATTCCTCCAGCAATTCGCCGCCCAATCCCTTGCGCATATGATCCGGCAGCAGATACAGGGACACAATTTCGCCCCACTCTTTGTGATCTTCATCTCTTCCGCGGCCATAAATGCAGCAGCCCACCGGCTGCTTTCCATCAAAGATCAGCAAACCGTTCAGCTCATCACTGCATAGCCATGCAGGCAAAGAAGGAACCCAATAGTCATCCGGCAGCCGCTCCAGATAATCCTGGGAAATGAGTCCTTTATAAGCATGGCGCCAGCTGGTGGCGAAGATATGGCTGATCAGACCCGCATCATCATTGGTTGCGGCTCGAAAAGTGCTCATACGCTTCCCTCCGTTTTGCACCTATCATGCGTCAAGGCGCATGGAATTTTTGTCCGGTATAAGTATCCACCAAATGCGACAAAATGTCAAGCGAACAGCACAAAAGCGCGTCGCATTTTCCAATCAATTCCTGTGTTTTTTCATAATCTCCTCACGGAGCTTGTCTTCACGCAATTTCACATTCTGCCGCATTTTTTTCTGAGCTTCTTTCATTTCCTGCCGCATGGCGATACGCTGATTTTTCAGCTTCTGCAGCAGATCCTTATTGTACAGCTTGGCATAAGGGAATGCCCGCAGGGTGCGGCGCATCAATGCGCTGCCTTCCGCCAGGTGAGCCCGTACAGCGGCGGTGATGGCTTCCGTGCTGTCGCCTTCCGCATTGGCGGCACTGTGGCGAATCTGTCCCAGCACGCAGGTGGACAGGATGGTATCTGCGGCAAAAACGACGCATAGGCCAATGCATAGGCCGTTCAGCCATCCTTCCGGCAGCATGGCAAAATACCGAAACAGGAACGGCTTAATGCCATAGACCATCACCAACCCCAACAGGCCGAAAGGAATCAGGGTATTGGCACAGACACGGCCGTTCAGATTGAAATGCTTCTGGCTGTAATCCCACCATCTGGCGTGAAACAGTTTCTCCAGCACATAACTGGTGATGTATTCCAAGGTGCCGCAAAGGATCATGCCCAAGCCAAATACAGCAGCAGGCCTGTCTGCATACCTGGACAGCAAGGCGGCAATCAGGATGGAGCCGAAACCGTAAATCGGGCAAATCGGTCCCAGCAGAAAGCCGCGATTGATAAAGCGATGAAATTGAATCAGCTTGCAGATTACCTCCATGAGCCATCCAAGGAAGGAGGCTGCAAAAAACAGCAGCACATAATACTTGATTTCCGCAGACACAACAGCGCCCCCTTTTCTTTCCCTGTAATAAACATACAGCAGACAGCCGATTGCGTCAAGGGAAAACACCGGACAATTCGGCAGGATTGTCGCAAGCTTTGCTGCTTTCTGTTCACCCACCAAAGCAAAGCCGGACACAACACAGCATTCTGCATTGTGTCCGGCTCAAATCGTTAGTGATAGGCTATTTTCTTATCCGAGAGTCTTGGTCGCAATCACGTCCACCCCGGTACCACACACGTTGGCGAGCACCACATCTCCGGCCTTTACGGGAGCTGTAAGAGAAACCTTAGACAACTCTGCCATGCAGGCATGAATCAGTTTTTTCGGAATGGGGGTGCGAGTTTTGACGCTCAGTGGCATAGTGCTGCCC
>CAVKHY010000029.1:16180-24505 GCA_963656345.1 bacterium | reverse complement strand
CAGCGTATGCTGACCTTCCTGACCGTAGCGGACGTCTACCGTTACATCATCACACACAGCGCATACGCCGGCCTCATCTTTGGGATCCACACCCCGACGGATGGCGGCTAAGCCCACTGCCCGGTACATAGCACCTGTGTCCAGATGAAGGATGTTCAGCCGTTTTGCTACCGCATCCGCCACAGAAGACTTGCCTGCCCCTACCGGGCCATCGATTGCCAGATTCAATGGCATGTTTCATTACCCCTTATTTTGATTATATGGTGCGATGACCCATGCCAACGCATACTTCGTTCAAATGGCCTAATCCGATGCCAAAGAACACGGCAACTGCCACATGCTCCCCACGGCGGGCGACACCGATCTTGCCGCCGACGCTTAATCCCAGTGCCTTGCCTGCAACCTGGCTGAGGGCTTCCCGGGCAGCGCCTGCCACGGTACCTTCTTCATGATGGGTGTCGCCGATCAGCCCTTCCCGCTTGGCACATACCACAGCTCGTTCCACCATCTTCATAATGGAAGGAACAAATTCGCCCCCAAAGTCAGCTGCGGCAGCCAGTATGCCGCTCTCCGCCAGGGCGTCCTTCTGCGTGCTTTCCTCCTGCCTCGAGGCAGACATGGCCATCATAATGGCGCCCCGGGCAACTTCTCGGCTGTCTGTTTCTCCGTTTGTCATGGGTTCACCTCCCTACTCGCAATGTACCTATTATAACTTACTTTTTTCAGGAGGGCAAGATGATTTCAACTGTCAAAAAGCGACAAATGCGGCAAAGAGACGGATGATGCACGCAGACTTTTTCAAAAAAGGGGTTGACATTCCGGATAAAATCGTGTATGATATCTCTTGTCGCTGATGAAACGGCAAATGACGCGGGGTAGAGCAGTTTGGTAGCTCGTCGGGCTCATAACCCGGAGGTCGTAGGTTCAAGTCCTACCCCCGCAACCATGTGGCTCCGTAGCTCAGTTGGCTAGAGCATTCGGTTCATACCCGGAGTGTCATAGGTTCGAATCCTATCGGAGCCACTTTCTCTATCGAGTTTCTCGATAGAGATTTTTTTATGGCAAAGTCGCTGCTTGCCTTGGCGAGAAGCCATTGCGATGCCGAGAAATGAAACAACAGTGGACAAAAGTCTTTTTCTGCTGTATAATTCTTATGAAGCGAATGCGGGAATCCCCTATGGGGATGATCCGGTTTCGACGGGAGTGTCGAGGGCGGGATAAGCGAGCCGCGGCCCCTGAACCGCGCAAAAACGGGGAAAACAAGTAACTGACAATAACGAATTCGCTTTCGCGGCTTAATGCCGTGACGTCGGCCCGGGCTGCCCACGTGCCCGGTAACTGACGTCATTTACGTGGGGAACGAACACGCCTAAGCTTTGCAGTGTGTCCGTATCATGAAGCTACTGAAGCTGACAGCCTGTCTGTGGGCGGCCGGCAGAGGGAATGTTAAATCATAGACTGCGCTCGGAGAAGGTTCCGCACAAGAGCTTTCGGACAGGGGTTCGACTCCCCTCATCTCCACGTGTATCCACCGTGATTTCGACAGAAGGGCGGTGGAATTTTTATATCCTTTTTATTTTTCGTTTTCCTTTTCGCTGGATAAATCCGCAAGAATGTGGTACAATAGTATTAGCATGTGGTAAAGTGCGAAACTGTGCGGCGAAATGGGGGATGCGGTAATGTTCACGCCAAAGATCAGGACTGAGCAGACTGATCTGCTGATGAAGGCGGTGCTGGAACTCAAGGATGAAGAGGATGCGTATCGCTTTTTTGAAGATGTCTGTACCATTACGGAACTGAAGAGCATCGCCCAACGGCTGGAAGTGGCGGTTATGCTTCGCAAGGAAACCACCTACCAAGTGATTGCCAAGGAAACCGGCGCGTCTACAGCCACCATCAGCCGGGTGAACCGGGCATTGACGTATGGTGCAGACGGCTATCATCGGGTGCTGGATGCCCTGGAAAAGAAAAACGAATTGCCTGAATAAGCACAGAGAATCGAAGAAGCAGGCGATGCGTTTCCGGCATCGTTTGTTTCTTTATGGACTTTGCCTTTTGAATACGTTTTGTGTTATGTGTTGTGCTGGAAGAAGGTAGGATGAGAAAAATGGATCTTTCGATGCTGAATCAAGAGCAGCGGTTGGCTGCTGAAACTTTGGAAGGCCCGGTGCTGATTCTTGCAGGCGCCGGCAGCGGCAAAACCAAGGCGCTGACCTGCCGTGTGGCCAATTTGATGGATCATGGCGTGGAACCTTGGTCGATCTTGGCACTGACCTTCACCAATAAAGCCGCTAAGGAAATGCGGGAACGTATCAGGCAGCTGGTGGGGGAGAAGGCGGAAGATGCCTGGATTTCCACCTTTCACTCTACCTGCGCAAAAATTCTCCGCCGGGATATTGAAAAGCTGGGTTATACCCGTTCTTTCGTGATTTATGATGATGACGATCAGGCAGCAACTCTGAAGGAAATTCTGAAGCGGCTGAACGTGGACGAAAAGTTCCTTCCCCCAAAGGAAATTCGTTCAAAAATTTCTGACGCCAAGAATCAGCTGATGGGGCCTGATGAGTGGTTTCAACAGAGTGAACGGGACTATCGCAGTCAGATGATTCATGACGTGTTCCTCGAATACGAAAATCGGCTGAAAGCACAGAATGCGCTGGATTTTGATGACCTGCTGGTGAAAACACTGACGTTGTTTGCAGATCATCCTCCGGTGCTGGACAGCTATCGCCGCCGCTTCCGGTATGTGATGGTGGACGAATATCAGGATACCAACTATGCCCAGTATCAATTGGTGAGACTGCTGACGGCGGAGAGCCGCAATCTGTGCGTGGTGGGCGATGATGATCAGTCCATTTACGGCTGGCGTGGCGCGGACATTCATAACATTCTGGACTTCGAAAAGGACTATCCGGATGCCACGGTGATTAAACTGGAACAGAATTACCGTTCCACGGCCAATATTCTGGATGCCGCTAATCAGGTGATTGCCCACAATGTGGGACGCAAGGAGAAAGCCCTGTGGACGGAAGCCGGCGAGGGAGAACCTATTAAACTGTTTTGTGCCGGTGATGAACGGGAAGAGGCGGCCTGGGTGGCAGACCGTATTCGCCAGCTGTCCCGGCAGGGAGAACCCTATGGCAATGTGGCGGTACTTTATCGTGCCAATGCCCAGAGCCGCGTGCTGGAAGAAATGCTGATGCGCTCCGGTATTCCTTACAAGGTTTTCGGCGGGCAGAAGTTCTATGATCGCCGGGAAGTACGGGACGTGATTGCCTATCTGCGGGTGATTGTCAACCCGGCGGATGATGTAAGCCTACGCCGCATTATTAACGTGCCTAAGCGTTCCATCGGCGACAGCACGGTGCTGGAACTGGTGCGCCATGCACGGGAAAACGAAATGCCCCTTTTCAGCGCACTGACGGATATGCCTGCAACCTTGTCGGCACGGCCGAGAAAATGCGTCACGGATTTTGCAACCATGATGACCATACTCATGGCGATGAAGGAATCCATGCCGCTGAGCGCATTCGTACAGGAGTTGGTGAACAAGACCGGCCTGCTGGCGCAGTATCAGTGGGAAGATACGGATGATGCCCAGGCACGGGTGGAAAATATTCAGGAATTCCTGGGCGCCGTGGAAGAGTTTGCCCATGCAGATGAAAAAGCCACGCTGGAGGACTATCTGGAAAACGTGGCGTTGGTAACGGATTTGGATCAGGCGGAGGATGAACGGGGCTATGTTACCCTGATGACCCTCCATTCCGCCAAGGGACTGGAATTCCCGGATGTGTTTATTCCCGGCATGGAGGAGGGCGTTTTCCCCTCCGGCCGCAGCCTGACCAACGATGAAAAAATGGAAGAAGAGCGGCGGCTGTGCTATGTGGGCATTACCCGGGCGCAGAAACGGTTGTTTCTCTCCAGAGCAAGTCAGCGGATGCTGTACAATCAGATTAACCACAATGCCCCCAGCCGCTTCCTGACGGAGATCCCTGAGCGGCTTTTGCAGGATGACTGGGCAGAGAAAAAGCAGGCGGCATTCCGTAATGCTCCTCAGCCCACTCGGACACGGGGCGCTGCCAGCGGCTACGGACTTCGTTCCACCCCGGAAGTGAGCAAGCTGGGTCAGCCGAAGCTGACCTTCCACGGAGAATCGCTGAACATTCCCGGTGTGAGCAAAGGATTCGCTTCAGCTCAGACCGCTCCTACCGGCGCCATGCAGAGCCTGTTCCAGAAGGGCGATCGGGTGATGCACCGCAAATTCGGTGAGGGCAATGTGGTGGAGGTTCGGGGCAAGGGCTCCGATGCCCGCATCCTGATTGAGTTTACGGCTTACGGCGTGAAGGAGTTTTCTCTGTCCATTGCACCCATTGTGAAACTGGGGGACGACGAATGAATGCACTCGAATCACAGATGCAGGCACTGGTAGATCGGCTGAACGAAACGGCCTATGCCTATTATGTGCTGGACAAACCGGAAATTTCCGACATGCAGTGGGATCAGCTTTACGATCAGCTGGTCAAGCTGGAGAAAGAAACCGGCGTGGTGCTACCGGATTCCCCCACCCATCGGGTAGGTGGAGAGCCGCTGAAGGGCTTCGAGCAGCACACCCATCTCCACCGGCTGTGGAGCATGGACAAGGTACAATCCATCGGCGCACTGGAAGATTGGATTCGCCGCACGGAGAAACTGGCAGGCCAAACAGATCTGCAATATTACGTTGAGTATAAATTTGACGGCCTGACCCTGAACCTGACCTATAACGATGGCAAACTGGTGCAGGCGGCCACCCGGGGCAACGGTATTACTGGTGAGGCGATTCTGCCCCAGGCCAGAACCATTCGCACCGTGCCGCTGACGATTCCTTACAAGGGACTGCTGGAGGTACAGGGTGAGTGCATCATGCGCCTGAGCACGCTGGAGGCGTACAACAAGACTGCTGCTGAGCCCTTGAAGAATGCTCGCAATGCTGCTGCCGGTGCGCTGCGGAATCTTGATCCGGCAGTTACGGCGGCCAGAAAGCTGGACGTGTTCTTCTACCAAATCGGCACCATTGAAAATCCTCCTTACAGCACCCAGCCGGAGATGCTGAATTTCCTGCGGCAGAACGGCTTCCAGGTGAGCCCTTATCTGGGCACGCCCCATTCACAGACGGAGCTGGAAGCATGCATCCGGGAGATTGAACAGCAGCGGCCTACACTGGATTTCCTGATTGACGGCGTGGTCATCAAAATCGGCGACTTTGCCCTGCGGAGCCGCATGGGCTTTACGGAAAAATTCCCTCGCTGGGCGGTGGCATACAAGTTTGAAGCGGAAGAAAGCGTCACCACCCTGCGCCGGGTGACATGGGAACTTGGGCGCACCGGTAAGCTGACGCCTCTGGCGCACCTGGATCCTGTGGATTTCTATGGCGTTACGGTGCGGAAGGCCACCCTGAACAATTGGGGCGACATTCAGCGCAAGCAGGTAGCCATCAATGCTCCGGTGTGGATTCGCCGATCCAACGATGTGATTCCGGAAATTATGGGTCGTGTGGGCGAAGCGGAGCCTGGGGAAATCCCCATTGAGAAGCCCACCCACTGCCCTGCCTGCGGCGGGAAACTGACGGAACGGGGGGCTCACCTTTTCTGCATGAACCGGGTCAGCTGCCGGCCTCAGGCGGTTGCACGGCTGGATCATTTCGCCGGCAGAGATGCCATGGATATTGACGGCTTCTCGGAGAAAACCGCAGAACAACTGTATGATCAAAAGAACGTGCGGGATCCGGCAGACTTGTATCACCTGACCCGAGAAGACGTGCTGTCTCTGGATGGGTTCAAGGACAAGAAAGCGGACAATCTGCTGAAGGCATTGGAAAAGAGCAAGGACTGTGCCTTGGATGCTTTCCTTTTCGCAGTTGGTATTCCGAATGTGGGACGGAAAACAGCACGGGATATTGCGATGGCTTTCGGCACCTTGGAAAAGGTGCAGGAAGCTGCTATGGAACAGCTGATAGCGATCCCTGATGTAGGGGAGATTGTGGCGCAGAGCATTCTGGAGTTCTTCTCCTTTGATGAAAACCGTGTCATGATTGATCGCCTGCTGAAGGCCGGCGTTAAGCCTCGTCCGATGCAAGGCAAGGCGGAAGGTGTGCTTAGCGGCAAAACCGTGGTGGTTACGGGTACCTTGCCCAATCTTTCCCGGAAGGATGCGGAAGAGCTGATTCGCCGCTACGGGGGCACGGCTGCTTCCTCAGTCAGCAAAAAGACGGCGTTTGTGGTGGCGGGAGAGGCTGCCGGCAGCAAGCTGGACAAGGCGCACGCCCTGGGCATCGAAGTCATTGACGAAGCTGAACTGATGCGTCGGGTGGGAGAAGGCTGAGCACAGATTCAATTGCCCATGGAAAAAACAACAATTTTGTGACAAAGTATGATATAATCGTGGCGGTGATTTCCTGTAGGGAGTTGCCGCCATTTTGCTTGCAAAGGAAGATCAAACGATGGAGAATGTCAAGGGCACCTGGAAAACTGTAGTGACGGAAGAAGTAACGGCAAAAGCCATGGGCAGCGGTTCTCTGCCGGTGCTGGCGACCCCTGCGTTGGTGGCACTGATGGAGCATGCGGCTTGCGAGGCACTGGCAGGCTCTCTGGATGAAGGTATCACTACGGTAGGAACCAAAATGGATGTGGATCACGTAGCAGCAACCCCTGTGGGCATGGAAGTGTGGGCGGAAGCAACCCTGACTGCTCAGGAAGGCCGGGGCTACACTTTTGATATCACGGCCTATGATGCCTGCGGCGTGATCGGCACGGCCAAGCACCAGCGTGTAAGCGTGAAGGCGGAAAAGTTTGTCGCTAAAGCAGAAGCCAAGAAGGGCTGATAACAGAACGAAAGGCAGGGACGATGAAAGATGAGAAAGAATGTGCTGAAGAGAGGACTCCTTTTCATGCTGGCGTTCCTGCTGCTTTTTTCTGCAGCTGCGGCAGAAACGGAAGATGTGGACGCACAGGCAGAGAAAATCTTTCGTGCCCATAAGACTACCGGCGGTACGGTGCTGGTGGCCAAGGATGGAGAAATCGTTTACCGGATGAACTATGGGTTCATGAACAAGAAACAGCAGATTCCGGTGGATGATCATACCCATTTCCGTGTGGCTTCGGTCACCAAAATGGTCAGCGCCATGTATGTAATGCAGCTGGTGGAGCAGGGACTGGTGGACTTGGATGCGGATGTATCCGACTATCTGGGCTTTTCCATGCGAAATCCTCACTACAAGAATACGCCGATTACCCTGCGGATGCTCATGACCCATACTGCCTCTGTTTCACGCAACAGCGGGGTTAGGGGACGTACGCTGGAGAGCTTGCTGGGCACCAAGTCTGCTTCTCTTTATTTGGACGCTATGCCGGGACACAAATATGCTTACTCGAATTTGGGCGCAGGCATGATGGGTTCCGTAATTGAAAGCGTTACCGGAAAGAACATTAACGATGCAGTGACGGAAGGTATTTTCCGTCCCCTGCAGATGGATGCGGCCTATCATCCTTCCTTGATTCAGGATCAGGACAGCATTACCAATGTGTATGATGATACCGGCACCCTGAAGACTGCGGCGCAGAAGCTCATTGAGGAAGCATGGGATGACAGCACGGATCCGGCACATCATTACAATATCACGGTCGGCAGCCTGTGGATTACGGGGGAGGATCTCCTCCGACTGGGCATGCTGATGTGCAACGGGGGAACACTGGATGGTGTCCGTCTTTTGCAGGAGGATACCGTAGCGGAAATGATGGCGGATCAGCAGGGCAAGGGCGGCATTACGGCCGCCACACCCTACGGACTATGCGTCAATCGGAATGATACGCTGATTGCAGACCGAATGGTCTATGGCCATCAGGGCATCAGCGGTGCGATTGCAGCCAATGTCTATTATGAGCCGGAAAGCCGCTTCGTGTTTGTGCTGATTACCAACGGGTGCAAAAACGGCATGAACAATCGGGTATGCGCTATTTCAAGAAAGATGTTCACCCTCATGTGGGAAAACTTTGGAGAAGAATAAAAGCATTTTGACCGGATGGGAGCTGCTTGAGCGATGACGGATGCATTTCTGCACAGGACATGGATTGATATTGATTTGGATAAGTTGGTTGCCAACTATCGAACGGCCAAAAGTCTGACCCAAAGCACGGTGACCTGCGTGCTGAAATCCAATGCCTATGGTCATGGAGCAGTTCGTGTTGCACAGGCCTTGCAGGAGGATGAGTGCACAAGTTTTGCGGTGAGCTGCGCCAGAGAAGGTTTACAGCTGCGGAAGGCAGGCATTCGGGGCGAGATTCTGGTCAT
>CAVKHY010000029.1:15093-16170 GCA_963656345.1 bacterium | reverse complement strand
ATGGGGCTCACGGAAGAGGATGCATTGCCGGAAAGCATCCGAGAGGGACTGACCTTGACGGCAGCCTCGGCAGAGGATTTGCAGCTTATGGAAAAGATCTGCACGGAGGAACGCTTGAATGCAGTTGCCCACCTGAAGGCGGATACGGGCTTTCATCGCCTGGGCATTGCCTGCACGGAAGAAGCGGCGGAGAAGATTGCAGCGGTGGCGAACAGCCTTCAGCATGTTCGCATTGCAGGATTGTACAGCCATCTGGGGCTGATCAACCGGGAACGGGATGAAATGCAGTATCAGCAGCTGATGACCATCAAGACCTTGCTGGAGCAGAAGGGTGTTCATGTGCTGGATGTGCACCTGTGTGACAGTATCGGGTTGGTACGGTATCCCCAATGGCACATGAGCCGAGTGCGGGTGGGTGCCCTGCTTTTCGGCGTTCGTCCCTCCAGAAGTCAGCACATGCCCTTTGAGTGTCTGGAGACGCTGACCTTCCATACCACGGTGGCGCAGGTACACCACGTGGAAGCCGGGGAGATCGTGGGCTACGGGGATGATCAGATCCTCACCCGCCCATCCATCATCGCTACCCTGTGCGCAGGCTACGGGGACGGTTATCCCCGGCATCTGTCCAATGGCAAGGGACAGGTCATGATTCGCGGACATCGTGCGCCGGTGATTGGCTTGGTCTGCATGGATCAAATGATGGTGGATGTGACCGACCTTCCGGAGGTTCAGCCGGGGGATGTGGCCGATCTGCTGGGGGGCGGCATCGGGTACGGCGAAATGGCCGACTGGGCAGAGACCAATCGGAATGAATGTCTATCCATCTTGTCGGCTCGCCCGATTCGAGTCTATTGGCAAAAGGGGCGGATTGTTACGGTGATTGATGATCTGCTCCGGGAAAGAAGGGATCTTGCATGAAACTTTCGGATTGGCAGGAAGCATTGAAGGACATTATGCCTCAGGTGATTGCCATGCGCAGGGAATTGCACCACCACCCGGAAAGAAGCGGGGAAGAAGCATGGACACAGGCCTATATTGAAGAGAAGCTGACGGCGCTGGGGCTGGAAATCCATACCT
>CAVKHY010000029.1:9088-15083 GCA_963656345.1 bacterium | reverse complement strand
TCCATACCTTTCAGGATTGTCACGGGGTGATGGGGCTGATCCGCAACGGGGAAGGACCCTGTGTAGCGATTCGTGCGGACATGGATGCCCTGCCTGTCACGGAGAAGACGGGCTTGCCCTTTGCTTCTACTCAAGAAGGCACCATGCATGCCTGCGGTCATGACGCTCATATGGCACTGGCACTGGGCAGCGCCATGTGGCTGAGTACCCACAAGGATCAATGGCACGGCACAGTCAAGTATTTCTTTGAGCCGGAGGAGGAAACCGTCGGTGGCGGTAAAATGATGACCGAGCAGGGGTGCATGGAAAACCCTCATGTGGATGTGGTTATCGGACAGCATATGAATCCCCACTACGAGGCAGGGGACTTCTTTGCTAAGCCCGGCTTTGTCAGCGGCGCCAGCGATGAAATTCGCCTGACGGTACAGGGGAAGAGCTGCCATGGCGCCTACCCGGAAAGCGGCGTTGATGCCATTGTTATTTCCGGGCAAATTGTTGCCGCACTGCAGACGCTGGTCAGCCGCACTCTGTCGCCCTTCGATCCGGCAGTGGTGACCATTGGCACCATCGAAGGCGGACAGGCCAACAACATTGTCTGCGGCGAGGTACGCATGCGGGGCACGCTCCGCACCCTGTCGGAAGCAACAAGGGAAAAAATGAAAGCCTTGATTGTCCGCACTGCCGGCGGCATTGCGGAAGCCATGGGGGGACACTGCGATGTGCAGCTGATTCCCAGCTATGGAGCTGTATACAATGACGATGGCTACTATGCCGTTATCGAAAAAGAAGCAGAAGAAATCCTGGGCAAGGACAAAATTGTTCGCCGGGACGCACCCAGCCTTGGCGTGGAAAGCTTCTATTATTTTGTCCGTAAAACGCCGGGAGTGTATTATGATATTGGCAGCGGCATCGGCACGGCGCTGCATACGGAAACATTTTTGGTCGATGAAGCATGCCTGCTCCCCGGGGTCGCGCTGCAGTGCGCTTCGGTGCTGGCATTGATGGAGGAAATCAAAGCATGAAACTGTACCTTTCGGCCGATATTGAGGGAACCTGCGGCATTGCAGCGTGGGACGAAACGGAAAAGTCCAAGCCGGAATACGCTCCTTTTGCCAATCAAATGAGTCGGGAAGTGGCGGCTGCCTGCGAGGGAGCCAACGCTGCCGGAACAGAATCCATTCTGGTACGGGATGCCCATGACTCTGCCAGAAACATTCTGCCGGGGATACTTCCGGAAAACGCCTGCATTTTCCGGGGCTGGGGCCGCGAACCTTATGCCATGATGAGCGGAATGGATGACAGCTTTGACGGCGCCATGTTTACCGGCTATCATTCCGGCGCCGGGTGGGCCAGCAGCCCTCTGAGCCATACCATGAACCTAAACATTCATGGTGTGCGGGTGAATGGAGAAGCGTGCCCGGAACTGATGATGAATTGCCTGACGGCGGCCATGCTGGGTGTGCCTACCAGGCTGGTGACAGGGGATGAAGGCATTTGCAGCTGGTTTGAACACTATGTGCCGGGCGCTATCACCGTGCCGGTGAGCCGGGGCGTGGGCAACGGCAGCATTTCCATTCATCCGGATAAGGCGGTGCGGCTGATTCGTGATGCTGCAGAGCAGGCCATGAAGCTGCCGAAGGAAAGCTGCATTTTCCCACTGCCGGAGCATTTTGAAGTGGAGGTCAGCTATGTACGGCATGACTCCGCCAGACGAGCAGGCTGGTATCCGGGAGCAGAGCAGACGGATGATCGGACAGTGCGCTTCTCTTGTGATGCATGGATGGATGCCCTGACCTTCTTCCATTTCTGCTTGTGAGGTGACGAGCATGATCTATCCCAAACCTTTGCGTCCCGGAGACACGGTGCGGCTGATCGGCGTTGCAAGCCGCATCGAAGGGGACGATTTGCCGGATGAGGTTCGCAAACGGGCGGAAATGCTGGAAGCACTGGGCTTCCGGGTGAAGGTCGACGCGAGCTGCTATAGGAAGTATGGCTACCTTTGCGGCACAGATGAAGAACGAGCAAAAGCCTTGATGGATGCCTTCGATGACGACGGCGCAGATGGCGTATGGTGCATTCGAGGCGGTTACGGCTGCCTTCGGTTGCTGCCGCTGATGGATTGGCAGGTGATTCGTGCCAATCCTAAGGCCTTCGTGGGGTACAGCGATATTACAACCCTGCACATGGCCATCAATCAGCGGTGCCGACTGGCTACCTTCCATGGACCTATGCCGGGCAATTTGCCAGAGACTCCCTGGGCGAAGCAAAGTTTGCTGGCTGCCCTTGCCGGAGATGCGGAAGCAATGCTGAGTCCGGCAGACCTGCCGCCGCTGGAAGTGCTGCATCCGGGGGTGGGGGCAGGCGAGGTGACCGGTGGCAATTTGTCACTGGTGACGGCATCCCTTGGCACGCCGGATGAAATTGACACGGAAGGTAAGCTGCTTTTTCTGGAGGACGTAGGGGAAAAAGTCTATGCGCTGGATCGCTATCTTCATGAACTGAAGCAGGCCGGAAAGTTTGCAGCCTGCTCCGGGGTGATCCTGGGGCAATTCACTCGCTGCCCGGCAGAAAAAGATGGTTTCACCTTGCAGGAAGTACTGCGGGATGTGTTTACGGATGTGCAGAAGCCCATTGTGAGCGGCTTGTGGGCAGGTCACGTTGACAATTCTCTGACGATACCCCTGGGGCGGAAATATTGTATAGACACATCGGTAAGAAATGTCTATCGTTATGAATAACCTTGATGGGAAAGAGTGGAAAATCTCTTCCCCATTTTTCCGCTTTTGGGGTGGATATCGTTAAATAATGTACAAAGTAGGAAAAAAACATCCCATAGATTGCAAGTTTTATTGAAAAGGGGATTGCAAGAACGCATTGCATCTTGTATAATAGAAAGCGAATTAACATGCAGATGGGAGCGTTTAGCGTCATGTTGCGGTGCAAACTGAAATTGGAGAGACGGGGCGAATGAGGCTGCGAAGCAGTGCTTGTTCGCTTTTTCTCGAAAAGGCAGTTTTAAGACCGAAAACTGACAACGTCTTCCATTCTCATGGAGGAGGAAAAAGATAATGAGCACTGTTCACGTTTTTGACCACCCTTTGATTCAGCACAAGCTGAGCATTATGCGGGACAAGAATACCGGCGTGAAGGAATTCCGTGAGCTGCTGGACGAAATCGCTATGCTGATGATTTATGAAGTGACCCGCGACCTGCCTACCGAAGAAGTCGAAGTAGAAACCCCTATCTGCAAGTGCAAGACTCGTATGCTGGCCGGCAAGAAGCTGGCCGTGGTGCCGATTCTCCGCGCAGGCCTGGGCATGGTGGACGGCGTGACCAACCTGATCCCTGCCTGCAAGGTGGGACATATCGGACTGTACCGTGATCCGCAGACCTTGGAGCCTGTGGAATATTATTGCAAGCTGCCTGTGGACAGCGAAAATCGTGAACTGCTGGTGGTTGACCCCATGCTGGCAACCGGTGGCAGCGCCAGCGCAGCAATTACCTTTATTAAAAATCGCGGCTGCCACAATATCCGCCTGATTAACCTGATTGCTGCACCGGAAGGCATTGCACGCATTCAGAAGGATCACCCGGATGTGAATATTTATGTGGCCGGTTTGGATGATCATCTGAACGAGCATGGTTATATTGTTCCTGGCTTGGGCGATGCAGGCGACCGCCTGTTTGGCACAAAATAACGCAGGGGAGTATCCATCCCCGACGGAAAGGTGGTGATTAGGTTGTCGCTGGAAGTATTAAGTCGTATCCGTGAGGCAGAAGAGCAGGCGGAGGGCGCGAAGCAGGATGCACAGCGGGAAGCACGGGACATAATCAAGTCCGTGGAGGCTGCCTGTGCCGCTGATGAGCGTTCCGCTGCGGTGGAGCAGCGCGGTATGTATCAGCAGCTCATGGAGGGCAAGCGGCAGATGGTTCTGCTTCACTTGAAGGAAAGCCGTGAGGCTGCGGATGCGCAGGTGGCTTCTGAAATGAAGCAGGCTGAAGGACGGCTGGATCAGGCGGCAAGTCTGATCTTCGAAAGGGTCGTGAAGCATGGCAATCGTTGAAATGAAGCGAATCAATCTGCTGGCCATGCGGCAGGATCAGCGCAAGCTCTTCAAGGCGATGCAGCGGATGGGATGCGTGGAGGTTTCGCCGATTCGGGAAGAAGAGGCCGAAGCGTATCGAGTGAAAGACTCTGGCAGACTGGCTCAGGTGGAAGATACCATGAACCGGCTTACTTGGGTCATGGGGAAGCTGGGACGCTACAACAAGCAGAAAGCACCCTTCATGGGCAATCGACCGGACGCACCGGAAGATGAGGTTACCTACATTGCAGCTCATGAGGATGAGTTGACGGCTTTGCTGGATCATGCGGACAGCCTGGAAAAGCGGAGCGGCGAGTACAAAGGACAGCTGGCACGGATTGCCGCCGAACAGGAACAGCTGACTCCCTGGCTGAGCCTTGATATCCCCGTAGAGGAAATCAAGAGTACCAAGGATGTGTTCCAGCAGGCAGGCACCATGAACAAATCCGCTGTTCAGGCACTTCAGCAGGCATGGAACGGTCGTGAAGTGTGCCTGGAAGTGCTCTGCGAGGTACGGGAAAGCGCTTATGTTTGGGTGGCTGCTCATGCTTCTGTGAAGGAAGTGTTCCTTGCTGACCTGAAGGCCGCCGGCTATGCGCCCCAGTCCTTTGGCGACAATCGAGGACTGATCCGTGACCGGTATGAGGCGCTGAGTCAAGAGACGGAGAAGGTCAAAGCCGGACAGGCCGCATTGGAAAAAGAATGGCAGACCATGGCGGAAAGTCTGACACGGCTGAAGATCTGGTATGACATGCTCTCTGTGGAGAGAGACAACCTGCAGGCGGCAGAACGCACCATTGGGACAGGCGCGACCTTCCTGATGCGTGGCTGGGTGCCGGCTGCGTTGAGCGAAAAGGTGCAGGCACGGCTGCTGGAGCTGTCTCCGTCGGCAGTGGTAGAGATTACCGACCCGGCTGAGGATGATCCGCCGCCCGTCCAGCTGCACAACAACAAGTACGTTACACCCTTTGAATCCATCATTGAAGGCTTTGCCCTTCCTGCTCCCGGCAGCATTGATCCCACGGCAGTTATGGCACCCTTCTATGCACTACTGTTTGGCATGATGCTTTCCGATGCAGGCTACGGCCTCGTCATGGCCATTGCCATTCCCCTTTTGGTGAAGCTGAAACAGCCGGCCAAGAGCAATCAAAAGCTTTTGTGGGTGCTGTTCTTCAGTGCATTGGCTACGGTGGTGTGCGGCGCCGTGTACAACACTTGGTTTGGTTTCAACCTGCCCATCAAGAGCATTCTGGATCCCATCAATGATCCTATGCCGGTCATGATTGTGTGCATGGGCATTGGCGTGATTCACCTGTATGCAGGCCTTTGCGTAGGTGCGTACGCCAATATCCGCAAAGGGAAACCGCTGGATGCGGTGTATGATCAGCTGAGCTGGATGCTGGCCGTGACCGGCGCCATCATGTTGGTGCTGCCCGGCATTGCGGCGACAATCGGCAAGTGGATGGCCATTGCAGGCGTTGCATTGATCGTACTGTTTGCAGGCCGCGAGAAGAAGAATCCTTTCGCAAGGCTCATGGGCGGCTT
Organism: bacterium; assembly: GCA_963656345.1. Taxonomy (GTDB): domain Bacteria; phylum Bacillota; class Clostridia; order Christensenellales; family Aristaeellaceae; genus CAKUFA01. The sequence goes on along the minus strand of CAVKHY010000029.1, from coordinate 9,453 downwards.
GGGCGCCCTCTACGGGGCGACCAGCTGGATCTCCGATATTCTCAGCTACATGCGTTTGTTCGGCATGGGTCTGGCAACCGGCGTTATCGGCATGGTCATTAACCAGCTGATTGGCATGGTTTTCAGCGCAGGTATTGTGGGCAAGATCATCGGCAGCGTGCTGTTTGTCGGCGCTCATGCCTTCAATTTGGGCATTAACGCCCTGGGTGCATATGTCCATTCCTGCCGGCTGCAGTACATCGAATTTTTCGGCAAGTTCTACGAGGAAGGCGGCGTTGCTTTCAAGCCGCTGAACTACAATACCCGGTATGTCAACTTCAAAGAAGTTTGAACATTGAAGGAGGAAATGAAACATGGAATTGCAA
>CAVKHY010000029.1:0-9078 GCA_963656345.1 bacterium | reverse complement strand
TGCCCGGCATGGGTTCTTCCAAGGCTGTTGGCGCCTGCGGTGAAACCGCATCCGGTGTTTCTACTGAAAATCCTGAAGTGAACTCCAAACTGCTGGTGCTGCAGCTGCTGCCTGCTACCCAGGGTATTTACGGCTTCCTGATCTCCGTGATCATCATGATCAAGACCGGCATCCTGTCCGGCAACCTGGCCAATGTTTCCCTGCTGCAGGGCATCGAATTGGTGATTGCCGCACTACCTATCGCCGTTGTCGGCTACTTCTCCGCACTGAAGCAGGGTCAGGTTGCTTCCGCCGGCATGCTCATGACCGGCAAGCGTCCCGAAATGAGCGGCAAGGGTATCACCATGACCGTTATGGTGGAGACCTACGCCGTGCTGTCTCTGCTGGTTTCCTTCCTGGCTGTGAATGCCATCAACGTGGGTTAAGGAGCGAGTGCTCATGAATGCAACTGCGATCCTGGAGAAAATCCAAGAGGAAGCAAAGGCCAATGCCGCTGCCATCCTCCAAGAGGCCAACGATCGCGCTGAAAAGATGCGCACTGCATCCGATGCCAAGATTGCATCTGCTAAGGCTGACATGGAAAAGAAGGCCGAGGCCGACGGCTTGGCGGAGGAACAGCGGCTGATCCGCATGGAAGAGCTGGATGGGCGCAAGCGCGTATTGGCGGCTAAACGCAGCCTGATTGAACGTGCCTTTGACGGCGCACTGCAGAAGATGGAAGCCATGCCTGCCAAGGAAGCCCGTACGTTCCTGTTGGAGATGATTCTGCAGGTGGCGGAAGGCGATGAGCAGATCATCGTGGGGGCTGACCATGACGCATGGTTTGACGGTACCTTTGTCACTGCAGCCAACGAGGCACTGAAGAAAGCAGGACGCAAGGCTGAACTGTCGGCTGCAAACGAAAAGCGAAACGGCGTCAGCGGCCTGATTCTTGCCAAGGATGATACGGAAATTAACTGTAGCTATGCCTCCATTCTGGAAAGTAAACGGCTGGAAATGGAAGCAGAGGTTGCGCAGGTTCTTTTCCCGGAAAAGTAACAAATCCGATGAAAGAAGGGAGGGCTGGCCATGCCACAGGAAAGCGTGGGCTACGCCGTAGGACGCATCAGCATGCTGCGTCGTGACGCGCTGGATGCCAGTCGCCTGGAAAGACTGCTTTCCACGGCAAGCTATGCTGAAGCAAAGCGTACCCTTTCGGAAATCGGATGGACTGCCGCTGAAGAAGCGGATCATGAACAGCTGGCGATGGCGCGGGTTGCGGAGGCGAGCCGCATTGTGCGTCAGCTGTCCACCGATGAAAAGGTCACGAATTGTTTCTTACTGAAGTATGATATTGCCAATCTGAAAATGCTGCTGAAGGCAAGGTGCCTCGGCATGACGACAGATTACCTGTCGGACAGCGGCACCATGGCTGTGGATGCATTGCGGCACGCCGTGGCGGATCACAACTACAAGCAGCTTCCTGCCCCCATTGCACAGGCCATGGAGGAGCTGGAAAAAGAACTTGTGGTCAGCGTGGATCCTCTTGCCATTGACGTGAAGCTGGATCAGGCCATGTTTCGGCAGATTTTTGCCAGCCTGGAAAAAACCAAGTGCCGCACGGCGGTTGCTTATTTTCAGGCACGGGTTGACCTGCTGAACGCACTGGCCATGCTCCGCAGCCGGCAAATGAAAAAGGATACGGCCTTCTTCATGCAAGTATTGCTTGCAGGCGGAACCATCACTGACGAAGCATGGCAGAAAACCTTCACCAAGGTGGAGGAGCTGCCGAAGCTGCTGAGCAAGTACGGTGCTTCCGTGCAGGATGCCGCCTACCGTGCAGTGAATGATCCGGCACATCTGCCCGGACTGGAAAAGGCCATGGACAATGAATTGCTGAAGCTGTTCCTGCCTTACAAGTACAACAATATGAACCTGGAATTCATTCTCAGCTATCTGCTGGCCACGGAACGTGAAGCGGCGGCGGTGCGGCTGGTGATGGCCGGCAAGGCCAACGGCTTTGCCATGGAGGCCATCAGGGAAAGGCTGCGTGATCTGTATGGCTGAGATGAAGAAAATGGGCGTCGTAGGGGAGCGGGATGCGGTGCTGGCCTTTAAGGCGGTAGGTATGCGCGTCATCGATGTTTCTACGGCGGAGGAAACCACGGCAGCGCTGCATAAGCTGGCCTGCGAGGGCGTTCCGGTGATTTTTATCACGGAAACCATGGCAGAGCTTGTGCCGGAAGCACTGCAGAAGTATAAGACCATGCCGGGCACGGCAGTAATTCCTATTCCCGGCAGCCAGGGCGTAAACGGATTCGGCCTGGGGCGCGTGAAGGCTAATGTGGAAAAGGCCATCGGCGCAGATATTTTGTTCAATAACAAGAAAGAGGGGTAATGACCATGGCTCAGGGAACCATTGTAAAGGTTGCCGGCCCCTTGATTGTAGCGGAAAACATGGCCGACGCCCGGATGTATGACGTGGTGCGGGTGAGCAAGAGCCGCTTGGTAGGCGAAATCATCGAGCTCCGCGGCGACCGTGCATCCATTCAGGTGTACGAGGAAACCTCCGGCCTTGGCCCGGGAGAACCTGTGGAATCCACAGGCGCACCCCTTTCCGTGGAGTTGGGACCCGGCCTGATCGAATCGATCTTCGATGGTATTCAGCGCCCGTTGACCGCGATCCGTGATAAGTGCGGCGAGCGTATCACAAGAGGTGTGGAAGTACCGAGCTTGAACCGTGATAAGGAATGGGCCTTCGAAGCAAAGGCCGTGAAGGGCGATAAGGTAGAGTCCGGTGATGTGCTGGGCACGGTGCAGGAGAGCGCTGTGGTTGAGCACCGGATTATGGTGCCTTACGGCCTGAGCGGTACGGTGGAAAGCATCAAGTCCTGCGGCGCAAAGCTGGAAGATACCATTGCTGTCATCCGTGACGAAAAGGGCGAAATGCACAATGTCACCATGCTGCAGAAGTGGCCTGTTCGCCGGGGACGTCCCTATCGGGAAAAGCTGGCACCCACCATGCCCATGGTAACGGGTCAGCGTGTTATCGATACCTTCTTCCCCATTGCATCCGGTGGTGTGGCGGCTGTTCCCGGCCCCTTCGGTTCGGGCAAAACGGTGGTGCAGCACCAGCTGGCCAAGTGGGCGGATGCGGACATCATTGTGTACGTAGGCTGCGGCGAGCGCGGCAACGAAATGACGGACGTGCTGATGGAGTTCCCGGAACTTCACGACCCCCGCACCGGCGAGAGCCTGATGAAGCGTACCGTGCTGATTGCCAACACCTCCGATATGCCTGTGGCAGCACGTGAAGCTTCCATCTATACGGGTATTACCATTGCGGAATACTATCGGGATATGGGCTATAAGGTAGCTATCATGGCTGACTCTACCAGCCGCTGGGCAGAAGCACTCCGTGAAATGTCCGGTCGTCTGGAGGAAATGCCCGGTGAAGAAGGCTACCCGGCCTACCTGGCGTCCCGTATTGCAGAATTTTACGAGCGTGCCGGCTATGTGAAGTGCCTGGGCAAGGAAGACCGTTATGGCATGATTTCCGCCATTGGCGCTGTGTCTCCTCCCGGCGGCGACATTTCCGAGCCTGTCAGCCAGGCAACCCTGCGCATTGTGAAGGTTTTCTGGGGCTTGAGTGCCTCGCTGGCCTACAAGCGTCACTTCCCGGCCATTGACTGGCTGCAAAGCTATTCTCTTTACATTGATCGGCTGAGCGGATGGTTCTCCGATCACGTCAGTCCCGAATGGAACGAGCTGCGTGCCAAGGCCATGCGGGTGCTGCAGGAGGAAGCGGAACTGAATGAAATTGTTCAGTTGGTGGGTATCGATGCACTGAGCTGGAAGGATCGGCTGACCATGGAGGTAGCCCGTTCCATTCGTGAAGACTATCTGCATCAGAACGCCTTTGACGAGGTGGATACCTTCACCAGCCTGCCTAAGCAGTTCGCCATGCTTCGCCTGATCCTGGCCTATCAGGAAAAGGGACAGCAGGCACTGGACGCAGGCGCCAACCTGTCGGATGTGATTAATCTGCCAGTGCGTGAGCGGATCGGCCGCAGCAAGTACATTCCGGAGGACAAGATCAAGGAATTCGACACCATTGAAAGTGAACTGAGCAGCCAGACGGCGGCTCTGATTGACCAAGGAGGGCAGGCCTAATGCTCAAGGAATACCATACGATTAAAGAAGTGGTAGGCCCTTTGATGCTGGTGGAAGGCGTCTCCGGGGTCACCTACAATGAACTGGTTGAAATTACCCAAAGCAACGGGGAAAAGCGCTCCGGTAAGGTGCTGGAAGTCAATGGGGATAAGGCGCTGGTTCAGCTGTTTGAATCCTCTAACGGTCTGCGCATTTCCGATGCTTCTGCCCGCTTTCTGGGTCGCTCTATCGAACTGAGCGTGTCCATGGATATGCTGGGACGCGTGTTCGACGGTATGGGTCGCCCGAAGGACGATGGCCCCGAATTGATTCCTGAAAAGCGGATGGACATTAACGGCGAGCCGTTGAACCCTGCCGCTCGTGACTACCCCAGTGAATTTATCCAGACCGGCATTTCTGCCATTGACGGATTGAACACACTGGTACGTGGTCAAAAGCTGCCTGTGTTCTCCGGTTCCGGTCTGCCTCATGCCCAGCTGGCTACCCAGATTGCCCGTCAGGCAAAGGTATTGGGCAAGGATGACAAGTTCGCCGTTGTCTTCGGCGCCATTGGTATTACCTTCGAAGAAGCGGATTACTTTATCAGCGACTTCCGCCGTACCGGTGCTATCGAGCGTGCCGTATTGTTCATGAACCTGGCAAATGACCCGGCTATTGAACGTATCGCCACCCCTCGTATGGCACTGACGGCTGCGGAGTATCTGGCCTACGAAAAGGGCATGCACGTGCTGGTCATCCTCACGGATATTACCAACTATGCAGAAGCTCTTCGCGAAGTGTCTGCCGCCCGCAAGGAGGTCCCTGGCCGTCGCGGATACCCCGGCTACCTGTATACTGACCTTGCCAGCATGTATGAGCGGGCAGGCCGCGTGGTGGGCAAGAAGGGCTCCATTACCCAGATCCCGATCCTGACCATGCCGGAAGACGATAAGACTCACCCCATTCCCGACTTGACGGGATACATTACCGAAGGTCAGATCATCCTGAGCCGCGAATTGTACCGCAAAGGCATTGAACCCCCCATTGACGTCATGCCTTCCCTGTCCCGACTGAAGGACAAGGGCATTGGCGCAGGTAAGACCCGGAAGGATCATGCCGCCACCATGAACCAGCTTTTTGCCGCCTATTCCCGGGGCAAGGAAGCCAAGGAACTGGCCGTTATCTTGGGCGAAGCTGCACTGTCCGACATCGATAAGCTGTATGCGGCCTTCGCCGATGCCTTCGAGAAGGAGTACGTGGCACAAGGGTACAACACCAACCGTTCCATTGAGGAAACGCTGGATTTGGGCTGGAAGCTGCTGGCCATGCTGCCTCGTACGGAGCTGAAGCGTATCCGTGACGATATGCTGGATGAGTATCTGCCCAAGAAAGGGGAGGGTGCCTGATGCCCGCCACACTTCGCGTAAACCCTACGCGGATGGAGCTGACCCGCATCAAGAAGCGCCTTGTCACCGCCACCCGCGGACATAAGCTGCTCAAGGATAAGCGGGATGAAATGGTTCGCCAGTTCATTCTCATTATCCGTGAAAACTACACCCTGCGGCAGGAAGTGGAGCAGGAGCTGTCCGGCGCACTGAAGGACTTTGCCATGGCACGGGCTGTCATGGATCCTCAGGCACTGGAGGAAGCTGTGCTGTATCCTGCAAGGCAGGCCCAGCTGGAGCTGGGCACGAAGAACATCCTCTCCGTGCATGTGCCAACCATTCAAGTCAATGAAGCTTCTCTGGAAGAAACCGTGCAGGCCTACGGCTTTGCGGAAACATCTTCTCAGCTGGATGGCGCTATTGCTACCTTGGCGGATCTGCTGCCCAAGATGGTACGCCTTGCGGAAATTGAGAAGACCTGCGACATGCTGGCCGATGAAATTGAGAAAACTCGCCGCCGTGTGAATGCACTGGAGTATGTGATGATTCCCCAGTTCGAGGCTACCATTCGGGAGATTTCCATGAAGCTGGAAGAAAATGAACGTGGTGCTACCACTCGCTTGATGAAAGTCAAGGACATGATGGCGCAGCGGGACGCATAGAGCCAGTTCGCCGGTTGAAGCAATTTGGCCGGCGAACTTTTCCCGATTGGACAACAAAGGCCTTGCATCATGAACGGATGCAGGGCCTTTCGCTTTTTGCACATCAGAATGTGATGGTCATTTCTGTGCCTACATTGGGCTGGCTATGTAGGGAAATGGAGGCGTGATGAAGCTGAGCACCGTGCTTCACGATAGACAGCCCCAAGCCGGTACCGCCGGTTTGCTTGCTGCGGCTTTTATCCACCCGATAGAAACGCTCAAACACATGGGCTTGATGCTCTTCCGGGATGCCAACGCCTGTGTCTTTCACTCGAATAAAGGGATGGCTGTCACTGATGCCTGTTTCTACCGTGACGGAGCCGCCGGCCTTGTTGTACTTGATACCGTTTTCCACAACGTTCGTGATCATTTCCGCCAGCAGGGAAGCATCGCCCTTGACCCAAGCAGGCTTGCAGTCCTTGACGATGGTCACATTGGCACGTGCAGCAGGATCCTGAAGTTTCTCCACACAATCCTGAGCAAGGGCGGCAAGCTCTACAGGCTTCATTTCCTGGGAAATGCCTTCATCCAGCCGGGACAGCCGCAGAATATCCTCAATGAGCGATAGAAGCCGTCGGCTTTCCTGCTGAATTTTGCTGCCCAGCTTTCCTGCATCCGCAGGATTGGCAAGGCCGGAAGCCAGCATCTCCGCATAGCCGCTGATGGTGGTCAAAGGCGTGCGAAGCTCATGGGATACATTGGCGGAGAATTGCCGTCGGCTTTCTTCTGCGGCACGGGCGGCAGTAACATCCTGGAAGAGAATGACGGTTCCTTCGCTGTTGACCGGGCTTAAGGAAATACGAAGCGTTTTGCCGTCTGCACGGAGCTCCCCTTCACCTTGACCGGCGTTCATCAGGTCCAGCAGCACCTGATGGCGGCTGACGGCAATCAGGAGACGGCCGATGGGATCACCGTGAACCCCCAGAAAACGCCTGGCAGCCGGATTCATGGAAAGTACGCAGGACTTGGGATCCAGAATCACAAGGCCTTCCTTCATGCCGTCCAACACGGCGTCCAGCTCGGCACGCTGAGCGGTCAGGTCAGCCATTTGTTCTGCAATGCGGTGATTTTGTTGCTCCATGCGGCGCAGCATGGGGGACAGCTCCTCATAGGTGTCACTTTCCATGGGATGATCCAGGTCGATGGCGTTAATGGGCTTTACCATGCGATTGGTAATCCCTTTGGAAATGATCATGCTCAGCACCACACACAGGATGATACCTGCCAGCAGCCACAAAGCAACGCCGCTGACGGTGCTCAGCACGGTCTTCTGCGTGCCGGCCACACGAAGAATGCTGCCGTTGTTCAGCCTTCGGGCAAAGTAGATGCTGTTTTCACCCATGGTGTCGGATGCACGGGTGGACCAGCCGGAACCGGAGGCAAGTGCATCGGCAATTTCTTCCCGCTGCAGGTGATTGACCATGCTTTGACTGTCATGGCGGCTGTCGTAGAGCACATTACCTTCCGTGTCAACCAGCGTTACACGCTGGGCATACACGCCGCTTTCCAGCAGCTGAGCAGGATTGTCAGCGGCATTCAGCTGGGCGGACAAGGTATCCGATAGATTGGTCAAGGTAGACTTCAATTGATTTTCCGTGTAGAGATACATGCCGCTGATGACCAGAATGCTCATCAATACCGCCGTGCACAGGGCGCACAGGGTTAGGCAGGAAAAAAGCTTTTTACGCATGGTCATCCTCCAACTTGTAGCCAAGGCCTCGAATGGTGATGATATGACTGCCGCTGCTGCCAAGCTTTTGCCGCAGGGAGCGGATGTGCACGTCCACCGTGCGGGTATCCCCGGCATAGACGGTGCCCCATACCCGATCCAGCAGCTTTTCTCTCGTGATCACCGTTCCGGCATGGGTCAGTAAATAATCCAGCAGCTGAAATTCCATATTGGTCAGGATCACCGGTGTGCCGTCGGCAAACACCTGATGCCGGGTACGATCCAGCTCAATGCCGTCCAAACTGATGGTGCCATCCGCAGGCACATCGGCTGCACGGCGGAGGAGTGCCCGCACTCGTGCCAGCAGTTCCATCACCCCAAATGGCTTGGTCAGGTAGTCGTCAGCACCTTCGTCCAACCCGCGCACCTTGTCAACTTCCGCATCTCGTGCGGTCACCAGAATGACAGGCACCTTATGCAGATGGGCATCCCTGCGGATAAAGCGAAGCAGACTGATACCGTCTTCCTCCGGCAGCATTACATCCAGCAATACCAGCTGGGGGATAGTCTTGTGCAGTGCCTGACGGAAGGCAGATGGTTCCGCAAAACCTTCTGCCTCAAAGCCAGCCTGCCGCAGGGCATAAAGCTCCAGCTCCCGAACGCCGGCATCATCTTCCACCACGTGGATCATTGCAATTCTTCTCCTTTGTAGAACCCGGTAACCGCATACACAACCCACTCGGCGATGTTCACCGCATGGTCGGCAATGCGCTCAAAGTACTTGGCAATCATCAGCAGATCCAGCACTTCCTGAGACAGACCGGGCTGATTGTTCAGCATGGCAACCAGTTCCGTCTTGACCCGGAGGAAGGCTTCATCCACCGCATCATCGGCGGCAATGACTTCCTCTGCCAAGGCAGTATCCCGGTTGACAAAGGCGTCAATGGCACGGTGCACCATGTTGATGGCATCCTTGGCCATGGGACGGAAATGATCTGGACGAGGCTTGGACAAGTCCATCATGGTGACAATTTCACTGATGTCCGCTGCCTGGTCGCCGATGCGTTCCATGTCGGTAATCATCTTCATGGCGGCGGAAATGAGCCGAAGATCCCGAGCCACAGGCTGCTGCTGCAGCAGAAGATGCAGGCACAGGGTCTCGATTTCCCGCTCTTTGTGATCCACCCGATGG
>CAVKHY010000028.1:7141-25314 GCA_963656345.1 bacterium | reverse complement strand
GACTAAATGCTACTCTTTTTTCTTCCCAGACTAAATGCCACTGTTAAATGCAGCTGTGGCATTTACTTTGGGAATTCACTAACTTCACGGGAGCAGAACTACTTGAACTTTTTTCTCAAAAAGGGGTTGACAAAAGACGAAAAAAGGTGTATCATTATCCACGTCGCCTGCGGGACAGACCAAAGGAGATAAGAACGACGGGGTGTAGCGCAGTCTGGTAGCGCACGTGCTTTGGGAGCATGGGGCCGGGGGTTCGAATCCCTTCACCCCGACCAGATGACACCTCATCAACGTGGCCCCGTGGTCAAGAGGCCTAAGACACCGCCCTTTCACGGCGGCTACTCGGGTTCGAATCCCGACGGGGTCACTCCTTCTCTTCTTTATTCGCTGTTATGGGCCTTTAGCTCAGTTGGTTAGAGCGGCCGGCTCATAACCGGTTGGTCCGGGGTTCAAGTCCCTGAAGGCCCACAGCCAAATTGTGGCCCGGTAGCTCAGTTGGTTAGAGCGCCAGCCTGTCACGTTGGAGGTCGAGGGTTCGAGCCCCTTCCGGGTCGCCACTTTCTTTCTTGGGACTGAGGAGCTTCGTGCTGGCGTAGCTCAATTGGCAGAGCACCTGATTTGTAATCAGGGGGTTGCGGGTTCAAGTCCCATCGCCAGCTCCATCTCCTTGGATAAAGGGAGAAAATCAATTTCATATGGATGGGTTCCCGAGCGGCCAAAGGGAACAGACTGTAAATCTGTCGCGATAGCTTCGGTGGTTCGAATCCACCCCCATCCACCAACATGCGGGAATGGCGGAATTGGCAGACGCGCTAGATTCAGGTTCTAGTGAGGGCTAACTTCATGCAGGTTCAAGTCCTGTTTCCCGCACGTTAGCAAAAGACCTTCAGTCCTTGACTGTGGGTCTTTTTTCAATACTGAACAACGGAGGATCAACCATGGCCTGCGCATTTTCGGTAAAAGACGTAACCCTGCGCTATGGAGAAAAACACCTGCTGGATCACGTGGACATTACCATTTCCGATGGGGATCGTGTGGGCATTGTGGGGCGGAACGGTGCAGGCAAGTCTACCCTGCTGCGGCTGCTGGCAGGGCAGGAGGAGGCGGATCACGGGGAAATTACCCGACGCCGTGGGCTCACCGTGGCCTATCTTCCCCAAACGCCGGAACTTCATTCGGAGGATACCATCACGCAGGCGGCTCTTCACTATCTGCCTGCCAGACCAGATGAAAATGTGGAGAACGCCGCTTATGAGGCTCAAACTATTCTGACCCAGCTGGGCTTTGCGGACACATCGGTAAAAGTGGAAACGCTTTCCGGTGGGCAGAAAATGCGGGTGGCCTTGGCCGGTGTGCTTTGCCGTCCCTGCGACGTGCTGCTGCTGGATGAGCCTACCAACCATATTGACATTGATATGTCCCAGTGGCTGGAGGATCGGCTGATGAGCTTTCGAGGCACTTTGATGGTGGTGACTCACGACCGGTACTTGCTGGAGCGTGCCTTTAACCGCATTCTCCATGTAGGCGGCGGCCGGGTGGACAGCTATCAGTGCAGCTACGACGGCTATTTGGAGGAGCGTGCTCAGCGGGAGGAAATGGCGGAAGCCACCCTGCGGAAGAATAAATCCCTCTATCGCAAGGAACTGGCATGGATTCGCCGTGGGGCGCAGGCGCGCAGCACCAAGGCCAAGGGACGGATTGAGCGCTTCGATCAGCTGACGGACAGCATCCGGGAAGCTCCTCCTGAACAGACCCTGAACATGAAAAGCGTTGCCAGCCGATTGGGCAAGAAGATTCTCAGTTGGGAGCATTTGAATGTTTCTATTGGCGGCGAAGCATTGATTCAGGATTTTTCCTACACCCTTCTGCGGGATGATCGCCTTGGTATCGTAGGCGGCAACGGCGCAGGAAAGACCACCCTGCTGCGCACGCTGGTGGGAGAGCTTCCATCGGCAGGCGGCATCATAGAACGGGGCGAAACGGTGAAGATCGGCTATTTTGCCCAGCATTGCCCGCCGCTGGATCCAGACACCCGCATCATTGATGCAGTGCGGGATGTGGCGGTGCACGTCTATACCCCGGATGGGGACTTGTCTGCCTCCCAAATGGCGGAAACTTTCCTTTTCCCTTCCGGCATGCAATATCAGAAGGTGGCCAGCCTGTCCGGTGGCGAAATGCGACGGCTGTATCTGCTGCGCATTCTGATGGCTGCACCCAATGTGCTGGTGTTGGACGAGCCCACCAACGATCTGGATATAGAGACCCTGAATGTGTTGGAGGATTATCTGGATGCTTTCCAGGGAGCAGTAATCGCTGTCAGTCATGATCGCTATTTTCTGGATCGGGTGACGACCCATTTGTTTGCCATTGAGCACAAGCACATGGTGCCCTACATCGATGGCTGCGAAAGCTATCTGGCAAAGATGAAGAGTGAATCGCTGCAGCTTAAACCTAAGGAAGAAGGCAGTACATCTGCTCAGGCGTCAAGACGGATGAATCAGCCTGCATTGAAGTTTACCTTTAAGGAACAGCGGGATTTTGACACCATTGAAGAAACCATTGCCGATCTGGAAGATAAGTTGGGGCAGTTGGACAGGGAATTGGAAGCCAATAGTGCCGACTATACCAAGGTGACCCAGTTGATGGCGCAGCAGGAAGAGACCCAAACCAAGCTGGATGCGGCCATGGAACGGTGGATGTACCTGCAGGAAAAGTATGAGGCCATGCAGCAAGGGAAAAACTAAAAAGTTATTAAGAAGTGCCGCTTCGATTTCATATGATGTCGAAGCGGCACTTCTGCTTTGCAAGATAAGGGAGAGTCACATTGGCGGGAAGAAACGGAACAAAGGGAATCTTTATCAGTACACCCCGATTTCACGCATCAGCAGCGGCAACGCCTGCTCAAAGGCTACGCCATAGCGCAGGGGCAGACCGTTTGCAAACGTGTGTTCCATGGCGGCGTGAGTAAAGCGGACGGCGGCATGGAGAGCCTTTTCCATGGACAGCCCATGCATCAGGCCGCCCATGAGCCCACTGGCCAGCACGTCCCCTGTGCCATAGAAGATACCAGGCAGTTTTTCTCCGCCGGCAAAGGCAGTTTCTCCCGTGGCAGCGCAGAAGCCGGAAGCACCCAGCAAGCCATGCTGTTCCACTCCGGTAATGATAACCTGCTTGCAGCTGAAGCGGCGGCACAGTGCCTCCATCATGTCCTGAACGGCGTTCCAGCTAGGGGTCGGGTCGTAGGGGCGGCGCAGCAGGATGCAGGCCTCCGTCAGGTTGGGGACGATGACATCCGCCAGGCGGCACAGGTCTCCCATGCCTTCTGCCATGGCTTGGGTATAGGTGGCATACAGCCGGCCGTGATCCGCCATGACGGGGTCAACAAGGATCAGGGTGTTCTGCTGATGATAGGTTTCCAGCACATCGCCCACCAGCTGAATCTGCTCAAAGGAGCCGAGAAAGCCGGTGTACAGCCCGTCAAAGCGGAGCGGCAGGGTGGCAAAGTGGGCGGCAATTTTCTCCATCTCTTGGGTTAAATCCAGACAGGTGTAGCCGGTGAATTCCCCCGTGTGGGTGGAAAGCAGGGCGGTAGGCAGGGCGGAAGTATGCAGTCCGCAGGCGGAAAGCACCGGCAGTGCCACTGTCAGGGAGCAGCGTCCTACGCAGCTGAGATCATGTATGGCAAGCACCTGCTTCTGCAAGGATACCGCCTCCTCCTATGATTCGGTTAGTTTTCGCCTCCCTATCATACGGCATGAGGAAGGGATTTGCAAGCATCATGGAGAAAACATGCAAAGTACATCCATGCCTCTCCCTTTTCCTTGACAAAGATTGAAGGAAAAGCTATAGTGAAGGACAAGTGACAAGGAGGAATGCGCTATGACCAAGGCTTTGATCTCCGTGACCGGGGTTGACACCACCGGTATTATCGCCCGTGTGGCCACCAAACTCAGTGAGCTGAATGTGAATATTCTGGATATTTCCCAAACCATTCTCAGCGGTTATTTCACCATGATGATGGTGGTGGATATTGACGGTGCCAAGCGGGACTTTGCAGGCATCAATCAGGAGCTTCAGCCTGTGGGTGAGGAGCTGAAGATGGCCATTCACATGCAGCGCATGGATCTGTTCGACGCCATGCACCGCATTTAAGGAGGAACAGAACGTGATTGAAACCGGCGAAATCCTCCAAACTATGCGGATGATTCAGGAAGAGAATTTCGACATTCGCACCATTACCCTGGGTATTAATCTGCTGGATTGCTCCGATGCGGATGGGGAGAAGTGCGGCCGACGGGTTTATGACAAAATCTGCCGTGTGGCCAGCAATTTGGTGAAGACCGGCGAAGCTATTGAGATGGAGCTGGGCATCCCGATTGTGAACAAGCGGATCTCCGTCACTCCGGTGAGCCTGATTTGCCAGGCTGACCCCAGGCCGATTGCCAGATGGTTGGATAAGGCGGCTCATGAAATGGAAGTCAACTTTCTTGGCGGCTACTCGGCCCTGATGCAAAAGGGCGCAACCGCCGCTGATGAGCGGCTGCTGGCGTCCATCCCGGAAGTGATGGCGGAAACGGAGCGGCTGTGCTCCTCTGTTAACGTTGGTTCCACCCGTGCAGGCATCAACATGAATGCCGTGCGGGAAATGGGGGAGATCATCAAGAAGACAGCGGAGATGACCGCCGAACAGGATGGCCTGGGTTGCGCCAAGCTGGTGGTGTTCGCCAACGCCGTGGAAGATAATCCCTTCATGGCCGGAGCTTTCTGCGGCGTGGGGGAGCCGGAATGCGCTATCAATGTGGGCGTGTCCGGCCCTGGTGTGGTGAAGACGGCGCTGGAACAGGTGAAGGGTCAGCCTTTTGACGTAGTGGCGGAGATCATTAAGCGCACAGCCTTCAAGATTACCCGAGTGGGTCAGCTGGTGGCACGGGAGGCCTCCCAACGGCTGAATATTCCCTTCGGTATTGTGGATCTGTCCCTTGCACCCACCCCTGCCCGGGGAGACAGCGTTGCCCATATCCTGACGGAAATGGGCCTGGAAATGGCCGGCGCACCCGGCACCACGGCGGCACTGGCACTGTTGAATGACGCAGTGAAGAAGGGCGGCGTCATGGCCTCCAATCATGTGGGCGGCCTGTCTGGTGCTTTCATTCCTGTCAGCGAGGATATCGGCATGATTGAAGCGGCTTCCGCCGGGGCCCTGACCATCGAAAAGCTGGAAGCCATGACCTGCGTATGTTCCGTGGGGTTAGACATGATCGCCATTCCCGGAGACACCAGTGCGGCAACCATTTCCGGCATCATTGCAGATGAGGCTGCCATCGGCATGATCAATAACAAGACGACGGCAGTTCGTGTCATCCCTGCCCCCGGCAAAAAGGCAGGGGACGTGGTGGAGTTTGGCGGTCTGCTGGGTTTTGCACCGGTGATGCCGGTGAATTCCTATGGCAATGAAGCTTTTATCGCCCGCGGCGGGCGGATTCCCGCACCTCTGAACTCGCTGAAAAATTGATTGACGGTTTGTTTTCAATATTGATGATAGAACGCATGCCCAAGACGCCGGCAACGGAGATTCCGTTGTGACCTGTGCCTTGGGCATTGCTTTTGTTTTTTTCTTGTCGTTTTTTTCGTGTACTGAATGGCGAATCTGGTTGAGCGGCAGAAAAAATGATGATACAATAACCACATTCATTTTTGGGACGCGGATATCCATCCGTATCCGCAGGGAGTGGTTGCGACAGGATGCTGAAGTATGCAGGCAAGCGGATTTTAATGATAATTCCTACCCTGATCCTGATTATTGCCATCATATTTGTTATTCTCAGTTTTATTCCCAGCTCTCCCGGACGGATTATTCTGGGCATGAACGCCAAGGAGGAGCAGGTAATTGCACTGAATGAACAGCTGGGCTGGTATGATTCCCTGCCGGTGAAGTTTATCAAGTACCTGAAAGGCATTTTTCTGGAGGGGGACTTTGGAGACAGCTACAAGCACTCCGTACCGGTGTTTGACTTGCTGCTGCCGAAATTCGGCGTAACGGCGCTGCTGGCACTGCTGGCCTGTGCTGTCAGTGCCCTGGTGGGCATTCCGTCGGGGATTCTTTCCGCAGTGAAAAAACACTCTGCTGTGGATGGGGTGACCACAGTGCTGGCCATGCTGTTGGGATCCGTGCCCAGCTTTTTTCTGGGCGTGCTGATGATCCTCATTTTTTCCCTTCGGCTTGGATGGCTGCCTTCCAACGGTATTAAGGACTGGACAGGCTACATCATGCCGGTGTTGACGCTGGCATTACCTTCGGCGGCTTACCTGTCCCGCATGACTCGTACCACCATGCTGGAAGCCCTGGAGCAGGACTACATCCGTACCGCCCGTGCCAAAGGTTGCAGGCCTTCCCGCATTATCTTCCGTCATGCTCTTCGCAATGCCCTGATGCCTGTGGTGACCCAGCTTGGCATGAGCTTTGCAGGTTTGCTGGGCGGCGCCATGATTACTGAGCAGGTATTCGGTCTCCCCGGATTCAGCGAGAGCATTCTTTCCGCCATCCAGAGCAAGGATGTGCCGGTGATTATGGGTTCCACCATCTTTATTGCTGCCATGTTTATGGTGGTGATGCTGGTGGTTGATCTGCTGTATGCTGTGCTGGATCCCCGAGTGGGTGCCAAATATTAAGGAGGCTTCTGATGTTTGTCAAGCGGAAGAAATACGTGACCAAAGCCACCGGAAGCCATGGCAGTGATATTTGGCGAAACTTTAAGGCGAATCGGCTGGCGCTGATGGCGGCCGTTGTGCTGGCGTTGATTATGCTGGTAGCCATCGGCTGTGACTTTTTCATTGATTATAACACCCAAGTCATCGGCATGAACCCGGCAGAACGGCTACAGGGTCCCAGTGCTGCTCATTGGTTCGGCACGGACAGTGCAGGCCGGGATCTGTTTGCCCGAGTACTGTATGGAACCCGGTACTCTCTGATTTTCGGTATTGGCTGCACGTTCTTTTCCATGGCCATTGGCTGCATACTGGGAGCTACCGCCGCCTATTACGGTGGCGTGTATGATTCGGTGCTGATGCGGGTCATGGATGCCCTGATGTGCATCCCCTACATGCTGCTGCTGCTCATGATCGTTACCGTGATGGGGCGGGGATTGGAGCCGATGATCATTGCCCTGTCCATTGCCAGCGTGCCGGGATACACCCGGATTGTCCGCTCTGTGGTGCTGAGTGTCGCTCAGCAGGATTTTATCGAGGCGGCTCGTGCCAGCGGCTCCACCGACCGGTTCATTGTGATGCATCACATCCTGCCCAATGCCATCGGCCCCATTTTGGTGGATGCCATGATGAGCATTGCTTCTACCATCATGTCTGCTGCCGGGCTTAGCTATATCGGCATGGGCATTCAGCCACCCACCCCAGAGTGGGGAAACATGCTTTCCGATGCCATGAAGTACATGCGCACAAACCCGTCCATGGCTATTTTCCCGGGCCTTGCGCTGGTGCTGACGGCGCTGTGCTTTAACCTGGTGGGGGACGGCTTGGCGGATGCCATTGATCCCCGCCGCAGGAAATAAGCTGCAAACCGGCTTAACCGGTCTGTATACAACAAAAGGAGGAATCCGACTATGAAAAGGCTTCTCGCTCTTGTCCTGGCCATCACGCTGGTTATGGGACTGGTCACCTTTGCCTCTGCTGAAGAAGAAGGCAAAACGCTGGTTGTTATCCCTTCCACGAAGTCTCAAAATCTGGATCCCTATGCCGACACCATTGATATGGACAACATTGTGATGACCAATGTGTTCGACAACCTGTGGCAGCGGGATGAGAACTGTGATTATCACGGCATGCTGGCCAAAGAATGGTCTCTGAGTGATGACGGCACCTATTACACCGTGACCCTTCGGGATGACGTGACTTTCTCTGATGGCACGCCTGTGAACACGGATGCTGTTATCTACAGCTATCAGTCCGCACTGAAGATGAGCTCCTGGGGCTACACCTATTCTACCGTGATCAAGGACATTGAGAAGGTGGATGACTATACTTTTAAGATTTATAAGTATGCATCCTATTCCTCTATCATTCCTTTCTGCACGGACTATCTGCCCATTGTTTCGCCCACTGCTCGTGATGGTCATGAGGATGAATTCGCCAAGAATCCTGTAGGCTCCGGTGCCTATACGGTGGCATCCTTTGATGCGGTGACCAACTATGTGGTACTGAAGGCTCGGGAAGATTATTTCCAGGGTACGCCTGCCATCAAAACTGTGGAAGTCCGGGTGCCCTTGGACAGCGCAGTAGCACTGGTAGCACTGGAAAATGACGAAGCTCAGTTTATCGAAATGACCATGAATGAAAGCGACGTGCAGATTGCCGCCAGCGAGAACTTCACCGTATACACCTGTGCCGGCTGGGCTTGCAAGACGCTACTGCTGTGGGGCGAACCCTTCAACAGTGATAACGAGCTGGCTCTGGCGGTGAACCAGGCAGTGAACCGGGAAAACGTGGCTGCTTACATGGGTCATGACGCAACCCCTGCTACCAACTATTACAGTGAAAAGCTGATGGGTCGTTACGCCAATAAGGTGCCTGTGTACCAGTATGATGTAGAAGCCGCCAAGGAACATCTGGCTGCTTCCAACTACGATGGTTCTACCCTGACGATTACCGTGACGCCCGATCAGGAAATGGCCGGTCTTTCCGTGCAGGCTGATCTGACGGCCATCGGCATCAATAGTGAACTGAACATTGTTGAAACCTCTACCTATTACGACATGTGGTACGATGCCACCGTGGGCATTACCATCGCAGACTTTGGCGTGGCGTATTCCTCTCCTGAGGAAATGCTTAGCTACTTTGCCACCGACGGTTTCTATAACATGTATGGCCTGAGCGTGTCCAACGAAGCCTATGATACCAATCTGCAGAAGGCTGCCGAAACTTGGGATGACGACGAGCGTGAGCCCTACACCCTGGCTGCCATCGAGGCGGCACGGGATCTGTCCCAGTATGTGCCCCTGTATGATATCCAGATGAAGGTTGTGGGCAGCGCCAAGCTGCAGGGCATTGATGCCTGCGTACCCGCTACGTATCGGATTTACCTGTGGAAGGCTTACTTCCAGGACTAAGATGCTTGCATCTGCCCGGGGGATGGGGAGAATGTCTCTATCCCTCGGGCATCAACCCAGGTATGAAGTTCCGTGCATCGGAGCTTCATACCTGTGCTGAATCCTGTTCAAAGGCTGGTTATGAATGATGAACGAAATGCTTCTTTCCATTCGCAATTTGGAAATTTCCATTCGCAATGGGAATCAAATCACCTACCCGGTCAATCGTGTGAACCTGGATATTCCCCCTCACACTGTGGTGGGACTGGTGGGGGAAAGCGGATGCGGAAAATCCATGACGGCCATGTCCATCATGGGATTGCTGGCATCCAACAGTACCGTATCCGGTGGTGAAATGCTTTTCGAAGGCGAGGATATCACCAAGTTCACTCCGGAGCAAATGCGGAAAATGACCGGCAAGAGCATCTCCATGATTTTTCAGGAGCCCATGACAGCCTTGAACCCTGTGGTGCGAGTAGGCAAGCAGATTGAAGAGGTATTGATTCTGCACACAAACCTGAACAAAGCAGAGCGGAAAAAGCGGGTGATTGAAATTTTGAACGCTGTCAGCGTGCCGGATGCCGAGGCACGATACAAGGCGTATCCTTTCCAGCTTTCCGGCGGCCTCCGGCAGCGAATCTGCATCGCCATGGCCATGATCTGCAACCCCAAGCTGCTGATTGCGGACGAGCCTACCACCGCTTTGGACGTAACCATTGAAGCACAGATTTTGCAGCTGATGCGGGAGTTGAAGGAGCACTTCGATACCTCCATTCTGATGATTACCCACAATTTGGGCATTGTGTCGGAGCTGTGCGATGATGTGAACGTCATGTATCTGGGAGAAATTGTGGAGCATGCGGAGACGGATGCCCTGTTCGAACATCCGCTGCATCCCTACACCAACGGCTTGATTCAGTCTGTGCCCACCATGCAGAAGAAGGTGCAGGCATTGGAGAACATTCCCGGCATGGTGCCGGATTTGCAGCACGTGCCTGAGGGATGCCGCTTCTGCGATCGATGCCCTTACGCAGGAGAGCGATGCCGGGCGGAGCATCCTGACTTATACGAGCCTATACCGGGGCATACCGTGCGGTGCTTCCGCTATGAAAAAGGACTGAAGGAGGTGGATGCATGACGCAGGAAGTGTTGCTGGAGGCACAGCATCTGACGAAAACCTTCAAAGCACCCAACGGTCAGGTACAGGCCGTGACGGATGTAAGCCTGCAAATTTACAAGGGAGAAACCCTTTCCCTGGTCGGGGAAAGCGGCTGCGGCAAGTCCACCTTGGGACGGCTGCTGATTCGCCTGATTGAGCCTGACAGCGGAACCGTCCGCTTTGGCACCACGGAGCTGACGGAGCTGAAGAAAAAAGAACTGCGCAGGTTCCGGCGGCATATGCAGCTGATTTTTCAGGATCCTTATGCATCCCTGGACCCCAGGTTTACCATCGAGAAGAGCATTTGCGAGCCCCTGCGTGCGGCAGGTTACAGCCAGAGGGAGCAGCAGGAAATGGTGCTGGATCTGGCGCAAAAGACAGGCATTAACCCGGAGCATTTGGGGCGGTATCCCCATCAGTTTTCCGGCGGACAGCGGCAGCGTGTAGGCATTGCCCGAGCCATTGCCCTTTGCCCTGAACTGGTGGTGTGCGATGAGCCTGTCAGTGCGCTGGACGTGTCCATTCAGGCACAGACGCTGAATTTGCTGAAGCAGTTGCAGCGAGAGCTGGGCTTGACCTACCTGTTCATCTCTCACGACTTGAGCGTGGTGCACTACATTTCTGATCGGGTGTGCGTCATGTTCCTGGGGAGGATCTGCGAAATCGGCACCACCGAGGAGATCTATGCTCACCCCAGGCACCCCTACACGAAATTTCTGCTGAATGCTACGCCTCAGATCGGCAAGAAGGCCATGGGGAAGGATAAGCTGCTGACCGGTGAAATCCCCAGCCCTATCAATCCTCCTTCCGGTTGCCGCTTCCGCACACGGTGCCCGTATGCTACCGAAAAGTGTGCACAGGAAACGCCGGTGCTCACAGGTAGTGATGACCATCAGGTGGCGTGCCATCATCCGCAGGAATTTATCATGAATGAGTAAGGAGCAGATATCATGAGCCGAAATTATCCGAAAGTTCCGGTGAAGCCGGTGGTCGATACGTATTTCGGTGTGGAGGTTACGGATCCCTACCGTTACCTTGAACAGCGGGACAGTGAGGAAACCAAGGCCATTGTCCAGGCGGAAAATGCGTATACCAAGGCTTTTTTCGCCGCTCACCCGAGCTTTGACCTTGCTGCACGGGAAGCGAAGCTTCGTGAGGGAAAGCCCTTGACGGATATTGCTTCTGTGGAGGAGGCAGGTGGAAAGATCGCTGCTGTTCGGGCTTTGCCTGGCGGACTGAGCGAAATTGTCGCCCTGAATAATGACTACTCCGTGCATCATGTGATTGCCAATGCGGAAACCTTCGATAATCGCATGAACATCTACGGTGTGTATCCCTGCCCGGCCAAGGAACCCATTTACGCCATTCTCGGCGTCCTCCACGGGCATCCCCGGTGTGCGGTGATCCTGTGGAATGATGCGGAAAAGAAGGAACTGGCCTGCCTGGATGATTTGTTCGGCATGACCTGGACGGCAGACGGCCGCTATGTCCTTTACGATGGAGCCGTGGTGGATACTGAACATCACCGCAACATCAATACCGTTTATCGGTACGACTGGCAGACGGCCAAGCGGGAGCCGATTTATGAGCATCCCGGCGATGCGGTGTGGATTGACGTGTATGAAGGCCCGGACGGCGGTATCCTCATGGATGCCATGAATACCTATGTGGATATTCAGGTCATCTGGCAGGATGCCGATGGGCATGTAACTCGTCTGAATGATGGTGTAGGTACATGGAAATTGATCGGCATGCAGGGGGATAAGCTGTATTTCACCACCAATCAGGGAGCGGATTTCTGTAAGGTGGTGGCCATTGAAAAGACGCAGCTGTCTCACACAAACTGTCTGCTTACCGATGCTACAGAGATTATCCCGGAAAAGAACTGTCTGCTGACGGACTGCTTCGTGACGAAGGCAGGGCTGATTGCGGTTTATGAGCGGGATGGGTGTACCGAAGTGCAGGCATACACCATGGACGGAAAAAAGAAGCAGACCGTTGCCCTGCCGGATCGGTACGGACATGCCATGTTTACGGATGCCGGCACTGCGTCCCAGGCGGATCAGTTGTATTTCTCCTTTCAAAGCTTCCTGATGGAAAAGGCTGTTTATGGACTGGACGTGAACACGCTGAAAGTCAAGTGCATCACCAAGGCACCGGAGCAGTGCGATGACCTGACGGTGGATCAGTGCTTCCTGCCGGCTCGGGATGGTCAGCAGATTGCCGTGTACCTTGTCCGTCGGAAGGATTTACAGCCTAACGGAAAGGTTCCTACCCTGATTTATGGTTACGGCGGATATGCCGCTTCCAACAATCCCACAGCCATTGAGTACGTGACCTGTTACAAGCTGACGGAATGGGCACGGATGGGACGGATGTATGCCCATGCCATTATTCGTGGAGGCCTTGAGTATGGCAAGAAATGGCATGAAGGCGCTATGTTCAACCAAAAGAAGCATGCCTTTACGGACTTTATCGACATTGCGGAATACCTGGTGAACCAGCACTGGACCTGCCCGGAAAAGATCATTGCCACGGGTCTGTCCAACGGCGGCTTGCTGATGACGGCTGTTACCACCATGCGGCCTGACCTCTTCGGCACGGTGATTGCCAGCGTACCTCATACGGATATGCTGCGCTTCCGCAATGACGACCGGGGCATGATGTATGTGACCGAGTACGGGGATCCGCTGGGAGATGAAGAAACCTTCAAGTACATGTACTCCTATTCGCCCTATCACAATGTGAAGGAAGGCACGGTTTACCCCTGGGTTTATGTGCAGACCGGGGAGATGGACAACAATGTGCCGCCCTATCATGGCAAGAAGTTTGCCGTGCGGATGCAGGCCTGTGCGGACGAAAAGAACCCGGTGCTGCTGACCGTGCTTGCCCACGGCAGTCACGACCGGGGAACGGGAGATGAGTATTTCCAAAATATCTCCCAAATTCAGGCATTCATTGAGCTGAGCCTTCAGGCAAAGGATGAAGCGAATAAGGCATAATACATCATTGACAACAACGATAAGAGGGAACCGGCGGTGTGTCGGTTCCCTCTTGCTTTCGTGAAATGCAGTTTATCGATGGTCGCACTTCTGGCACTGAACCATGGGCGTGCCTTCTTCCTCTTTGTAGAACACGCCGGCCCAATGGCAGATGCTCTTCAAAATCGGCACCACGGAAGCACCTTTTTTTGTCAGGGAATATTCCACCCGGGGCGGAATTTCGTCATAGGATCTGCGCTCCACCATGCTGTTGACCATCAGCTCTTTCAGTGTGGCTGCCAGCACGGTATCTGTGATGTTGCCCATTTCCCGGCGAAGTTCGCTGTAGCGCAGGGTGCCCAGGGTGGCCAGCACGCAGATAATGCGGGAGTTCCACTTGCCGCCGAACAGTTCCATGCCATACTCCAGGGGACAGCGGATGTCCTTTTCCAGCTTCCGTTGATACATGGCTGACACCTTACCTTTCATCCTATGATTATAGCGGGAACCGGGGGCTCATGCAAGCGATGGGAAAGGATTGGGTGCGTGCAAGCTTGCACCCACTCTGTCCATTACAGTTCCTTCTTGTTGTCGGCACCGGGGGTGGTGACGATTACCTTTTCAGGGGTGATGATCAGGGCTCCCTTGGCGGTAGCAGCACCGTTGAACATCTTTTCCACCATGGCCTTAAAGGCAGCAACCACATCACCTTCCGTAACGTACTGAGCAGTACCTTTCACCTGATAACCTTCCAGCTTCTGCGCATCGTAAACGGAAATGGCGATCTTGCCGTTGCTGGCAGAGAGATTCTTCAGTGTGGTATCCAGGAACACATCGCCCACTACCAGTTTGCCGTCAGGGGTTACGTCCTTGAAGGCAACCGGCACCACATTGGGTTCACCGTCTGCACAGGTAGCCAGATCCCACATACCGGTCTTAAGCAGATGCACAACATGTTCATTCATCATAGCAACTTCCTCCTTCTTGCTGAGTCTCTTGGTTCAGCTGACATGCTTAGGATAAGACAGTTGCAAGACAAATGAAAGATATGGGTTGAAAGATGAGTTACTCATCAATTACATAGTGGCATCGCTGAAGCACATTATAAAAGCAAGGCGGTCATGCTGAACCACCTTGCTTTTTGCAAGTTTACAAATTTTCGAAGTATCTAAGCAGGTTCTTTCCGGCCACACCTTCCACGGCTTCTTCCGTGTAGCCGCGGCGGCGAAGCTCCTCCAACAGATGAGGCACTTGTGCCGGGTTTTCCAGTCCGTCCGGGGTTACCTCAATGCCATCGAAGTCGGAACCGAAGCCCACAATCTTTTCACCGCCCATTTGGCAGATGTGGTCAATGTGATCAGCCACACGCTTCACATCTGCTTTTCCGTCATCGGAGAGGAAGCAGGGGTAGAAGTTCACGCCAACGTAGCCGCCGCTGCGAATCAGGAGGCGCAGCTGATCATCCGTCAGGTTGCGGGGATGATCGCACAGCGCTTTACAACAGCTGTGGGAAGCCAAAGGTGCGTGGTTTGTCTTGGCAAAGATGTCGTAGAACCCGGCTTCGTTCAGGTGGGAGGTGTCCACCGCCATCTTTACCCGCTGCATTTCTTTTACCACAGCCACGCCGTAATCCGTCAGGCCACGCTTGTCCCCATGCTTGGCAGAGTAACCCAGCCGATTGTCGTTATTCCACAGCAAGGCTGCCATGCGGACGCCCTTTTGCCGCCATGCAGCTACCGTGGACAAATCCTTCTCAAAGACCTCGCCGCCCTCAATGGAAAGCATGAAGGCATTTTCTCCCTCCACAGCCTCCGAAGGGTCATCCACCTGCTTCAGCCCTTTGGCAAGACAGATGGGCACTTGCGCCATTTCCGCTGCCACAATGGCTTCATAGTCCCCTTTGTTGCCGTCTCGGCCTGTCCACAAGGCGAAGGTCTGCAGGGTGATGCCACCTTGTTTCAGCCTTTCCGGGGTAATCATGGGGTATTGCTCGTGGGTCACACCAAGGGCATAGAGCGTATCGGAATGGGTATCAGCGATGAACATCAGGGCGCCTTCTTTCTCAGTGATCAATAGAAATCGTTTGAGGAAAGGGAATCATGCTTTTAATGCCACTCAATCTCACTGCTGTCGCGAGACGGGGTCAAATCATACAGCACTCGGCGCACCTTGGGACTGGATTGCCGAATACTCTGACAAACCCGTTCCAGCACATCATAGGACACACGGGATGCCATGGCGGAAGCACCTTCCACAGCCTGTACTGCACGAAGAATTACCACGTAGGGATGTTCCTGCTGCCCGGCGGGATCCTCCGCTAACACGGCGAAATACTTTAACAGACGACGCGATTGTCCGCTTTGCTTCAGTTCCTCACGGAAAACATCATCGGCCTGGCGAAGAACGGCCAGTTTCTCTTCCGTTACCTCGCCGAAAATGCGGAGGGCAAGCCCTGTGCCCGGGAAGGGCTGGCGGTGAATCATCCAGGAGGCAAACCCAAGCTCCTCGGCAATGTCACGAACCTCGCTCTTAAACAACTCCCGCAGAGGGGCGAGAATGGGAATCCCGTCCGGGGTCTGCCCATCGGCCATGATGGTGCCGCCAAGCAGACTGTCGCTGTAATTGGTACCCTGAAGAATCAGTCTTACATTGCTGATTCTCTTCACCTCTTCTTCCAGCACCTGACAGAGACAATCCGTAATTCGCTGCTCTTTTTCTTTGGCCGAGGTCACCCCTGCCAATGCCGTCAGAACCCGATGCGAGGCATCAATGCGGGTAAAATTTAGCCCCATGGTCTCCTGAAAATACTGAGTGACCCGGTCACTTTCCCCTTCACGCATCAGGCCTGTATCCACAAACAGGCAATGAAGCCGATGCCCCAGCGCCATGTTGCCCATCACGGCGCACACGCCGCTGTCCACACCGCCGGAAAGCGCACAAACCGCTTCACCGTCACCGATGAGCTCTTCCATTTCTCGGTGTGCCTGTTCAATCACCAGTTTGGGTTCCCACCAAGGGTCACAGCCGCAGACCTGCTGGCAGAAGTTCATCAGCAGCCCCATGCCGTCCGGGTCATTCTGCTCCACATGGAAGGCCAGGCCGTATACCGGCTTGTCACCCAGGCGGAAGCCAAGCACGCCTTCCTGGGCCTGTGCAGCAGGATGTGCACGCTCCGGCAGCAGCATGGTACGCAGGTTCGTCAGGTACCGCTCTCCCGGCTCCACCTGGTCAAAGAGAGGATCCGCCAAGGGATACTGCACCTGCGCCACGGTAGGAGTATCCTTCTTTTCTCCCAACGTGCCGCCTGCATGAAGGCAGAGCCCCAACGCAGCATCTCCCATGGCTAACAGAGGCAGATCAAGGGACAGCAGCACCGGCCAATCGAGGCCTGTGTCGGCTTCTCCAAGGCTTCCGCCGGGAATCAGGATACCCTTTGCCCCGGGGGTCTGCAGATCCTTTAAGACATTCGCCAGGGTCAGTACCCGGCAATATATGTGCTCTCCGCGGAGCTTTCGTGCCAGACTGCCGCACGCGCTGCCTCCGGTGTTAACCACCACAATCCGATCCTGCATGGTGCTTTCCCCTCCTTCATTGGGTCAGATGATTCGACATCGGCGGTATCAATTCCTTCTTTTGCCGGATTGGCACCGCTGTAAGATGAAATTGCATAGGAGAAACCCCTGCTCCGTTTCCGAAACAGGGGTTTCTCCATGCATAACCGTTACGGTCGAGCAACTTGCTTACTGTTCGCTTGCCCACAGTCCCCGGGGATAGCGTCCGTCGTCCTCCATCTGCTTCACAGCCTGCGCCACCACCGGCTTATCCTCCTGATAGGTTACGCCGAACCACCGATCATGGCTGGAGCGTACCTGTACGGTGGCTTCCTCAGTGCTCAGCATGCTGTTCACTTCGGTAGGCAGGAAGAATTCCGCCTTGAGCGGATTGTTTGCCAGAGCATCGTCCAGGAAGGCAGGGAAGTCCCGCTCCAACGCCTGTACAAAGTTGGGGGTAAAGCCCCACAAGTTCATACTGACCAAGTTACCGACGGGAATCCGGTGATAGGTTTCCCCGTCCTCGGTGTACAGGGGGCCATCCGTGGTTTTGATGATATGGGTTCGCTCGCACACGTCGGTCAGCATACCTTGATCATCCACCGTGCAAACGCCCCGGGATACGTGTCCGTTATCGCTGAGGGTGTTTTCAACATGATAGCCTACCATCATGTAATGAGCAGGATCGGTGTCATCCATGGAAGACAGTGCATCATAGGCTTCTTTGAAGGCGGAGATGCCGTAATAATCATCGGCGTTGATCACTGCAAAGGGTGCATCGATCAGCTCTTTGCAGCACAGCACCGCATGACCGGTCCCCCAGGGCTTCGTCCGCCCTGCCGGTACGGTATAGGGGGCAGGCAGCATATCTACCTGCTGGAAGGCATAACGAACCTCCATGAAAGGCTCGATGTGCTGACCTACAATCCGGCGGAAGTCTTCCTCAATCTCATGCTTAATGAGAAAGATGACCCGCTTAAAGCCTGCCCGGCGTGCGTCAAAAATGCTGTAATCCAGAATGACCTCGCCGCAGGGCCCTACGGGATCGATTTGCTTCAGTCCGCCGTAGCGGCTGCCCATACCGGCTGCAAGAATCAGCAGGATCGGTTCTTTCATGGTGATTCTCCTTCGTGTAGGGCGGAAATATTCCACCCATGATTCCAATGTTTCTGGATGCTTATTCATCCATCCGGGGTAGTATAGCAGATTTGACAGGATTCTGCCAGTGTCTGAGAAAGATTTCCGTCTCACCAGGGATCGTCTACCGCCGCTACCTGCTCCGAGGTGCCGATGCCCAGAATCTCTGCCGTTTTCCGGGAGGAAGCCCGGGCGTTGTTCTTATTGCTGCGGCACAATTGATGTCCCATAAACAGGATGCAGGAGG
>CAVKHY010000028.1:2036-7131 GCA_963656345.1 bacterium | reverse complement strand
AGGTTTGCCCGCCGTCCAGATTAAAGGCAGTGGTGCAGCCCTTTTCCAGCAGCTTTTCCGCTAGGAAGGAGATGCCTGCACCCTTGCTGCCGCTGTGCCGACCTTCCAGCATCATGGCAAAGTAGTGCCCTTTTTCCACCATGCCGATGGCTGTCCGCTGGGCGGCGCTGGTGCCGTACTTCTTCAGTGCCTTGGTGTTTAGTTCGCCGTCGCGAATGAGCCATGGGCCAAAGGCCAGCACGTCCGTTGCACCCATTTCCAGGTACTCCTCCGCTGTCTTTTCATCCGACCAGAAAACCTGCATATCGCCATCCGGGAAAAGCGCCAGGGTATCCAGGTTGGGGAAAGTTCCTTTGTTCTTCGCCAGGGTTCTTTCGGAAAGAATGACCCCATCCCGGATGATAATGCCTACCCGCTTCTTCTGGGTCATGCGCAGCTGGGCAAAGTCGCTGCTCAGGGCGAACACGGTCTGGTTTTTCCGGGCAATTTTATAGGGCCAGTCCTGACTCTTCATCCGCTTTTCTGCATCATTGGGAATCATGCGGAAGGTTTCTCCATCCCGGCTCCATACCTCCGCCTCATACCAAATTTGTTTGGTGGGGCTGGTCTGGGTCTGCCGATAAATTTCCACCTTCAGGGTGGCACTGACGTATCGCCACACGCCATCCTCTGCATTTTCATATACGAACTCTCCCTCATCCAGAAAGCCCGCATCATTCAGCGCTGGAAATTCCCCTTCTCCCGCAGCGGAGACAAGAAGCAGCATCATCCATACCAGCACAGCAGCAAAGACGGTGATTCGTTTCATGGCCTGCATTTATTCTTCCCCCATCATCCGGTGAAGCACTTCCTGATAAGCCTGCTCCACATTGCCCAAGTCTCGGCGGAATCGATCAATGTCCAGGGGTTCATGGGTGCGGGCATCCCAGAAACGGGCAGTGTCCGGAGTGATTTCATCCGCTAGAATGATTTTCCCGTGATATCTGCCGAACTCCAGCTTGAAGTCAATGACTTCAATGTTAATTTCCCGCATGTAGGCCACCAGGATTTCGTTCACCCGGCGAGCCATGGCCAGCATCTGATTCACTTCTTCTTCCGTGGCCAGCTTCATGGCCAGAATGTGGGTGGTGTTCACCAAGGGATCGTCTCCGTCTTCGGCACTGCGGAGGACGCACTCCAGCACGGTGGTATCCAGCTTGGTGCCAATGGGATAGCCGATGCGCCGCGCCAGACTGCCGGCCACAATGTTTCGCACCTTCACGGCAAAGGGAACAATTTCCACCCGCTTCACCAGACTTTGCCGGGCATCCAGCTGGCGGATAAAGTGATTCTCCACACCCTTTTCCGTCAACATTTCAAAGATGTGTTTGCACACCGCATTGTTGACTTCGCCCTTGCCCAGGATGCGTCCCCGCTTTAACCCATGAAACGCCATGGCTTCATCTTTGAAGTACACGACGCAGGTATCCGGATCGTTGGTAGCGTACAGTCGCTTGCCTTTTCCTTCCTTCAGCAACCCGCCAATCTCCAGCATCGTCCATATCCCTCCATCTTTTTGCAGCCAAAGCTGCGAAACCATGCAAGTATTTTATCAAAAAATGTCTTTCAGCACAAGTGGGGTGAAAGGATGCCATCATCTTGCGTCATCACCCCAAATCCCCTTTTTCGCCAACTATTCAAAACCTTAATTTTGTGGTACAATAGCCCAGTGACAGGAAAACAACAGAACCGTGGCTAAGGGACAGGAGTTTGAGTTCATGACCGAACAGATGAAGGTAGGCATTATTTCACTGGGATGCAACAAAAACCGTGTTGACAGTGAAACAGCCTTGGGTATTTTGCAGGAAAATGGGTACGCTTTTACCGGCGATCCGGCAGAGGCGGATATTTTGATGGTGAACACCTGCGGGTTCATCGGCCCGGCAAAGGAAGAATCCATTGACGCCATTCTGGAAATGGCGGAGTATAAGAAAACCGGCAAGTGCAAGCTGCTGATCGTTTCCGGTTGCCTTGCCCAGCGGTACGAGAAGGATCTGATGGCGGAAATGCCGGAGATCGACCTGCTCATGGGTGTGAACCAGTATGAGCAGCTGCCCACGGCGATCCGCAAGGCTCTTGGCGGCAAACGCATGGCACTGTGCCGGGATGATTACCATTATGCGGAGCATGCCCGTGTGCTGACCACCCCCGGGTACTCCGCCTATACCCGCATTGGGGACGGCTGCTCCAACCGCTGCACCTACTGTGCCATTCCCATGATTCGGGGACCTTATCGTTCCCGGCGCATGGGAGATATATTGAACGAAATGACCCTCCTTGCCGGCAAGGGTGTGAAGGAACACATCCTTGTGGCGCAGGATACCAGCCGCTATGGTACGGATTGGCAGAAGGAGTCCGCTCTGCCTGAATTGATGGAGAAAGCAGCAGGTATCCCCGGTGTGGAGTGGCTTCGGGTACTGTACTGCTATCCGGATGAAACAGATGATCGCCTGCTGGATGTGATGGCTAAGCATGACAACATCTGCAAATATCTGGATCTTCCTGTGCAGCATATAAACGACCGAATTCTGAAGCGGATGAACCGGCAGGGAGATTCCTCCGACATTCGCCGCTGCCTGAAGGGCGCACGGGAGCGGGGGTTCATCCTGCGGACAAGCATCATCGTAGGCTTCCCGGGAGAAACGGAAGAGGAATTCCAGGAATTGATGGACTTCCTGGCAGAGGCGGAATTTGACCGGATGGGTGCCTTTGCCTACTCTGCCGAGGAAGGCACGCCTGCAGCAAAGATGCCGGAGCAGATTCCTGAAGAAGTGAAGCAGGAACGTCTGGCACGGCTGATGACCATGCAGCAGGATATTTCCCTGAAGCGGAACACCGCCCGGGTGGGCACCACGGAGAAGGTGCTGGTGACGGATGTACAGGCACATCAATGCCTGGGCCGCAGCCAGTGGGAAGCTCCGGATGCGGATGGCAGCATTTACTTTACGGCCAAGGAAACGGTGAAGCCCGGGGACTTTGTGCAGGTGAAGATTACCGGTGCTGAGACCTACGACCTGAAGGGGGAACAGGTATGAATCTGCCCAACAAGCTGTCTTTGATGCGGGTGGCGCTGATTCCTGTGATGGTAGCCCTGATGTATCCCCAAACGCCTGTGTGCAATGTGCTGGCGACCATTGTGTTTGCCGTGGCGGCACTGACGGATTTTCTGGATGGATACATTGCCCGCAAGCAGCACATTGTGACGGACTTCGGCAAGTTTGTTGACCCGGTGGCGGATAAGCTACTGGTGCTCAGTGCGCTCATTATGCTGATTCAGCATGGCATGATGCTGGCATGGGTCACGGTGGTGATTCTGGCACGGGAGCTGTGTGTGGACGGCTTGCGGATGATTGCCGTTACCCATGGCAAGGTCATTGCGGCAGGAAAGCTGGGCAAGGTGAAAACGGTGAGCCAGATCGTGCTGATCCTGTGGCTGATGATTTCCCGTGAGCCGGTGATGCGCAGCTGGGTCAGCGGCATACTGACACTGTGGGTGCTGGTGATTACCTTGTGGAGCGGCATTGATTATTTTGTGAAGAACGGCGCATGCCTGAAGGATATCAAGTGACAGAAGGAAGGCAGATGCTTCATGATCGCTGAAATTCTTTGTGTGGGTACGGAACTGCTGATGGGTCAGGTGCTGAACACCAATGCCCAGTTTATTTCCCGCCGACTTTCCGCACTGGGCATTTCCCAGTATCACCAAACGGTGGTAGGGGATAATGCGGAACGGCTGGAGGAGGCCTACCGGCTGGCCTTGTCCCGTGCGGATGTGGTGATCACCTCCGGCGGCCTTGGACCCACGGTGGATGACATTACCAAACGTGTGGCGGCCAAGGTGGCAGGCAAGGAATTGGTGCTTCGCCCGGAAGCGGAGCAGATGGTTCGGGAACGTTTTCAGCAGTACCACAAGCACATGACCATGAACAACATGAGTCAGGCCATGTTTACGGAAGATACCGTGCTGATGCTGAATCCTAACGGTACGGCGCCGGGCGCCATTGTCCCCATGGGGGAGGGCAAGGTGGTGATCCATCTGCCCGGGCCGCCCTATGAGCTGCAGCCTATGTTCATCGATCAGGTCGAGCCTTGGCTTCAGAGGCGGTCGGGGCAGGTATTGGTGAGCCGGTACATCCGCATCTTCGGCATGGGGGAAAGCGAAGTAGATCAGCGGCTGCAGGAGCTGGAAATGCAGAGCAATCCCAGTCTGAGCCCGTATTGCTCCCTTGGGGAAGTGCAGCTGCGTGCAACGGCCTGCGCCGCCACCAAGGAGGAAGCCCTCGCTCTGGTGCTGCCCCTGGTAGATAAGGTCAAGAGTATCCTTGGCGATGTGGTTTACGCCGTGAATGAAGATGACCGGGGGTCCCTTGCAATTTCAGCCGTGGAAGCCCTGAAGAAGGCAGGAAAAACGGTAGCAACCGCAGAAAGCCTTACCGGCGGACTGATTTCTTCCACCATGGTGGAGGTGCCCGGTGCCTCTCAGGTAGTGCGGGGCGGCTTTGTTACCTACCAAACCGACACCAAGACGATTCTGCTGGGTGTGCCGGCGGAGACCATTGAACGCTGCAATGTGGTCAGCGCAGAGGTGGCCATGGCCATGGCTAAGGGCGCACGGGAAAAGCTGGGGACGGACATTGCCGTCAGCGCCACGGGGCTTGCAGGGCCGGACGGCGGAACACCGGAAATCCCTGTGGGCACGGTGTACCTGGGTCTCGCTACGCAGGAAGGCGTGAAAGCCATTCGGCTGGATCTGGCAGGAAATCGGGATCGTATCCGCACCCTGACGGTGAAGCATGCGCTGGATGCAGTCCGCAAGGCTTGCCTCGATTAAAAGTAACGATAGGAGAAAAGGTCGGCGTATTGCAAGAGTACGCCGATCTTTTGTTAAGCAAGCGAATCCATTTACAAACCCGATGGATTATGGTAAGCTGTGAAGGATTTGATTTGCAGCATACTGCACGTTCTTTCATGGAAGGTAGGGATTCGGGTGGTATTCAGTTCGGCTGTTTTTCTGTGGGTATTTCTGCCGGTGGTATTTTTGCTGAATTACTTCATA
>CAVKHY010000028.1:0-1999 GCA_963656345.1 bacterium | reverse complement strand
AGAAAAAATACTCCAACATTTTGCTGCTGGCGGCAAGCTTGATTTTCTATGCTTGGGGCGAGCCTTATTTGGTGCTGCTGATGATGGCCTCCGTGGTGCTCAACTGGCTGGTGGGCAGGGGAATCGCCCAATGCAGCGGAAACGGGAAAAAGGCGGTGCTGACCCTTGGCGTGGTGTGTGACTTGGCTATACTGGGGTATTACAAGTATGCCGGTTTCTTCGTGTCCATGCTGAACAAAGTCTGCGGCAGCGAGGTTTTGCCTGTGCCGCAAATTGCGCTGCCCATCGGTATTTCTTTCTTTACCTTTCAGGCTATTTCCTACATTGTGGATGTATACCGCGGGGATACGGACGCATCCCCAAAACTGGTGAATGTGGCACTCTACATTTCCTTCTTTCCCCAGCTGATTGCAGGCCCGATTGTCAAGTATAAGGACATCAATCAGCAAATTGAAGATCGAAGCATTACATGGGACGGAGTCACCATGGGATTCCGCCGCTTTGTCATCGGCCTTGCCAAGAAGGTGCTGATTTCTAATGTCATGGGCGCCTGTGTGGACGCCATTTTCAGCCATGACGTGTCCATGGTGGGCGGCGGTGCGGCCTGGGCTGCGGCACTGACGTATACCTTCCAGATTTATTATGATTTTTCCGGGTACTCGGATATGGCCATAGGTCTTGGAAAAATGTTTGGCTTTGACATTATGGAGAATTTTCAGTACCCCTATTTGTCCTCCTCCATCACGGAGTTCTGGCGCAGATGGCATATTTCCCTTGGCTCCTGGTTTCGGGAATATGTGTATATTCCATTGGGCGGCAACAGGAAAGGTACGGTAAGAACCTATGTGAACCTGTGCATCGTGTTCTTCCTGACGGGACTGTGGCACGGTGCGGATATGTCCTTTGTGCTGTGGGGGCTGTACCACGGATTCTTTGCCATCCTTGAACGGCTGGGACTGAAAAAATGGCTGGATCGGCATAAGGCCATTGGCGTTGTGTACTGCATGTTGGTAGTGATCTTCGGCTGGATGCTGTTCAGAGCGCCCAGTACCGGCGTTGCTGTTCGCTATATGCTGCATATGCTGCTGCCATGGCACTATTCGGATGCTGCTCTGCCATGGACGGAATACATGGATCTGAAAACTGTAGCAGTTGGCATTGTTGCTTTCCTGGGCATGGGCTTTTCCAAGTGGATTCCGGAGAAGTTTATGCATAAGTGGCGGTATTCCGTGCCGGAAGCTATTTGCTGCGTGTTGTTGCTGTTGCTTTGCATGGCTTCCATTGCAGGCAGCAACTATAATCCGTTTATCTATTTCCAGTTCTAAGGAGGAAAGAGAATGAAGAAGCGCATGGGTTCATGGATTCTCATGATTGCCTTTGTAGCCATTCTGTGCCTGTCCTGGGTGAGCTGGTTTGTCTTGCAGCCCTGGGCGGATAACACCAACTACGAGAACCGGCAGAAGGCGTCTATGCCGGAGCTGAGCCTGGCGACCTACAGCAGCTTTCCTGACGCCTTTGCTGAATACCTGGAGGATCGGCTTCCATTCCGCAATGAGCTGATGACGCTCAATTCGGCGGTGGAATACTATCTGTTCCGCCGCTCCACCAGTGATAATGTGCTGATTGGCAAAGAAAACTGGCTCTTTTATGTGAGCAAGGAGGACGGTGATCCGCTTGCCTGCTATCAAGGAACCAATCTGATGTCCGATGATGAACTGGCAGTGCTGGCGGAAAATTGCGTTTTCTGGCGGGATTATCTGGAAGAAAGAGGCATGGAGTTTGTCATCTTCATTGCGCCGAACAAAGAACGGGTGTACAGCGAATACATGCCAGATGAGTACGGCAGCCCTGCGGAGGAATACAAGGTCAAACAGATTGTGGAATATCTTCGAGAAAACACAGACTTGCGGGTGGTCTATCCTTATGACGAGCTGATACAGGCCAAGAAAGCTGTCAATGAACCCATTTATTATAAGACGGATTCTCACTGGAACCAGAT
>CAVKHY010000027.1:0-25796 GCA_963656345.1 bacterium | reverse complement strand
TACACCCCAACAACATTGCCACACAAAGCACCAGAGCCACCAAGCGCTTCTTCATCAAAATACCTCCTTATCCTTTTGTCCAATGGTGAAAACTTTCAAACGTCTCCTGGACTGACCTTCCGTCAGCCTCGTTCATCCATCACCCCAAGGCACATGTCCCAGGGGTCAAAGGCCAGGGTGATGGCGTACCCGTCCTCCTGCCAGACACGCCAGACGCTTCCGTCTGTCCGGCAGATGACGGTCGTGGGTTCAGCCCCTGCAATGGTCAGCACTTCCTGATAAGTTAGCCCCCGGTACACCGTCACCCGGGAAAATCGATTCCGCAGGGTGCGCCGCTTCCGGCGCTGCTGCACACCCAGTGCCAGCAGAAACCCGCTCAGAAAAGCCGACAAGATCCAACCGATGTAACTCATGAACCTCCCTTCTTTCGCTTCCTTGTGACTCTATTGTACCTGTGCACAGAGGGAAAAGTCACGTGCAAATCGTGCACATTCGGCGTGCACAATGTGCAAATCGTGCACATTTCCCGTGCACAGGGTGCACATTCCTGCACATAACAAAAAAAGCCCCCGAAAAGGGGGCAATGATGACCATTATTCCGCCGATGTTTCCTGATTTTCCCACTCAGGCACAAGCTCCACCGTGCCGTTGAAGCGGAGGTAATGCCCGTTGGCATCCGTACCGAAAATGGCCACGTCAATCCGGGTCATGTACAGGTGATCCGTGCCGTAGAGCAGGTGCAGCGGGGTGCTGTCCTTGGTCAGCTGATCCCCATCCATCCAGGGGCGAATATCGTCATAGGTCTCCACAATCTTGTTGTCCATTCGGTCGCCCTCGTAGAACATGGAAACGACCATTTCCGGGGTAAAGGGCACATCGCTGACGTTCTGGAACACGAAGGTTGCATCCCAGCCGCAACCGGATTCAAAGACATCGTTGGAGGTCAGGTAGCTGACAGGGGAAAGGGGCGCTACGGAAATTTGGGCGGAAGGCTTGGGCAGCAGGAAAACCACGCCCAGCACACACAGCACCGCAAGGCACAGGCCGCTCAGGGCGATGACCCAGGCTTTCGTGTGCTTCTTCGGCGCAGGAGAGGAAGCAGGCATGGGCGCAGGTTGAGCGTGCAGCACCGCCTGCCTGTCAGGCTCAGTTGGAGGTACCGGTTCCGCCGGAAGGGCAGACGTTGCCGGCACGGAAGATTCCGCCGGGGACATGGGGGCAGGCTGAGCCGCAAACTCCTGATCAACAAAAGGATAATCCAGTACTCGGGAGATTTGCTGAATGGTTCCGTAATCCGGCATGGCTTTGTCGCTTTCCCACCGGGAAATGCTGGTGCGGGAGACGGCCAATAATTCTGCCAGTTGTTCCTGGGTATACCCTTTTGCCTTTCGCGCGTTGGTAAGGCGTGCGCCGAATGAGTCCATGCCTATTCCTCTTTTCACTGAACGAATAATGATACCATTTTTATTATAGATTCATGATTCATTTTTGTCAATAAAAAGAAATTCGGGGGGGGGGATTGCCAAACGGTGGAACCGGCTGTTTTTGCGGGAAGCGGCTTTTGTGTCAAAAGCTTCCGCAACCACCCGAAAACCAGTTCAAAAGGAGCAGCTTTCGACGCCTCTCAGATTATCGACAAACCTTGGGAGATGTAGGAGGGCGCACAAGCCCTCCTTCTTTTAATCGGCTTTCAGCGAGCCCCTTCGGGGCGTTAAACGGGGCGAAGCCCCTGTGCGGAGAAAGCGGCAGAGCCGCTTTCTCGAATCGCCTCCCCTGTCCCTTTACGAAATCCCTCCTTTCATGGTATACTTATAGTAGAAAGTTTCGTTATTTTTCCTGTAAGGAGGCGTATTGCATGGTGACCATGGAAAAGGGCATCTTTCGTTCCGTAACCGGGCAGAAACTGGATCGGCGCTTGTGGAAGGGGGAAGGAACCCCCAAGGCGGTGATTCAGCTGGTGCACGGCATGGCGGAGCATATCGACCGCTATGATGCGGCGGCACGGACGCTAGCGGAAGCAGGCTTTGTGGTGGTGGGGCATACCCACCTGGGGCACGGGGGCAAGGCGGAGACTCTGGGGCACTTCGGCAAGGAAAACGGCTGGCAGAACCTGATGGACGACGTGCACACCCTGCGGCTTGCCACCCAAAGCTACTATCCCGGGGTACCCTACTTCATCCTGGGGCACAGCATGGGTTCCTTTGTGACCCGGTGCTACCTGATGGAGCACAGCGACGGCCTTGCCGGTGCCATCCTTTCCGGCACAGGATTTTTCTCCCACGGCAAGGTTACAGCAGGGCTTGCTGTGTCCAACCTGGTGTGCCTGTTCGGCGGCGCGGAAAAGCCCAGCCCCCTGATCAACAAGCTGGCCTTCTCCTCCTCCAACAAGCCCTTTGCCCCTGCCCGCACGGACTTTGACTGGCTGACCCGCCGCAATGATGTGGTGGATCAGTACATAGGCGATCCCTTCTGCGGCTTCCTGTTTACCGGGGCAGGCTACCGAGATATGTTCCGAGGGCTTCGTCGGCTGAACCATGTGAAGGATCTGTCCCTTGTGCGCAAGGATCTGCCCATCCTGCTGTTCTCCGGGGATCATGACCCGGTAGGTGCTATGGGCACCGGCGTGCAGAAGGTGGCGCAGCAGTTCCGGGACGCCGGCGTGAAGGACGTGACCGTGAAGCTGTACGAGGGCGGCCGTCATGAAATGTTTAATGAAGAAAATGCGGCGGAAGTTTATGCAGACGTGGCCGCATGGGTGAATGCTCACCTGTCTGAAAATTGATATACGAAGGAGCAACCGTTTATGAACATGGTAGAGATGATCGGTAAAAAGAAGCTGGGGCAGACGCTGACCCATGAGGAGATTGATTATTTTGTGCAGGGCGCGGCCACCGGCACCATTCCCGATTATCAGCTTGCCGCCATGCTGATGGCCATCCGCCTTAACGGCATGACGGCGGAGGAAACCACCTACCTGACCCTGAGCATGACCCGCTCCGGTGACGTGGCGGATCTTTCCGCCATTCCCGGGGTGAAGGTGGATAAGCATTCCACCGGCGGCGTGGGCGATACCACCACCCTGGTGCTGGCGCCTCTGGTGGCGGCCTGCGGCATCCCCGTGGCCAAGATGAGCGGCCGGGGGCTGGGGCACACCGGCGGTACGCTGGATAAGCTGGAGTCCATCCCCGGCTTGAGCGTGGATATTGCAGAGGATGCCTTCATCCGTCAGGTGCAGACCATCGGTGCCGCCATTATCGGGCAGACCGGCACCCTTGCCCCGGCGGACAAGACCCTGTACGCTCTCCGGGATGTGACCTCCACCGTGGATTCCCTGCCCCTGATTGCTTCCTCCATCATGAGCAAGAAGCTGGCCAGCGGCGCAGACGCCATTGTGCTGGATGTGAAGACCGGCAGCGGCGCCATTATGCACACCCTGGAAGGCAGCATTGACCTGGCGAAGGCCATGGTGGATATCGGCACCCTGGCAGGCAAGCCGGTGGTGGCCATTGTTACCGGCATGGAGCAGCCCCTGGGCACCCATGTAGGCAACGCCCTGGAAGTGAAGGACGCCATTGACGTGCTTTCCGGTCGCACTGCCGGCGATTTGAAGGAGGTTTCCCTGCTGCTGGGTAGTCACATGCTGGTGCTTGCCGGTCGGGTGAAGACCACCACCGAAGGCAAAGCCCTGCTGGAGGAAGCCATCCGCAGCGGCGCAGGCCTGCAAAAACTGCGGGAGATCATCGCCGCCCAAGGAGGCAACCCGGATGTGTGCGATGACCTGTCCCTCCTGCCTCAGGCCAAGGTGGTTAAGACCTACTGCTGGGATGAGGAAGGCTATGTGGCGGATATGAACACCACCGACATCGGTCTGGCGGCGCAGGCGCTGGGCGCAGGCCGGATGAAGAAGTCTGACATGCTGGATTATTCCGTGGGCTTGGTGCTCCATGCCCGCATTGGGGACAAGGTAGAAAAAGGCACGCCCTTGGCGACCTTGTATGCCAAAACCGAGGCCGATGCGGACGCCGCCGCCGCCAGAGTGCGGCAGGCCATCAGGCTTTCCGATGCGCCGGTGCAGCAGCCGCCCCTGTGGTACGCCATTGTCACCAAGGACGGCGTGCAGCGGTTCGACCGGTAACATTCATCCACGACCTTGCTATGTGTACCTTGTGAATGACGGACAAAGGCGTCCGCAAAAACGAATCAGAAAGCGTGAGTCCCTTGCATCCCAACTTTGTGAAAGGCGCGCGCCATGGCCTGCCCATTGGCCTGGGGTATCTGTCCGTGTCCTTCGCCTTCGGCATGAAAGCCGTGGCGGACGGCTTGACCCCCCTGGAAGCGGTGCTGATTTCCATGACCAACCTGACCAGTGCCGGACAGGTGGCCGCCGTGCCCCTGATCATTGCCCAATCCTCCCTGCTGGAAATGGCGCTGACCCAGCTGATGATCAATCTGCGCTATGCCCTGATGAGCATCAGTCTGAGCCAGAAAATGGGAGCCGACATGAACACTCCCCGGCGAATGATCTTCGCCTTTGCCAACACAGATGAAGTTTTCGCCGTGGCGGCGTCCCAGCCGGAAAAGCTGGAGCACAGCTACCTGTACGGGCTGATTACCCTCCCCATTCTCGGATGGGTCATGGGCACCCTGCTGGGGGCCGTGGCGGGACAGCTGCTGCCGGCGTTTGTCCGCACGGCGCTGACCTTTGCCATTTACGGCATGTTCATGGCCATTATTCTTCCTCCTGCCAGAAAGGAAAAATCCGTGTGCTTGGTGGTGGTGCTGGCGGTAATCCTCAGCTGCTGCTTCCGTTACATTCCCTTCCTGTCCGGAATTTCCGGGGGATTCGTCATCATCCTGTGCGCCGTGGCAGCTGCCGGGGTGGGGGCATGGCTGTTCCCGATAAAGGAGGATGCCGCCCCATGAGCTTTTCTGCCTTTCTTCCTTACTTATTGGTGATGGCAGGGGTCACCTACCTGATTCGCATGCTGCCCCTGACCCTGATTCGCAAGCCCATTCGCAGCCGGTTCCTTCGTTCCTTCCTGACCTATGTGCCTTATGCGGTGCTGGGTGCCATGACCCTGCCGGACGCCCTGTATGCCACGTCTTCCCTGTGGACAGCCATCCCCGGGGTGCTGGTGGCGGCCGTCATGGCCTGGCGGGGGAAGAGCCTGCTGGCGGTGGCTGCAGCCGCCTGCCTGGCGGTAGCTGCCGCCCAGGGAATCATGCTGCTGTTGTAAAAGATCCAACCAACAGATTTCTCACTTTTCGCCCTGAAGGGAGGCATTTTTGATGAAGAAAGAATTCGCCCTTAGCCCCATTACCTGTTCCATGGACGACGCTGCCCAGTGGCTCCGCACCCATGGCATTACGGAGGCTGCCTCCCGCAAGGCGGCCGCACCGGAGGTTCTTCCCCTGAAGATTGCACGGGGAGATGATCTGTCTACCCTAAAGCGTCAGCTTATGCGCACCGGCGCCATTCTGGCTACCCAGGAGGATGCGGCGGAAATCGCCCGGATGGTGGCCAAGCTTCGCCGGGGCAATCCCCTGCTGGCGCTGTTCTCCTCCGCCAAGGCAGAGGGTGAAGATACCCCTGAAGCAGAGACGGAAGACAACGCCGCTCCTGAGGCAGAAGCAGAAGTCCACGAAGCTGAAGCGCCTGAGGCGGAAACCCCGGCGGACGAGGCCAAGCCTGAAGCAGCGGAAACCCCTGAAACCATGGAAGCTCATGCGGCAGAAGAAACTCCGGCAGAGCCTGTCCCTGAAACCCCGGCACAGGCGGAGACCCCTGCCTCTGCCTGGGGCAGCACACCTGCAGAAGAGGCAGCCGAAGCAAAACCCCCGGTCGTTCAGGAGAAGAAGGAGCAGGACAAGAAAGAAAAGAAGGAATACTTCTTCCTCCTGCTGATCGATTCCCTGGAGCATGTGCCTTCCCTGATGGATCTTCCCGGGGTGCAGCCGGATCTGACCATCATTCCCCCCATCCATGTGTGCGAGGCGGACATGCAGGAAGCTCTCCGCTTTGCCCACGGCATTGCCACGGATACCCTGTGGGAGAAAAAGCCGGACAAGGCACTGACCTCCATTGTCACCGGCACCCTGTCCACCAGCCGCACCATGCTGGAGGCACGGATGCTGGACGGGCAGCAAACCGCTAAGATGCTGCTCCTGCGCGGTCATGATGGCGGCTATGTGCACATGACCGGCAAGGCGGTGCGGGAGGTTTACGGCCTGCCCCTGGGCAAGGCCATGGAGCTGGTCGAACCTGCCCTGCAGCAGATGATGGAGGGCGCCGCCCCGGAAATTGCCACC
This sequence comes from bacterium, assembly GCA_963656345.1. Classification (GTDB taxonomy): domain Bacteria; phylum Bacillota; class Clostridia; order Christensenellales; family Aristaeellaceae; genus CAKUFA01. Next base: position 19,487 of record CAVKHY010000027.1, on the reverse strand, counting down.
TATGCCCCCCTGCGCATGCGGGATATTCACCTGCTGGCAGGCAAGTCCCTGCATCCCAGCCGTGCCATGGCACGCCGCCTGACGGAGGATGAATTGGAGCAGGCGCTTCGCAGTCTGTACCGTCACCCGGAATGCCGCCTGAAGGTGGAGGAGCTTCTGCCCATGCAGCGGCAGTTCTTTGTCACCGGCAAAACCCTGGATGTGGCTTTCCGTCTGCGTCAGCTGGATATGCTGGAAAAGTGGATGGATCTCCACGAAAAGGACATTCTGCAAGCCTTGTATACCGACCTGCACAAGGGCGCTTTCGAAGCCTATGAAACGGAAATCCTCCTGGTGAAGGAAGAACTGAAGACCATGCGGAAGCATCTGCCTCAGTGGCAGCGCCCCAAGCATGTGGCGGCGCCCCTGATGCACTTCCCTTCCAAGTGCCGCGTTTACCGGGATCCTTACGGGCTGTCCCTGATTATGTCCCCATGGAATTATCCTTTCCTGCTCAGTATTGATCCTCTGCTTTCCGCCATTGCGGGAGGTAACTGCGCCGTGCTGAAGCCCTCTGCCTACGCTCCTGCCACCTCTGCCCTGCTGCATCAGCTGATCAGCGACCTGTACGACCCGGAATACATTGCCGTGGTGGAGGGCGGACGGGCGGAAAATCAGTCCCTGCTGGCGCAGAAGTTCGATGTGATCTTCTTCACCGGTTCCCCGACAGTGGGCAAAGAGGTGATGAAGGCGGCGGCCGAGCACCTGACCCCCGTGACGCTGGAGCTGGGCGGCAAGTCACCCTGCATTGTGGACGACACGGCGGATCTTGACCTGGCGGCCAAGCGGATTGCCTGGGGCAAGTTCATCAACGCCGGACAAACCTGCGTGGCTCCGGACTACATTCTTTGCTCAAGCAAAACAGCCCCCAAGCTGGCCAAGGCGCTGGAGTGCGCCATTCGCTCCCTGTATGGTGCGGAGCCTCTTGCCAGCCCCGACCTGTGCCGCATTGTGAACGAAAAGCACTTCGACCGGCTGCTGCGCCTGATGGAATACCGGGAGGTAGCCTGCGGCGGCAAGCATCGCCGGGAAGATCTGCTCATTGAGCCTACGGTGCTGCAAAATGTTTCCCGGCAGGATGCCGTGATGCAGGAGGAAATTTTCGGGCCCATTCTGCCCATTGTGCCCTTCGACGGGGATTTCGATGCGCTGCTGCAGGATATTGAAGATCATCCCAGACCCTTGGCGGCGTACCTGTTTACCCGGGATAAGGGGCATGAGGAAAAATTCCTTCGCCGTCTCCGCTTTGGCGGCGGCTGCATCAACGATGTGGTGTGCCACCTGGCTACCAGCAAAATGCCCTTCGGCGGCGTGGGAGAAAGCGGCATGGGCAGCTATCACGGCCGCCGGGGCTTTGAAACCTTCACCCATGAGAAGAGCATCCTGAAAAAGTCCGGGAAGATCGACGTGAAGGTTCGCTATGCCCCTTATAAGGACAAGAAGATCAATCTGCTGAAAAGGTTCTGCCAGTAGATCTTAGCATCGACAAAGCGGCGTTGCCGCTTTGTCGAGTTTTGCACGCACTGATCGTTCGTGTAAAAAGCAATTTCATGCTTCACCCTATTTCATGCCGCGAAAAGCCCTGAAGCCATAGGATTGTTCATGCTTTATGTCAGTAATGTTCCGTTCAGAATCGGTTAACGAATGAAAGAAGGCTCACCATGAAGAAGATACTCCTGCGTTTCCTTGCGCTGCTGACCCTATTGACCCTGTGCGTTTCCTTTGCCTCGGCGGATGTGCTGCTGCGGGCAGGGGGAAGCTTCGGCTATGCCGTGGACAGCCAGGGCGTCATTTGGGGCTGGGGAGACAATACCAAGGGACAGCTGGGAGACGGCACCAAGCTCCGCCGGTATTCCCCTGTTCATGCAGCGTCGGGACTGGACGGCAGCCAGGTGGCGGACATTCAGTGCGGCAACGAAAACACCGTTTTCCTCATGAAGGACGGCACAGTGTACACCTGCGGCCCCAACAATTACGGTCAGCAGGGGGTGAAGGATGCGCCCAGCTACGTGTACGAGCCCATCCAAATTCCCACCCTGACGGACATTGTGCAGATCGCCTGCGGTTTCGGTCAGTGCCTGGCACGCACCTCGGACGGTCACGTGTGGGCATGGGGTCGAAATAACTGCGGACAGATCGGCAACGGCACCACCACTGGGGCGAAAGAGCCGGTGCTGCTGAGCCTGGAGCATATCACGGACATTCAGTGCGGCGGCAAGTTCTGCATGGCCATGGATGAGGATGGCAACATCTGGGGCTGGGGAGACAATGAAAGCGGTCAGCTCCTCTTGACCGGCAAGAAGAACACCAAGGTGAAGGAGCCCACCATGCTTTCCGTCAGCGGACAGTTTACCCAAATCGCCTGCGGCGGCAGCACCGCCTTCGGGCTGGATCATGACGGCAATCTGTGGAGCTGGGGCAAGAACGATTACTGGCAGATGGGCACCAACGAGGCGGGAAAATCCTCCTCCGAGCCCATGCGGGTCATGCTGCCGGAAGGCCTGCACATCAAGGAAATTCATGCTTACAACTCCCACACGGCGGTGCTGACGGAGGAAGGGGAAGTGTACCAGTGGGGACGCACCTACAGCGGTCAGCTGGGCAACGGCAAGCGTCCCTACCGCTCCCTGCCCCTGAAGGCCTGCCCGGAGGACGGCAAAGTGCAGCAGGTGGCCACCGGCTCCTCTTCCACCTATGTGCTGCTGGATGACGGCGTGATCCGCACCAGCGGCTACAGCGCCGTGGGGCAGACCGGGGCTTTCCACACCTCCAAGGGATACATCTGCAACTGGCAGAACACGGGACTGAATCTGATCACCGGGGAGTGGATCGACCAGCATAACAAGTGACGGAGAACTGTACTTGGCAACGATTGACAATTCCAAACCGCGCTCCGACCCTTGACGCACTTCCCTTCACGGTGCTATAATATCTTGTTGAATTTTGAAAACCTTGTGTTTTTTCAGGAGGGATACGATGTCCGGTCATTCCAAGTGGCATAACATTCAGGCCAAGAAGGGCAAGGCGGACGCTGCCCGTGGCGCAATCTTCACCAAGATCGGCCGCGAAATCGCCATTGCTGTGCGTGACGGCGGTGCAAACCCCGAGTCCAACGGCAAGCTGCGCGACATTATCGCCAAGGCAAAGGCCAACAACATGCCCAACGATAACATTCAGCGGTCCATCAAGAAGGCCTCTGGCGAGCTGAGCAACGTGGTGTATGAAGAGATCACCTACGAAGGCTATGCCCCCGGCGGCGTGGCCGTCATCGTGGATACCATTACCGATAACCGCAACCGTACCGCCAGCGACGTACGTCACTGCTTCGCCAAGAACGACGGCAACCTGGGCACCACCGGTTCCGTGGGCTTTATGTTCGACGAGAAGGGCGTGCTGGTGGTGGAGCGTACCCCCGGCAGTGATGAGGACGAAATGATGATGACCGCCCTGGACGCCGGCGCCGAGGATATGAAGACCCTGGACGATGTGTACGAAATCTACACCGCTCCTGCCGATTTCCACAACGTGCGTGAGACCCTGGAAAAGCAGGGACTGACCTTCCTGACGGCTGAGGTGCAGAAGATCCCCCAGAACACCGTGGCTATCCCCGATGAGGAAACCCTCCTGAAGGTGCAGAAGCTGCTGGACATGCTGGAGGAAAACGACGACGTGCAGAACGTGTATCACAACGCCGAACTGCCCGAGGAAGAAGAGGAAGAGTAATCCACCTCCATCCCCTGATCATGAAACGAAACGCTGCCTGAGCGAAATGCTTGGGCAGCGTTTTTTGTCATGCGGAAAGCGGCTCTGCGGAAACGGCAAACCGCCCGAAGGTCGGAAGAACCCTCCGGGCGGTTGTTTTGGTAACGGTTGAGGTTTACAGCCGGAAGTAATCCACGCCGCCTTCAAACAGGGGCTGGTACTTGTTTCCGGGCACGTTCTTGTACAGGTTTTCGCCGCTGCGCTCCGTGTGCCCCATTTTGCCCAGCACTCGGCCGTCCGGGCTGGTCATGCCCTCCACGGCAAAGTAGCTGGCGTTGGGGTTGAATCGGGTATCCATGGAGGGGACTCCGGCAAGATCCACATACTGGGTGGCGATCTGCCCCTTTTCGGCCATTTGACGGATCAGGGCTTCCGGGCCTACGAACCGGCCTTCCCCGTGACTGATGGCCACGGTGTGGATATCGTTTACCTGACAGCGCATCAGCCAGGGGGACTTGTTGGAGGCGATTCGGGTGCGCACTAGCATGGACTGATGGCGGCCGATTTCGTTAAAGGTCAGGGTGGGACACTGGGCGGTGGTTTCCACAATCTCTCCAAAGGGCACAAGACCCAGCTTGATCAGTGCCTGGAAGCCGTTGCAGATACCCAGCATCAGCCCGTCCCGATGATGGAGCAGGTCATGCACTGCATCCTTCATGGCAGGGTTGCGGAAGAAGGCGTTGATGAACTTGGCGGAACCGTCCGGCTCGTCGCCGCCGGAGAAGCCGCCGGGGAGCACGATCATCTGGCTTTGGGCGATCCTGCGGCTTGCTTCCTCAATGGATTGGGCAATGGCGTCCGGGGTCAGGTTGCCGATGACCAGAATGTCCGCCTCGCCGCCGGCACGCTCCACGGCACGGGCCGTGTCGTATTCGCAGTTGGTGCCGGGGAACACGGGGATGAAGGCTCTGGGCTTCCGGCAGGTTACGGCAGGGGAAGGATACTTCTTCGCCGTGAAGGTGAAGGCTTCCGTGGTTTCCCCGGTGTGCCCGCGGTAGGCAAACACCTTGTCCAGCTTGCCTTCGTAAATTTCCTGATAGGCGGCCAGGTCAAGGGTTTCTTCGGGGGTCTTCAGCACCCAAGCATCCAGGGTTTCGCCAATGACCTGCCCAAGGGGCAAATCCTCCGTGCACTCCAGCAGCATACCGCCGATCTGCTGGCGGAACAGCGCCGGCAGGGCGGATGCCTTCAGGCTTGCGCCGATCCGGTTGCCAAGCCCCATTTTGAACAGACCTTCCGCTGCACCGCCCAATCCCAGCGCCCAGGCGGAAACGATTTTTCCATCTTCCATGGCCTGATGCACAGCCTGATAGTTGGCTGTCAGCTGAGCCGTGTCGTGGGGATCACAGGCAACAAGGCGCAGGGTGTGACCGGCAGCCTTGAATTCCGGGGAAATGACCCGGCTGGCCTTGCCGGGGGCAATGGCGAAGGAGCACAGGGTGGGAGGCACGTCCATGTTCTCGAAGGTGCCGGACATGGAATCCTTGCCGCCGATGGCCGCAATGTGAAGATCCAGCTGGGCATCCAGGGCACCCAGCAGGGCGGCGAAGGGCTTGCCCCACCGGGTGGGATCCGTGCCCATGCGCTCGAAATATTCCTGGAAGGTCAGGTAGGCCTTCGTGTAGTCAAACCCGGCGCACACCAGCTTGGTGACGCTTTCCACCACCGCCAGGTAGCTGCCCTCATAAGGAGATTGTTCCAACAGCTCCGGGTGCATGCCGTAGGCCATGCCGCTGACCGTGTCCGTCACCCCGTGGGCAACGGGCAGCTTGGCCACCATGGTCTGGATGGGGGTCATCTGATACTTGCCGCCGAAGGGCATCAGCACCGTGGCGGCGCCGATGGTAGCATCGAATCGCTCGCTAAGCCCCTGCTTGGAGCAGATGTTCAGGCTGCCCAGCATGTCTGCCATCTTTTCGCCCAGGGTGTTTCCCTGGAAGGAAACCTGCTGCAGAGCGTCCTCTTCCACCACCACCCGGGTGTGCTTCTCTGCACCGTTGGAGTTCAGGAAGGCGCGGGAAAGATCCACAATGGTAGCACCCTTCCAGGTCATGCGCAGGCGAGGTTCTTCCGTTACCATGGCAACCACCGTGGCCTCCAGGTTTTCCTTTTCGGCAGCGGCCAGGAAAGCGTCCACATCCTCCGGAGACAGCACCACCGCCATCCGCTCCTGAGATTCGGAAATAGCCAACTCCGTGCCGTCCAGGCCGTCATACTTCTTGGGCACCTTGTCCAGGTCAATGAGCAGTCCGTCCGCCAATTCGCCAATGGCTACGGACACGCCGCCGGCGCCGAAGTCGTTGCACCGCTTGATGAGCCGGGTCACCTTCCCGTCCCGGAAGAGCCGCTGCAGCTTCCGCTCCGTGGGGGCGTTGCCCTTCTGCACCTCGGCGCCGCAGGTTTCAATGGATTCCAGCTTGTGGGATTTGGAGGAGCCGGTAGCGCCGCCGCAGCCGTCCCGGCCGGTGCGTCCGCCCAGCAGAACGATCTTGTCCCCGGGCACAGGGGCTTCCCGACGCACATTCTTCTCCGGGGCTGCGCCTACCACGGCGCCGATTTCCAGCCGCTTGGCTGCATAGCCCGGGTGGTACATTTCATCCACCAGCCCGGTGGCCAGGCCGATCTGATTGCCGTAGGAAGAATAGCCTGCCGCCGCTGTGGTCACCAGCTTCCGCTGAGGCAGCTTGCCGGGCATGGTGTCCGCCACGGGCACCAGCGGATCTGCCGCCCCGGTGACCCGCATGGCCTGGTACACATAGGTGCGGCCGCTGAGGGGATCCCGAATGGCGCCGCCGATGCAAGTAGCCGCACCGCCGAAGGGCTCGATTTCCGTGGGATGGTTGTGGGTCTCATTCTTGAACATGAGAAGCCAGGGCTCCTCCACACCGTCCACATCCACCGGAATTTTGATGGAACAAGCATTGATCTCCTCGCTCAGGTCAATGTTGGGGGTGTATCCCGTTTTCTTCAGGTACTTGCCCCCCATGGTGGCAATGTCCATCAGGTTCAGGGGCTTTTCACGATCCCCGTAGACTTCCTTCCGGGCGGCTAAATACCGGCGGAAGGCCTTCTCTACCGCCTGCTTGCGGATGTCCGCCTCGTCAATGGTGGTCAGGAAGGTGGTGTGCCGGCAATGATCGGACCAGTAGGTGTCGATCATGCGGATCTCCGTCAGGGTGGGATCACGGTGCTCGCCGGCAAAGTAGTCCCGGCAGAAGGCCAGGTCATCGTCATCCATGGCCAGACCATACTTGCGGACGAACGCGTCCACCGCCTGGGCATCCATGGCGGTAAAGCCGGTCAGGGTCTCCACGTGATCCGGGGTGGGATAGTGCTGCTGAAGGGTTTCCTTTTCCTTCAGGTCGGCCTCCCGGGCTTCCACCGGGTTAATCACATGCTTCTTTACCCGCTGCAGCTCCTCCGGGGTAAAGTCCCCGTCCAGCAGGTAAATCCGTGCGCTGCGCACAGTGGGACGGCTGCACTGCCCCACCAGCTGAATGCACTCCTCACAGGAGGCGGCACGCTGATCGTACTGCCCGGGGAGGAATTCCACCCCGAACACGGCACGGGCATCCTCCGGCAGGCGGGTGTAGGTCACATCCACCTGAGGCTCGGAGAAGACCACCGGCAGGCACCGGCGATACAGCTCCTCCTCCACCCCTTCCACGTCGTAGCGGTTCAGGAGACGGAGCCCGGTGACGGTTTTGATTTGCAGAATATGGCGGATCTCCCACAGCAGCTGCTTGGCTTCCACGGCGTAGGGGGCTTTCTTCTCCACATAAATGCGCTGTACGCTCATGCCTTTTCCTCCGTCCCTTCCAGTGCGGCCAGCCCTCGCTGACCAATATCCCGGCGCATGTGCCGGTCAGTGAAGTGAATCATGTCCGCCGCCTCATAGGCCTTGTCTACCGCTTCCTTCAGGGTGGGGGCAGTGGCTGTGACCCCCAGCACCCGGCCGCCGGCGGTGACAAGCCCCTCAGCCGTGGCTTTGGTGCCTGCATGGTACACCGTGGCCAGCCTGCCGGCCTCTTCCAGCCCCGTGATGGGGTAGCCGCTTTGGTAGCGCACCGGATAGCCGCCGGAGGCAAGCACCACGCAGCAGGCCGAATCATTGGCAAAGGACACTTCCGTTTCTGCCAGGGTGCCGTTGACGGTGGACAGCATAATGGTCAGCAGATCGCTTTGCAAAAGGGGCAGCACCACCTGGGTTTCCGGGTCGCCGAAGCGGCAGTTGTACTCGATGACCTTGGGTCCCTTGGGGGTCAGCATCAGGCCGAAGTACAGGCAGCCCGTGAAGGGACGGCCTTCCGCCGCCATGGCGGCAATGGTGGGCAGGAAGATCTCTTCCATGCACTGCTGAGCAATTTCCGGGGTGTAGCAGGGGTTGGGGGCAATGGTGCCCATGCCGCCGGTGTTCAGCCCTTCATCGTGATCCAGGGCACGCTTGTGATCCATGCTGGAAACCATGGGCTTAATGGTTTTTCCGTCGGTGAAGGCTAGCACGCTGACCTCCGGCCCGGTGAGAAATTCCTCGATGACCACTCGTGCCCCGGATGCACCGAACTTGGCTTCCTTCATCATGGAAGCAACGGCGTCCATGGCTTCCTCCCGGGTTTGGCAAATCAGCACGCCTTTCCCCAGGGCAAGACCGTCCGCCTTGACCACAATGGGCATCTCTGCCTTCTGCAGGTAGGCAACTGCCTGATCATAGTCGTCAAAGGCGGCATAGGCGGCGGTGGGGATGCCGTATCTGCGCATCAGATCCTTGGCGAAGACTTTGCTGCCCTCAATCACGGCGGCGTTCTTCCGGGGGCCGAAGGCAGAGATGCCTTTTTCCGCCAATGCGTCTACCATGCCAAGACACAGGGGATCATCCGGCGCCACCACCACGAAGTCGATGGCGTTTTCCGCCGCCCAGGCCGTGATGCCCGCCACGTCGGTAGCCTTGAGGGGCAGACAAGTAGCAATGTCTGCCATGCCTCCGTTGCCGGGGGCGGCATAGAGCCGGGTGACAGCTTTGTTTTCCTTTAGCTTCAGGGCAATGGCGTGCTCTCGTCCGCCTCCGCCTACCAGGAGGATGTTCATACGGATCACCCTGTGCCTGTGCAGACACAGTCCTTTCCTTTTGATTTTCAAGAATGCAATCTTTCAGACGACCGACAACCCATGGTGCATCGGCGCGTTCCAACGGGGCGAAGCCGCTTTGCCGATTCTTCTTAGTGGTGGAACAGCCGCATATGGGTGAAGCACATCACCATGTGATACAGGTTGCACACGTCAATCACATTGTCGTCCCGGATGGAACCGCCGGGCTGCGCCACATAGCTGACCCCGGAGCGGTGGGCACGCTCAATGTTGTCCCCGAAGGGGAAGAAAGCGTCGCTGCCCAGGGAGACCCCCGTCTGCTGACGAAGCCATGCCTGTTTTTCCTCCCGGGACAGGCTTTCCGGCTTCCTGGTAAAGAAGCGCTGCCAGCGGCCTTCCGCCAGCACCTCCTCTGCTTCATCGGAAAGGTATACGTCAATGGTGTTGTCCCGGTCGGCACGGCCGATCTTCTCCACAAAGGGGAGAGCCAGCACCTGGGGATGCTGCCGCAGCAGCCACTTGTCTGCCTTGTCCCCGGCCAAGCGGGTGCAGTGGATGCGGCTCTGCTGCCCGGCACCGATGCCGATGGCCTGGCCGTCCTTGGCGTAGCACACGGAATTGGACTGGGTGTACTTGAGCACGATCAGCGCCACCATCAGGTCACGCTTGGCTTCCTCCGGCAGGTCGTGATTTTCGGTTACAATATCCTCCAGCAGGTGTTCGTCAATGATGAATTCATTCCGTCCCTGCTCGAAGGTAATGCCGAAGACCTGCTTCCGCTCCACCGGGGCGGGGCGATAGGCAGGGTCGATGACCACAATGTTGTAGTTGCCCTTTTTCTTGGCTTTCAGCAGCTGCAGAGCTTCCTCCGTGTAGCCGGGGGCAATGATGCCGTCGGACACTTCCGGCTTAATGAGCCGGGCGGTGCTTTCGTCGCACACGTCGCTCAGGGCGATCCAGTCCCCAAAGGAGGACATGCGATCCGCACCCCGTGCCCGGGCATAGGCGCAGGCCAGGGGGGACAGCTCCTGATCCCCCACGAAGTAGATCTTTCGCAAGGTATCCGTCAGAGGAAGTCCCAGGGCAGCCCCGGCCGGGCTTACGTGCTTAAAGGAAGCGGCAGCAGGCAGATGGGTGGCACGCTTCAATTCGCTGACCAGCTGCCAGCCATTCAGGGCATCCAGAAAGTTGATGTAACCGGGTTTGCCGTTGAGTACCTGCAGGGGAAGCTCTCCCTGCTCCATGAAAATCCGGGAAGGCTTTTGATTGGGATTGCAGCCGTATTTTAATGCTAATTCCTGCATGATATCCTCCTCAGCAGCAATGCTTGTTCACGATTCGTGTCTGCTCTGTGTGATCCTTCAGGGAAATGAAGCGGACAAACAGGCTCACCTTGTTGTCCTCATTCAGCCCCGACCAGATGCTTTGGGTCAGGGCATCCATGTCCCCGGTGAGGGTCACACGCTCCGGCTCGCCCTCGAAGGAGGGAATGGGCTGCCCATTGCACCGGTAGGTGTGGATAAAGTGACCAACGCCGGGTCGGGGTGCTTCGTATTCGAAGAAGTAGCGGCGGGGATAGGCAGGGTCGTTTTCGTCCGACTTCAGGATGGACAGCTTGTAGGAAGCTTTCTCTCCCGTCAAGGTTACCAGGCCGGAAATGCGGGGGGTGAAGTTGGGGGCGTCCGGCTCAAAGGTGCGGGTGCGCAGGGCTTCCTCGAAGGTCTTTCCCTGGGCGAGGAAATCATACACCGTGTCCGTCTGATCTCCGTTGGTGACAATGGTGGTATCCCCCAGGGTGCGGACGGGGGCATAAATAATCAGGCTGGGATCCACCATTTTGCTTTCGTCATAAGCCTTGGTGATGATCCCACCGTCCTTCTCCTGAAAGATGCGGTTCCGGCTGTTTTCGCTTCTGCCCATGATAAAGTAGGCAATCACCAGATGTTCCCCGGTCTCATCCATGCCCAGCACAATACCCCGGCCGGGATATTCGTTGCTCTCAAGGACAGCGTGAAGGTTTTCCGTGGTCATACAAATCCTCCTGATGATTCGGTGTTATGGAAGGGATGCGGCCACCTGCTCCAGGGCCATGGGCAGCAGCAGCCATTCCGCCTGCTCCATGACCCGCCTCTGCAGGGTCTCCGGCGTGTCGCCGGGGAGCACGTCCACCGCCTTCTGGGCGATGATGTCCCCACCGTCGGTAATCTCATTCACGAAGTGCACCGTCGCTCCGGTGACCTTCACCCCCCGTTTGAGCACCGCCTCATGCACGTGCAGGCCGTAAAACCCGTCGCCGCAGAAGGAGGGGATCAAGCTGGGATGAATGTTCAGAATCCGATGGTCGTAGGCGTGAATCACATTCTCCGGCAGGATGGTGAGGAACCCTGCCAGCACCACCAGCTGAATGGCGTGCTCCTTCAGCAGGGTCAGCAGCCGCTGTCCGTACAGGGCAGGGTCTTCGCCCTTTTCCTTCCGCAGGACGCAGCCTTCAATGCCGGCGGCCTTCGCCCGCTCAAGGGCATAGGCCTTGGGGGTGGAGGCGACCACCAGGGCAAGGCGCACGTCCGGCAGCTTCCCGGCGGCCTTGGCATCGATGATGGCCTGCAGATTGGTGCCTCCGCCGGATACCAGCACGGCCACGTTTACCATAGCACAACACCCTTCTCTCCCGCAACAATTTCGCCCAGCAGGTAGGCGTTTTCCTCCCCGTTGGCATGGAGGATGTCCAGGGCACGGTCAGCGTCTTCCTTGGCCACGGTGATGGTCATGCCCACGCCCATGTTGAAGGTATTGAACATGTCCCGCTCCGGCACATGGCCTTCCCGGGCAATCACGTCAAAGATGGGCAGTACCCGCACGTCGCTCTTGCAGATGCGGGCGCAGCATCCTTCCGGCAGGGAGCGGGGAATATTCTCGTAAAAGCCGCCGCCGGTAATGTGGCTGATGGCCTTGGGACGGATCGCCTCCAGCAGCGCCAGCACCGGCTTGACGTAAATTTTCGTGGGGGTCAGCAGGGTTTCCCACAGGGGCTTGTCCAGCTCCGGGTATGACCGGTTTTCGCCCCCTTCCCCAATGCGGAACACCTTCCGCACCAGAGAGAAGCCGTTGGAGTGCACCCCGGTGGAGGGCAGCGCCAGCATCACGTCTCCCGGACGAACGGAAGAAGGATCAAGGATGCGGCTCTTGTCCACAATGCCCACGGAGAAGCCTGCCAGGTCGTAATCATCCTCAGGCATCATGCCGGGATGTTCCGCCGTTTCGCCCCCGATGAGGGCGGACTGCGCCTGCACGCAGCCTTCCGCCACGCCGGCCACAATGGCAGCGATTTTTTCCGGCACGTTTTTGCCGCAGGCAATGTAATCCAGGAAGAACAGGGGCTTTGCGCCGCAGCAGATCACGTCGTTGACGCACATGGCCACGCAGTCGATGCCGATGGTATCGTGCCGATCCAGCAGCATGGCAATCTTCAGCTTGGTGCCCACCCCGTCCGTGCCGGAGACCAGCACCGGCTCCGTCATGCCTGCCAGATTGGGGGCGAACAGGCCGCCGAAGCCACCGATGCCGTCCACGCATCCGGGGGTCACGGTGCGGACCACGTGCCGCTTCATCAGCTCCACGGCCTTGTACCCGGCGGTAATGTCAACCCCTGCTGCCTTGTAGCTTTCGCTTTCGCTCTTCATCATGGTGGCGCTCCTTTACACTTCTGCAGAAGAATTTTTCCGGTGGATGGGCTGATCGAACTTGTCCTTGGCGGCGTGCTTGGGAGGATCTACGGGATACTGTCCGCAGAAGCAGCCCTTGCAGAAGCCGCAGTGACTGTCCGCCGCCAGCTTGTCGCAGGCTTCCAGGGACAGGTAGCCGATGGAATCCGCCCCGATGATTTTGCCTACCTCTTCAATGGTATGATGGGCGGCAATGAGCTTGTCCTTGCTGTCCACATCCGTGCCGAAGAAGCAGGGGTCGGTAAAGGGGGGCGAGGAAAGCCGCACGTGCACTTCCTTGGCTCCGGCATCCCGGAGCAGCTTCACAATTCGGGCGCTGGTGGTGCCGCGGACAATGGAGTCGTCCACCATCACCACCCGCTTGTCCTTCACCGTGGCGGAAATCACGTTCAGCTTGATCCGCACTGCATCCTGCCGAGCCTTCTGCCCGGGCTGAATGAAGGTACGGCCGATGTACTTGTTCTTGATGAAACCAATGCCGTAGGGAATGCCGCTGGTGCGGCTGTAACCCATGGCAGCGTCCAGCCCGGAATCCGGCACGCCGATGACCACATCCGCCTGCACCGGATGATCCAGTGCCAGGAAGCTGCCGGCACGAAGCCGTGCCTGATGGACGCTGCTGCCGTCAATCACCGAATCGGGACGGGCAAAGTAAATGAATTCGAAGACGCACATGCCGTCGTGGCAGGCGCCGGGCGTTTTGTAGGAGCGGATGCCTTCCTGATTGACCACCACCACTTCCCCGGCCTCAATGTCCCGAACAAAGGTGGCGCCGATGGCGTCCAGGGCGCAGCTTTCCGAGGCGAAAACCACGTCGTTCCCGATTTTGCCCATGCACAGGGGACGGAAGCCGTGGGGATCCCGGCAGGCGATGAGCTTGGTGGGGCTCATGATCACCAGGGAGTAAGCTCCCTTGATCACCTGCATGGCATTGAGCACCGCTTCCTCCACGGAGCCGCACTTCAGCCGCTCCTGGGTGATGATGTAGGCGATGACCTCCGTGTCCGAGGTGCAGTGGAAGATGGCACCGTTTTGCTCCAGCTTCTCCCGCAGCTCATAGGCGTTGGTCAGGTTGCCGTTGTGCGCCAGCGCCATGGCGCCTTTTTGATGGTTGATCAGCAGGGGCTGGGCATTGGCGCGGATTCTGCCGCCCATGGTGCCGTAGCGGCAGTGCCCCACCGCCATGGTGCCCTCCGGCATCTTGCTGAGCACGTCCTGGGTGAAGACTTCCGCCACCAGGCCGTTATCCTTGTGGATGGCCATGACCCCGTCGTCGTTGACCACCATGCCACAGCTTTCCTGTCCCCGGTGCTGCAGGGCGTAGAGGGCGTGGTAGGTATCCGCCACAACATGCCGGTCGGATGGGTCTGCCCGGTAAATGCCGAACACGCCACATTCCTCGTGGAGCTTGTCAAAGGGCATCTCGTCCATGGTTGTACTCCTTGCTGATGTGATGGGATGAAAGCAATACTTTTTTCGGGATGTTTCCCGGGGGGTAAGCAGGCCAGGCACCTTGCCCCTCGGGTACTGCTTTTTGAAAACAAGAACAAGCGGAAAGGCGAAACTTATTCGCCCATGAGCCGCTTACGGATTTCAATGTAGGCGTCTTCCACATTGCCCAGATCCCGGCGGAAGCGATCCTTGTCCAGCTTCTCCCCGGTGGTAGCATCCCAGAAACGGCAGGTGTCGGGGCTGATTTCGTCTGCCAGCACCAGCTGGCCGTCGCCCGTGATGCCGAACTCCAGCTTGAAGTCGATGAGCTCGATGTTCACGTCCTTCAGGTAGGCAGTCAGCAGCTCGTTGATGCGCATGGCGTAGGCGGCAATCTGATCCAGCACGGACTTTTCCACCCAGCCCATGGCCATGATGTGGTACTCGTTCACCATGGGGTCGCCCAGGTCATCATCCTTGTAGCAGTATTCCAGCACGGTCTTCTTCAACTTGGTGCCCTCGGGCAGACCCAGCCGCTTGGAAAGAGAGCCCGCCGCAATGTTGCGTACGATCACTTCCAGGGGCACAATGTGCACCTTCTTCACCAAGGTTTCCCGGTCGGAGATCTCCTCGATGTAGTGGGTGGGAATGCCGTTCTTCTCCAGCATCTGCATCAGGAAGTTGGTTACCCGGTTGTTGATTACACCCTTGCCCAGGATGGTGCCCTTCTTCAGGCCGTTAAAGGCGGTGGCGTCGTCCTTGTAGTCCACCAGCACCACGTTGGGATCATCCGTTGCGAATACCTTCTTGGCCTTGCCTTCGTAGAGCTGTTCCAGCTTCTTCATGTTCATTTCCTCCTCATATTTCGGAATGTTCGTGTTTTACATGATTTCCAGGGCTGCGTCCTTGGCCAACACGGCATCGTGCTGAGCCTTGCGCATTTGGGTCAGCTTCTCTGCCAGAGCCTTGTCTTCCACCGCCAGAATCTGTGCGGCCAGCAGGGCGGCGTTGGCTGCTCCGTCAATGGCTACCGTGGCTACCGGCATGCCGCTGGGCATCTGCACCGTGGAAAGGAGGGCGTCCAGCCCGTCCAGGGTGGAGGATTTCACGGGAATGCCGATGACCGGCAGGGTGGTCTGCGCCGCCAGGGCACCGGCCAGGTGCGCCGCTTTGCCTGCGGCGGCAATCAGCACGCCGAAGCCACGCTCCCGGGCGCTTTGGGCAAAGGCCGCCGCCTCTGCCGGGGTGCGGTGCGCCGAGTAAACATGGGCTTCATAGGGAATCTCAAGCTTCTTCAGCTGTTCGAAGGCTCCCTTGAGCACCGGCAGATCGCTGTCGCTGCCCATGATGACTGCAACCTTCTTCACCTTGAATCGCAACCTCCTTCACGAAAAAAAGCGCCGCCTGTTCAGTGTACTGAATGGCTGCGCCGAAGTATATACCTGTCCCTCGTGCAAAAGATCGCCTGACCCAGGGAACAACCGGTTCGAATGCCGATGTGACGCATGGGGAGACCTCCTTTGCCGTTTCCTGCCCGAGAAGCATGCGTGCTGCACACATCATCGGGTGCTCTTTATCCTACCCGATGGAAGCGATGCTGTCAAGAGATTTTCCGAACTATTTTTCAAAAAATCAAAAATTCGTTTGGAAAATGTGAACGTTCGGAAAAACCATTCCATGAAAAAACGGACTTTTTTTCATCATATTAGCGTGTCAAGGAAATAACACATTTGCATACAACGGTTACAAGAAACTTAAGGTTTCAACAGAGAAACAAAACATATCAATACAACTTATTGCAACCTGCACAAATGTGTGCTAACATAAACATAGACTTGCACAGTCGGTATGAATGACTGTGTTTTGTGGACAGGAAAGGAGTATACCATGAAGAAACGGGGACAGGTGATTGTTTCTGTTGCTTTGTCCGCTATGCTCGCCATGACAGGCGTGCCGGCGGCTTTCGCACAGAGCAATCCGCAAACTACCACGGAAGTAACCCAGGCTGAAATCGACCACGCACAAACCTCTCTGCAGATTGCCAAGGAAGGCATTGTTCTGCTGGAGAACAACAACGGCGCACTGCCCTTTGCCAAGGAAGGCAAGGTTGCTCTGTTTGGCATCGGCGCCATCCAGACCACCAAGGGCGGCACCGGTTCCGGCGCTGTGAACAACCGTATTGTTTATGCTGACGGTACCGTGGTGGAAGGCGAAGCCATCGCCACTTCCATCCTGGACGGCTTCACCAACGCAGGTTATGATGTGCTGACCAAGGATTATCTGGTCGCACTGGACGAAGCCAATCCCAATGACACCACCGGTTTGGGCATGGGCAAGTCCAACCTGGCAGACGACACCGCACTGACCGAAGTGTTCACCGATGATGAACTGAAGGCACTGGCCGGCGAAACCGATACCGCTTTCTATACCATCCGCCGGAACGCCGGCGAAGGTGCTGACCGTGCTATCGAAAACGACTATGAACTGAGCGCTAACGAGCTGGCCAACATCAAGACCCTGTCCGCTACCTTTGATAAGGTGGTCGTGCTGCTGAACGTTGTGAATATCGACGCCAGCTGGTTCGCAGAGTCCGGCGCAGATGCTCTGGTGCTGGTTTCCAACCCCGGCGAGCTGGGCGGCGACGCCATCGTCAGCGTACTGAACGGCGACACCAACCCCTCCGGCAAGCTGGTTGACACCTGGGCCAAGAGTATTTACGATTGGCCTTCCACCAAGTACTTCAGCAACATCAATGCTGACGATCCTTGGACGGATAAGATCGAGTACTACTACGAAGACGTTTTCGTAGGCTATCGTTACTTCGATACCTACAAGGCGGATGCCGTGCTGTATCCCTTCGGCTAC
The DNA here is from genome assembly GCA_963656345.1 of bacterium. Classification (GTDB taxonomy): domain Bacteria; phylum Bacillota; class Clostridia; order Christensenellales; family Aristaeellaceae; genus CAKUFA01. The sequence goes on along the minus strand of CAVKHY010000027.1, from coordinate 2,583 downwards.
GGCCTGAGCTATACCACCTTCGACGTGAAGGTTGATGAAGTGACCGCCGATGCTGACAACGTTACCGTGAAGGCCACTGTCACCAACACGGGCGACGCAGCCGGCAAGGAAGTCGTGCAGGTGTACTTCTCCGCTCCCGAAGGAACGCTGCTGAAGCCTTATCAGGAACTGGCTGCCTACGGCAAGACTGATGAACTGGCCCCCGGCGAGTCCCAGACCCTGACCATCAGCTATCAGACCAGCGAAATGTCCTCCTACTCCGAGGAGAAGGCTGCTTACATCATGGAAGCAGGCGACTACACCGTGCGTGTAGGCAACAGCTCCCGCAACACCGTGCCTGCCGCTGTGATTACCCTGGATGCTGAAGCCGTTACCGAACAGCTGCAGAACAAGGTGACCATGGACCGCGGCGGCGTGTATCCCGGCGGTTCCTCCGGCGAATATGACGACGCCACCACCGAGAGCAACATCGAGAACTACGATAAGCTGGCAGAAGAGTTTGTTGCTGAGAATGACAAGGCCAACGGCCTGCAGGCACCCAGCACCGAGAACGCTGCTAAGCTGAGCCTCAAGGCTGCTGACATCAAGACCTCCAACCCCTATGAAGAAAAGGGCGTTGCAGGCGACGGCTCCGTAACGGGCTATGTGTCCGCTACCACAGACGAATCCCTCATCGGCACCAAGGGCTATGACTACGCTACCAACACCGAGTACACCATCAACACCGTGTACTTCGACGCTGACGGCAACGCTGTTACCGAAAAGCCCGAGACCATGGCTGACTACAGCGGCGCTACCCTGAAGGACGTTGCTGAAGGCAAGCTTACCATCGAGCAGTTCGTATCCGGCCTGACCACCATCCAGATGGCTGACATCGTGGAAGGCGGTAGCAAGTCCCCCAACGCAAACGGACAGTCCTCCGGCGGCAAGTCTCCCAGCACGGCCTCCGCAGGTCAGGACGTGGCTGATTACATCGACGGCGTGTACGTCGACGGTTCCGCCGGTCAGACCGCCGGTCTGTATGCTGCCAGCAAGGCTATCCCCTCCATGACCAATGCCGACGGCCCTGCAGGCCTGCGTATCTCCCAGAGCTACACCGGCTTGGACGGCAACGAGTACTATCAGTATTGCACCGCTTACCCCGTGGGCACCATGATTGCTCAGTCCTGGAATACCGACCTGGCCTACACCATGGGTCAGAACGTTGGTCAGGAAATGCTGCAATACGGCGTCAGCCAGTGGCTGGCTCCCGGCATGAACATTCACCGTAACCCCCTGTGCGGCCGTAACTTCGAGTACTACTCCGAGGATCCTGTGGTTGCAGGTCTGACGGGCGGCTACGAGACCCTGGGCGTGCAGAGCAACAAGGGCGTGGGCGTTACCCTGAAGCACTTCGCAGGCAACGATCAGGAAAACAGCCGTAATAAGCAGAATGACGTTGTAACCGAGCGTGCCTTCCGTGAAATCTACCTGAAGCAGTTCGAAATCGCCGTGAAGCTGGCAAGCCCCATGGGCATGATGAGCACCTACGGCATCGTGAACGGCGTACCTTCCGCAAACGACTATGACATCCAGCAGGATATCCTCCGTACCGAGTGGGGCTTCACCGGTCTGGTCATGACCGACTGGGGCGGATCCGGCGGCATGCGCGACTTCCTGGCACTGCACGCAGGCAATGACCTGATCATGGCCGGCAAGGACGTTAACGCCAACATCATGTCTTACATCTCCGACGTGGAGCCCGTCATCACCTATAACGAAGACGGCGTTGCCACCGACGGCGGCTATCCTCGCACCGTGGCTACCTCCTCTACCTGGGGCACCTGGGTGTGGAAGAGCGTTTCCACCGACTGGGGCGATTACAAGCTGGACGCCAACGGCACCGAATGGACCGTGAAGGCTACCGAAGACAGCTTCAACACCACCGAAGTGGCTACCCTGGTGAAGGATGAAAACGGCAACAGCGACTTCAAGTATGTCACCGTGAAGGAACTGATTGAGTCCCTGAGCGCCGACGGCACTGCTTCCTATGTGTCCAACGGCGACGGCACCGTGACCATCACCTACAAGCTCTCTCAGGTCTCCATGGCGGACGGCACCAAGTACGCTGCTGCTTACAAGGATCATGCAGCAACCGTCAGCACCAACATGCTGGGCACCGAGGACTACAATCCCCTGTCCCTGGCTGACCTGCAGAAGGCTACCATCAACATCCTGAACGTGCTGATGCACACCAACCAGTTCGAAGAACTGACCGGTATCACCGTTGGCACCTACACGGATACTTCCGCAGTGAATAACTACATCACCGTAACCAAGTAAGCAACATTCCACCAAAAGGGGGCGCCGGCGAAAGCTGGTGCCCCCTGGTTTTTTGATCTGCACGATTTTCTGATACTCCGTGAAAAATATTTTCTCTGCAAAAGCTCATCAAGCGTGACCCGTTTGGCTTCTGCATGTTTGCTGCTTCGCAAGCCATGCACTGGATGCTAGGCGTTGCACACAAGGAGCGGCTCTGCTATCGATTACACACCCCCACCACCGCCGCGGCGGCCCCCATCAAATTCGCCTCTTCCGTGCGCA
>CAVKHY010000026.1:18576-25977 GCA_963656345.1 bacterium | reverse complement strand
CGAACGGTACGCACGGTGCGGTGAGAGGTCGGGAGTTAGTCACTCCCTCCTACTTGATTCGATTTTTTTGTATCCATTCCCCGGCTGAACGGCAAGCTGTTCGCCCATGACTTACAGATGTTGCCCCGGATAATAAAAAAACTGCCCATAGAAGGGCAGCTGATTCAGCTGGTTTTCGGGGAGAGTGCGAGAGGGGGGCTTTTGACTCAAAAGCCTCCCTCTCGCAATATCAAAACGCCTTACTCCTCTTCCTTCATCTTCAAGCCGCAGAAGTCGGCCATGGTTTTCACGTGAGCCCGAGCCCGGGCAGCGGAAGGCATTTCGCAGAAGATCCGCAGCCGGGGTTCCGTGCCGGAGAACCGGGCGATGAGCCAACCATCGGCAAAGCGAACCTTTACGCCGTCCATGTAGCTGACGGAGGTGATCTCCTCGCTGAACACGGGCAGCTTCTTGTCCACCATCAGCATCTGCTGCAAGCGATCCTTCATGTCCTGGTCAAAGGGCCAGTCAAACTCCAGCATCACCAGATGCCCGTACCGCTTGTACAGATCCTCCACCAGTTCGCTCAGCTTCCTGCCGGTCACGGCCAGCATCTCCACCAGCAGGGCGGCGGCATAAATGCCGTCCTTGCCCTGGATATGCCCACGGACGGTGAGGCCACCGCTTGATTCGCCGCCGATGACCGCCCCATGCTCCTCCATGGCGGAAGAAATGTACTTGAAGCCCACAGGCACCTCATAGCACTTTTCGCCGTAGGCTTCCGCCACCTTGTCCAGCAGGTGGGTGGTGGCCAGGTTCCGCACCGCACAGCCGTGCCAGCCCTTGATGCGCAGCAGGTAATCGTATAGCAGCACCAGAATCTCATTGGGATGAATGAACCGACCCTTGTCGTCAATGATGCCCAGCCGGTCCGCATCGCCGTCGGTGGCAATGCCGATGTCCGCATGGTTCTCCTGCACGGAGGCACGCAGGGCACCCAGGGTGTCCACGTTCGGGGCGGGCAGGCGGCCGCCGAACAGGGTGTCGTGCCGCTCGTGGATCACGTCCACATCGCAGCGAGCCGTGAGCAGAATGGTCTGCAAACTGGTGCGGCTGACGCCGTACATGGGGTCGAGAATAATCCGAAGCCCCCGGCTGCGGATGGCGTCCATGTTCACCGCACGGATAATGCTGTCCAGATAAGCGTTCTGGGGATTGATTTCCTCAATCAGCCCGGTCTCCATGCCCTTGGCGTAGGGGATGGGATGAAGCTCTTCTTCCTTAATGGCGTTGGCCGCATCTCCAATCTCGTTGGTGACTTCCTCCACTGCGTCCCGGCCCCCCTTGGTGAACAGCTTAATGCCGTTGTACAGGGCAGGGTTGTGGCTGGCCGTGACCGCCATGCCGTAATAAAGACCATAATCCTTTACCGTGAACATGATCAGGGGGGTGGGGGCTTCCCGGTCGATCACCCGGGTGTGAATGCCCTCACTGGCCATGATCTCCGCCACCCATTCCGCCGCTTCCCGGGAAAGGAAACGCCGGTCATAACCAATCACAAATCCCCGGCCGTCGCACTCTTCCGCCTTCATCCGCCGTGCCACGGCCAGTGCCAGCCGCTGAATATTCACCCGGATGAAGTCATCGCCAATGATGGCACGCCACCCGCCGGTACCGAAATGAATCATTCAAATATACCTCCTCAGCTTCCCGCCTCAGGCAGGTCGTATCTAATCATTACACCCTATGTGATTCTCCAAAATTCAGGCTATTCCTTCTTTCCGGGAAAAAGTTTCGGAAGTTGTATTATTCTTGTATGCAATGGAAGGCACCCCATCGCCCCCAAGGGAAATGCGCACCCTTGCCATCCGATGCCCATGCTGGTATACTATACTCGGAGGTGTATCTTTATGCTGCAGCAGATCACAGAGCGTTGCTTTTATCTTCCCTTTGATGAGCGGACGGATCGTCCTTCCCTGGGGTATGTACGGGGGGATCGCTTTGCCCTGCTGGTGGATGGGGGCAACAGCCCCGACCACATGGCGCTGATGCACCGTGCCCTGGATGAGCAGGGGCTTCCCCGGGAGCATCTGGCAGCCGTGACCCACAGCCACTGGGATCACACCTACGGCCTGTGCGCAACGGATGCGCCGGTGATCGCCTGCCGGAAGGCGCAGGAGGCGCTTCTGGCCATGCAGCACTGGGCATGGACGCCGGAGGCCATGGAGCACCGGCTGGAGACCCGGGAGGATATCCTGTTCTGCCATTCCTTTATTTTGAAGGAATATGCGGATCCAACCGCCATCCGTGTGCGGGCGGCGGATATTGTGTTTGACGATTTTCTGGAGCTTGATCTGGGCGGTGTGCACGCCCTGCTGGCACGGCTGAACAACAGCCACTCGGCCGACAGCGCGGTGGTCTTTATTCCGGAGGAAAAAGTGGTGTACCTGGGGGACATTGCCTATAAGGATCTGCACCACGAGCCGCCCTGCTGGCATGCCAACCGCCGGGCAGATCTGATGGGGCAGCTGGATCGGCTGGACTTCCAATGGGCAGTGCCCGGACACCACGGTACCTGTCAGCGGGACGCCTTCTTCCGGGGGATGGAAGAGGAGTTCGCCCACGACAAGGCGGAGGGCATTCCCGTGCTGCAAGACTAAAACGAAGATCGCAAGGGAGCGTTTTCCCTTGCGCTTTCGTTTCTTATACGGGTGTTTTTTGACGCGGATGATTTTCTTGGGGGTGCTGTATGAAACGATTGCCTTTGTGCCTGCTGCTGGCGGTGCTCTTTCTGCTGCCCGTCGGCTGCCGGGGAGAGAACGCCATTTATGCCTTTTCCGACGCCTGGCCTCAGGCGCTGACCTCCGCCGTGGCGGACACACCCCTGGCCTCTGCCACCCCGGTAGAAGGGTATCTGGCCTTCCGGGACGGGGCGTCCGCCCATGGAGCTGCCGTGGCTCGGGACAGCGCCGGGTATCTGCTGGCGGTGTTCCAGGGGGAAGGGGATGACTGGCAGGCCGCCTATTCCCGGCAGGCGCTCCGGCAGGATGCGCTCCCCCAGGTGTGGAATCAGGCGCTGGCAGAGGAGTGGAGCGGGGCAGACATTGCCGCCTACGACGGTTCGGATCAGTTTGATTTGATTTACACCGATGTGCGGTACACCTGGCAGGCGGAAGGGGATACCTGGCACCTGACCCGGGCCCTGCTGCCTGTGGCCAATGTGGTGGTGGACGATCATCAGCTGTACTGGAATGAGGAGACCGTCTTCTATCCCCAGGAAACCACCCTGTCCGGCTTTGCGGAGGAAGCATTCCCCCGCACCCTGCTGGCGGCTCAGACCAATGCCGCCGCATCCGCTCAGCAGGATCTTTCCCGAGGGGTCACCACGGGAAGCGGCGAGGAGGATTTCCCCGTGACCCTGTACGCCTCCCCCTCCGGCGGCAGCACGGTGGTGGGATACTATGCCGCCGGGGTGGAAGTGCAAGTGCTGGATCAGGGCAGCGGCTACGTGAAGCTGGAGTTCGGCGGCAGCTTCTCCGGCTGGACAGAGGAGACCCATTTCCTGGCCGGAGCTTCGGAAGACACGGGGCATCAGCTTCAGGGGGAGATCACCATTGCCTCGCCCCTGGCAGGCAAGTATTGTTCCCTGCTGGACGCCCCTAAGGCGGATGCATCCTCCCTGGCACTGCTGGGGGTGCAGGTGCAGGTGCGTGTGCTGGGCGTAACGGCGGATGGGGATTACCTGCACGTGGCGCTGACGGACGGACAGACCGGGTACCTGCCGGCGGCTTCCGTTTCGGCGGGGGATGTGTGGATCACCAGCGACGTCCGGGAAAACCGGCTGAACCTGCGCCAGTCCCCCTCCACCAAATCCCAGACCATGGGGAAATATTTCGGCGGCGTGAAGGCTCAGCGGCTGTATGCGCCCCCTGCGGATGAAGGGTGGATGCGGGTCAGCATTGGCGGCTACACCGGGTGGATGATGCGATCCTTCCTGAACACGGACGCTTCTTACGTGCCGGAGATGCTGCCGCCCCTTGGGGTGGTGGATCCCGAAAACGACAGCGCCCTGACCTTGCGCAAGGAGCCGGATCAAAAGAGCGACGCCCTTGCCCGGTACCCCTCCGGCACGGTGGTGGAGATTCTGGGGGTAAACAGCAACTGGGCCCACGTTCGGGTGCAGGACGGCAGCACCGGCTTTATGCTGCTGAAGCATGTGGGGGGCGAGCCCGTATCCGCCGTGAAGAACGCTTTCACCTTGGCGGAGGACACCACCCTGACGGACGCCTTCGGCAACGAAAACGTGACCCTGCCTGCCGGCATCGCCGTGGCCTCGGCAGACGGGCGGCTGTGTCCCCTGTGGCGGTACGATGCAGCCCGGGGCGGCATGGTCTTTGCCCTGCCGGAGCAGGCAGAGCTCCACGCAGCAGACGCCTGGGGCTATGTGCTGACGGAGAACGCCCCGGATATGTGGGTCGTGGAAGAGGAATAAAAAAACAGGGATGCGGTGGACTGATGGTTCACAGCATCCCCTTTTACTGAAAGCCGGTCAAAAGCAGAAGGGCTTGCAAGCCCGACCACATTCCCTGGAGTTGTGGATAGACTGAGGAGCTGCCGTGGATCCATGTGTCACAGCAGCTCCTCTTTGTTTCCAATCTTTGATTACAGTTGTTTCACTTGCCCGCCCAGGTCTTCAAACACCTGGACGCAGGCCGCCCAAGCCTTGGCCGTGTCCCCGTCGGCGTGTCCCATCACCCACACATTCACGGGCTGGGAACGCTCTGTCAGACAGTCGTGAAGGGCATCTGCATTCATGCCGTAGTAGGCAGGCAGTGCCAGCATACGGCGCAGTACCTCATGCAGGGCGCGGGGGTCGGCATAGCGGCCGGGCTCTATCAGGATCGTTTCCATGGCGTGCCTCAGTTGCAGCTGACCGTGCCGGTCTTGCCGTTCATGGTAACCACTGCGCCGGTCTTCAGGATGGAGGTGGCGTTCTTGGCGCCGATGATCACGGGAATATCCAGGCTCATGCCGGCGATGGCGCCGTGACCTTCCGGGTCAGCGTCTTCCAGGATCAGCCCGGCAGCCTTGCGCACCAGGGGCAGCATCTCCTTGGTGGTCTGGTGGCACACCAGAATATCCCCCGTGGAGAAGATCTCCTTGCCCTCTTCATAGTTTTCCGCCACAACCAGGGGAGCGGTAATGGCATCGCCGCTAACGCCGGTGCCCTTCACCAGCATGTGACCCACCACGTGTACCTTCATCAGGTTGGTGGTGCCGGGAATGCCCAGGGGCACGCCGGCGGTCAGCACGACCAGCTCCCCATCCTTGATGAGGCCGGCACGCTGTGCAGCGTTCACCGCATGCTCGAACAGGTCGTCCGTGTTCTCTTCCTCGTCAATGATCAGCGGCACAACGCCCCAGCTCAGGTTCAGCTGACGCCACACTGTTTCGCTGGTGGTGCAGCCCACGATGGTGCAGTTGGGGCGGAAGCGGGAGATGACCCGGGCGGTCTGGCCGGACTTGGTCACGGTGATGATGGCGCTGGCCTTCAGGTCGTTGGCAGAGGTGACGGTGGCGTGGCTGATGGCGCCGGTCACGTCCGGGCTGCCCTGATTCTGGATCCGGGCAAAGCGGGAAATGTAGTCAATATCCGCCTCCGCACGCAGGGCGATGCGGGCCATGGTCTCCACGGCCTCCACGGGATAAGCGCCTGCAGCGGTTTCGCCGGACAGCATGATGGCGCTGGTGCCGTCGTAAATGGCGTTGGCCACGTCGGTGGCTTCTGCACGGGTGGGGCGGGGATTCTTCATCATGGAATCCAGCATCTGGGTGGCGGTGATGACAGGCTTGCCCACGGCCACGCACTTCTTAATGAGCATCTTCTGCAGGGCAGGCACGTCCTCCAGGGGGATTTCCACGCCCATGTCGCCCCGAGCCACCATGATGGCATCCACCACACGGAGGATCTCGTCGATGTTCTGCACGCCCTCCATGTTCTCGATCTTGGCGATGATGCGGATGGAGTCGCAGCCTTTCTCCTGCATGATGTGGCGGATCTGCATAATATCGTCCGCATTCCGGGTGAAGGAGGCGGCGATGAAGTCAAAGCCGTTTTCCACGGCGAAGAGAATATCATCCCGATCCTTGGGGCTGACGAAAGGCATGGACAGGTGGGCGCCGGGGATATTCACGCCCTTGTGGTTGGAGACGGCGCCGCCGTTGTTGACCCGGCAGCACACTTCCGTATCCGTCACGTGCTCCACGGTGAGCCCTACCAGGCCGTCGTCAATGAGGATGGAGCTGCCGGGGCGCACGTCCCGGGGCAGATTCTTATAGGTGACGGACACACGGGTTTCGTCTCCCAGCACATCCTCCGTTGTGAGGGTGAACAGCTGACCTGCATCCAGCACCACCTTGCCATCGGCAAAGTCGCCCGTGCGGATTTCGGGGCCCTTGGTATCCAGCATGGTAGCCACAGGCAGCCCCAGCTCTTCCCGCAGGCGGCAGACTTCCTTGTACCGCTTCAAATGATTCTCATGGGTGTCATGAGAAAAATTGAACCGTGCCACGTCCATGCCGGACAGCATCAGCTGACGAACCAGTCCCTTTTCGAACAGATTGGGACCCATGGTGCAAACGATCTTCGTTTTCCGCAGCGGTGTTGCAGTCATCCTTTGATCGACCTCACTTTATTACAAAAATCATCGGGCAGGCGAACCTGTGCCCGGGGGACATTCCAACTCTTCCCGTTTATATCATACACCAAAAGTTTGCACTTGGAAAGTGTTGCTTGGAAATTAACAAAGTCGCAGGACGTGTCACACTGCTTACAAGTGGAAAGAGAAAAAAACGGTGCAAATTCGTTCTCTCAATCAACAAATAGTGTTGATTCTGCGCACAAAATATGATATTCTATCTGTAGGAGGTGTTTACAGATGCTAACCGCATTTGGAAAAGAGCTGCGCAAACTGCGCATTATGACTGGGGAACTTATCCGTGACATGGCTGCCAAACTTCATGTTACCGCTTCCTATCTCTCAGCCGTTGAGACTGGTAAAAGGCAACTGCCCGATGGATGGGTCGATAAAATTTCCGACCTCTACAACCTGTCTCCTCAAGAGAAAAACGCATTGCAGAAGGCTGCTGATGCATCGGTGCTCTCGGTGAAGCTGAATCTCAATGGACTTACCGATCGGCAGCGTCAAACTGCTGTGCTGTTTGCTAGAGAATTCAGCGACATGGACGACGAGAAGCTTGAAACGATTCGCAAACTTTTGAACGAAGGAGATGATGGAGATGGCTTATAAAGCTCAGCCCTTGGGAAGAAAAAATTTGCGAATGCTTGCAAGGCAATTTCGGGAATTACTTGGTATCGAGAACGTCTTATATGTGAATGTTCTCCGGATTTTGGAATTGGTG
>CAVKHY010000026.1:0-18566 GCA_963656345.1 bacterium | reverse complement strand
ATTGGTGATGCCAACCCTCTTTGAAGGATTTGAGTATGAAATTGTTCAACAACATGAATTACCCAAAAAGCGGCATGCCGATACTGATGTCGTGAACAAAATGATTCGAATCCGGGAGGATATCTATGAGAAAGCCTGTAATGGTGACGGTCAGGCGAGAATGACCATCATGCACGAGATTGCCCACTACCTTCTCATCGTAGTCTGCGGCGTGAAGTTTGCTCGTTCATTTTCCGGTGAATCGATAAAAGCCTATGAAGACCCGGAGTGGCAGGCGAAGGCACTTGCCGGGGAAATCATGTGTGATGTCAAGTTGATTCGCCACATGACGGCAGATCAGATCAAGGATGAATGCGGCGTATCATGGTCAGCGGCAAAACAGGCTTGTGAAAATTGTCGAAAATGGTAATTGATCTATAGGAAAGGAGTGATGCATCTTGGATGCAAAGAAAAACCGATGACACGCCATTGCCGTGGCTATCATCGGTCAGACAGATCAGGGATTGCCGTCCCATCTCCGCAGGAGCGTCATGATGACACCCTCTCCACGTCATTTTAACGCTCCCTATGATGTTAGTCAACGCTAAAGCCAATAGAAAGGGGGAGCCTGGATGCAAAGCAGCATCTACATGATCGCAGATCATTTGTACACGTTTTTAGCGCAGCATGGAATCAAGTTTAATGCCTATGGATACCCTGTTATCCCCGATGAATGCATTCTTCGAAAAGTTCCGGATGAAATTGTTCCGTATGATCATCGAAACGCCTGCAACTGTCAGGCAAAAACAGTTGTCTGCTCCTTTGAAAAAGATCAAAGATTATATCCACGGTTGCATACGCTGGATGAAGATATCAACAAACTTCGGGGTTATTTGGCTGTTGGCGGATTTGATTTAAGCCCGAGAAGAGAGCATGACAAATCGCTTCAGGAATTCAACTTGCTGCTCAATCGCATGGTGGATGCTTATCGGGCTATCCATGGAATAAAAATTCTTCCCAATTTTCGCACCGGCTCTATCGACACGATCCATGCTTTAAGTTCCTATCCGGCTGGTTCGAATTTTCTGGTAGGAACCCTTGGCTGCTCCCAAAGGTACTTGAAGCAGGGAGATGTTTTGCTTAAGGCAAAACTGATTTATGCACGGCCTGAGAATCTTTTCATCTATGGTCCCTTAAAGGATTGCTATAAAATGACCCTTGACGAGGTTGGGCAGGAATATAAGCGATTCAAGGATTTTCGCAGCTTAGCTTGGAGCAAGAAGGAGGTTGCTTGAATGGACTATAAAACCAAGTACTCCCGTGGGGTTGAATTAGCAAAAAACGAAGCCAAGATAGAAGCAGCGCTTCAGAAAAAAATCGACCAAGGTCATACCCGCAAGGAAGCATATGGAGAAAATTGGAAATCGGTAAATATCAACGATGTAATCAATCGGCTTACCCCGGGGGCAGAGCCCATACGAGAGGGAGGCAAAATGGTTTTTGTCAGCGATAACGGGAAATATGGCATCTATGCCGATATTGGAGGAGGATACTTGAGAATCTATGATTTCACTTCCAAGCAGTATGTCGGCTTACATGGTGAAAACATGCACAATGATACAGATGCGAGAGGAAAACAGCATGGCCGAAGCAGAGCTGATTTCAACGCTGTCACTCACTTCAGAATATTGAAACGGGGGGAAATGGCCGATGAGTAAAATTCGATTCACCCATGATATCATGGTGTCAAATCACAAATCCAGGATGAACGAAGCAGCCGGATATGCGGACGAAATGAAAGATGTAAAAGTCTTTACGCTGTCCCAGGAAGAATATGATGAACTGCGGCGGGAAGGCGGACTGTTTGATCTCTTTGATCGTACCTTTGGGACAATCATTGATGACTGTGAAGAAGACAGATTATCCTGTGAACAGGCAGCGCAGGCGCTTGAAATGGCCAAGCAATTGAAGGATCACCAAACTTCGATGACTGCTTCCGGTTTGGATAAAGTCATTCAGTCTCTGGCGTATGCTAAACAGACAGGTGGTTTTTGGGAGATTGTCAATGGCGCAGAATTATGTGAATAATCAGCATACCTTTCAAGAGTTCCTTCTTGAGTGCCCCTACGACCGTCTACTGATTGAGAACCATGCGGTCGGCAGTTTGGAAGGACTGCAGGATCATCACACGGAGTATAACCTGCTTGATTGCCCGAATGGCACCGTGCGCCGGACGATAGCCTTATCCGAGCTTGATCAGCTCATCGATACCGAGGAAGACTTTCTGCTCTTTATGAAGAATCATCGGTGGATTGATGATCTGATCATCATTGATGATAGGCCGCAATTTGAAAATCCGATTCTATCAAACTACAGCATCAACACGCTGAAAGCATACCTATATCGGATAAAGCACGCAGGAATTTCGTGCAGCGTCTGGCAGAGTAAAAAATGATATGTCACTTGAGCCTGTTTCGATCTGTTCCGATCCGTGCTGAAAATGGGGAAAAAGCCATCAAAAAAGGGGTCTGCACCTTACGATGCAGACCCCTTCGTGTGTTTGTGATTACTTGTTGTCCTCGGTGACAGCCTGTGCTGCAACACGACCGGACACGATGATCTCGGTGATAGCGTTGCCGCCCAGACGGTTGCCGGCATGGATGCCGCCGGTGACTTCGCCTGCTGCGTACAGACCGGCAATGGCGTTGCCGTCTGCATTCAGCACGTGACGGTTGGTGTCAACCATCACGCCGCCCATGGTGTGGTGGGTGGAAGGAGCCATGAAGCGGACACGGATCTGATCCAGAGAATAGGTCTCAGGCAGATACTTGCCGTTTTCGTCCTTTTCCACATTGCCCACGGTGCCGCGGACGGACAGCTTTTCCACTTCCAGGGTGTCAGCGGTGCCCATGACGTAAGCATCGTAATCTTCGATGGTCTTGCGCAGGGTGGCAGCGTCGCAGCCCAGCTTCTCAGCCAGCTCTTCCACGGTCATGAAGTACATACGGCCTTCAATATCCTGCGTGCCGTTGTTGAATCCGCCTGCACCGGCGGTAACACCGGTGTTGGAAACTTCCACATAGATGCCGGGCACATACTTCAGACCCAGCTTCTCAGCCGTTTCCTTGCTCATGCTGTTTTCGAAAGCGCCCTCGGACAGCACGTCACGCTCGGCGGATTCGTCCACATACCGCTTGCCGGTAGCAGCGTTGATGAAGATAACATTTTCGCCTGCACCGCCGGACAGGTTGCCGTTGTCAACCCAGCCCAGAGGCATCATCTGCGTCCAGCCTTCGCCCTCGGTAGCAGCGCCTGCAGCCACAGCCATGGTGATGCCGTCGCCGGTCAGAGAGGAACGGTTGGTGGTGCCGATGTTGTCAGCGATGTAGCTCTCGTCCCAGTAGGTGTTGGTTTCCTGCACCATTTCGATGTTGGCTGCATAGCCGCCGGTGGCCAGGATCACGCCCTTGGTGGCATGCATGGTCACTTCGGTGCCGTCATACATAGCGGCCTTCACGCCGGTGACGCGGCCGTTTTCGTCAACGATCAGCTCGTTGGCGGTGGTGCGGAGCATAACCTTGTTGTTCTCGTTAGCGGTGACCATGGTGTTGTAAGGCACGGCGAAGTAAGCGCCCCACTTGCCGGAGTACTCAACACCGTCCACAACGCCGCCCACGGGGGCATTTTCTCTCTGCCACAGGCAGCCGATCAGGGTGGACTGCTTGGTGTAGTCGAAGACAGCGCCCTGGCTTACCAGCCACTCCTTGATGTCCTGACCGCCTTCGATGAACTGGCTTACCAGGTCATAACGGCCGTACACCCAGGCGGTCTTGTCAGCATTGGGGCGGAGGCCGCCGTAGTAGGTCTGGAAGATATGCAGGTTGATGGTGGAGAACAGGGTCAGCTGGGTCTCTTCCACGCCGGCGTCCAGCTGGGGCTGTGCCCAATCCAGGTAAGCCTGAATTTCCTGCTTCAGAGCCTGCAGGGTGGGCAGGTATTCCTCATGCACGCCGCGGACAGCGTTCAGGGCAATGTTGCCTGCCACGAAAGGATGATCGTCGTCCAAGGTGCCGTCGAAGGGCTCTTCGGACCAGGTCAGGATGGTCTTCAGGGTGTCGATACGGCCTGCGTCGTTCTTCACCTTGTCATAGGTCTGACCGTCGATGGGGTTCACACCCGTGGTGGCATCGGGATCGGAAGCATCCCACACCAGGTAGGACATGACGGACTGGAAAGCGCCGCCGGAAACCAGGGTGTTGCCGCCCATTTCCGCGTTCTTTTCCAGCACCACAACGGTGTTGCCGTCCTGGGCAGCCTGTGCGGCAGCGATCATGCCTGCTCCGCCGGCGCCTACGATGACCACGTCATAGGTCTCTTCAATAGGATCCTGAGCAGTGTGCTTCACGGTGTTGGCCTTGAAGGCGCTCAGGTTGGTGCACTGTGCCTGCTCGGCAGCGTCGTTCACGGCAGCGCGCAGGGCAGCGCTGGAGAAGGTTGCACCGGACACGCTGTCCACGCCGGAGCCATTGGCAGCCAGCATGTCGGCGATCATGGGCTCAAAGGCCACATCGCCCACGTGAGCGGTCTCGGAGGACTCGGTCACTTCAATGGCGGTCACAGCGGTCTCGGAGAAGGTGACATTCACCGTCACATTGCCGTTGTAGCCCTTAGCGGAGGCGGTATAAGTGCCTGCGGTGAAAGCGATGGCCGCATCGTTGGCCACAGCTTCGCCCTTGGCCTGTGCCAGAGCATCGGCGAAGGCAGCCTTCACGGCGGTGCTGGTCACGGTGGCGCCGGAGGTAACTTCCACGGCGTCTGCATCGGTCACGCCCACCAGAGAGGTGTTATAGCCCTCAATAGCGGCGCCGCCCAGTGCGGGGGTCTCACCCTCGCCGGTTACCTGAACAGCCGTAACGGTCTTGTCGTCCACGGTGATCTTCACCGTGACATTGCCGCCGAAGCCCTGTGCAGTGGCTTCATAGTCGCCCGGCGTCAGGCCTTCTGCACAGCCGGCGGCGAACGGCGTCACTGCCAGCATCATGGCCAGACCCAGGGAAATGATCTTCTGCTTCATGTTGTTTCCCCTTTCTTTTGTCCAGACAGCAACATTGCTGTCGCTTTAACAATTATAGGGGGTAAAGCGGCTTTACCGTCAAGGACTTTCGGTCATCATTTGTTCAATTTTTTCACAAATTTTTTACTTTGTCCGATTTTGGGGGAAGGACGAGGGAATCCTCTTCCTCCTTTTCCACCGGGAGGAAGAACTCATGCATGCCCCAGCGTTCCCCGTCTTCATTGCGGTAAACGATGCAGATGCTGGAGTAAATGTCACCGCAGAGGCGGCAGCCCTGCTCCCGAACCCAGGTGAGCAAATCGGAAATGTCCGGGGGATCCCCCAGCTTCGCCTTGGCGTAGCCGATGGCGCATAGCCGGCTGGGCAGCAGCAAGGCGCAGCTCAGGGGCAGATGCAATCTTTCCGCCTCCTCCCTGGCAATGGCGGAACCAAACACATAGGAGCGCTGCAGATCCCGGTCGTAATACATGGCGCAGAGAGATACGGGGGGCATGGCATCCACCCAGCATTTTTCCTCGCTGCGCTCCCGGGCGATCTTTTCCTTTTCCGCCTCGGTGGATGCGCTGGCTTCATCCGGCACCCGGCGCCAGAAATAGGTTTCCGGCACGACCTGCAGGGTTTTCTTCCCGGCCTTGTAGGCGGCAATGCACTGCTGCTGACGCTCCAGCTCCTGATGCATCCGGGCAATGGCTTCTTCCCTTTTCTTCAGTTCCCGGATTTTGCTTTCCAGCCGCTCCTCCATGTCGGGGAAGGTGGTCTCCACCACCATGGTCTGAGCCTCCTCCAGGGAGAAGCCCAGGCTTTCGTAGGTGCGAATCTGCTTCAGGGTGGTGATTTCGTCCCGCTCGTAGTAGCGGTACCCGGTTTGTTCGTCCCGAGTGCTGTTCACAATGCCCTTCCGCTCATAGTAGCGGATGGCCTCCTTGGTCAGCCCGAAGAACTCCGCCATTTCTCCTATGCGGTATTTCATGCGCTTGTACAAAAAGACCCTCCCCATTGTCCGGGCACAGGGAGGGTGCTTCGCTTTCTTACAGATTTTCCTTGATCTTTTCGATCATCTGGGCATACTCTGCATCCGTCAGCAGGGTTTTGCCGGGATTCATGGCAAACACGCCGCCCCACTCGTAGCCGTCCTTGTACTTGGGCACAAGGTGCATGTGCAGGTGGCAGCCCGTGTCGCCGTAGGCGCCGTAGTTCACCTTATCCGGGTGGAAAGCCTTGTGAATGGCCTTGGCAGCCCGGTTCACATCCGCAAAGAAGGCGTTCCGCTCCTCGTCGGTCAGGTCTACGATCTCGCTGACATGATCCTTGTAGGCAACAATGCACCGCCCCAGGTGGCTCTGCTCCTTGAAAAGGATCAGCGTGCTGACGCTCAGCTCGCAAATCACGATCCCAAACGCATCCAGCAGTTCCCCACGAGCACAGTATCCGCAATGAGCATCCTTCATCGGTCATACCCTCCTGTTTTTTGCATTTTCCATTTTATAAGTCAAACTCTACCCGGACGCACCGGCCCAGGAAGTTCACTTCATTGAGCTGCAGGGTCTTGGCGTCATACTCCCGGTCAAAGGACTGGAGCAGCACCTGAAAACGCTCCATGACCTTCACCTTCCGCAGCGCCCGGTGCCCGTCGTACTCCACCAGCATCACCGCGCCGTCAATGGGGCTCTGGGCAGGCACGGTCAGCGCCACATCCCCGGCATGGATGCGGAAGCCCCGCATGCTGTCGTCCGGGGCCAGGAAGTAGAACACCTTGTCCGGCTTTGCGCCCTCGATCATGCCGTTTTCAATGGGCAGCAGCCGGTAGCTCACCGGCTTCATCACGGCGTTCATCACCGGCACCCGCTTCAGCACGCTGGTCAGGGCATCCAGCCACACGCTGCCCGTTACGGCAGGATCCTTCTCGTCTGTGGAAGCCACCACTTCTGCCTCTGCCGGCCGCGCCTTGGGCTTGGTCATTTGCTTGGCCATTTGGGGCTGCACCTGGGCCAGATCCACCGTGGCGGCAATGTCGTCCAGGGAGAAGTCCGCCTCGGTCTGCTCCCGCAAGCCAATGGTCTTCAGGATCCGCCGTGCCTGATCATCGGCAATGATCCGTGTGCCGGCTTCCACTGCCAGCAGATAACTTTCGCTGACGCCGCACTTCTTGGCCACCTGCTTCGGCGTCATTTTCTGCCGCACCCGCTCGGTGCGGATCAAATCACCCAGTCTGCTCATGGGTTTACCCTCCGACTTGAATATTACTTATGGTGTAGCTGCTTCACGGCCTGCACCGCATAGATCAGCATGGCCACCAGGGTCAGCGCCACGGACGCCCACAGCACGATGCTGTCCAGGGGCACCCCCCAGGTCAGGAATTCCTCATGGAAGAAGCTCATGACCAGCGCCAGGATGAACATGCACTGGGCTACCTTACCCCACATGTTGCTGTACACCACCACGCCGTGGTTCAGCATGATCACGCCCCCCAGCACCATCAGCAGTTCCTTGCCCAGCACCACCCCGAAGGCCACCCAGGGAAGGACACCGCCGATGGCCTGGCACAGCAGCGCCGTGCACACCATCACCTTATCCGCCAAAGGATCCATCAATTTGCCGAAGGCGGTAATCTGGTTATTCTTCCGGGCCAGGTACCCGTCCAGAAAGTCCGTGAAGCTGGCAAGGAGGAACACGGCCAGCGCCCACTTACTCATCCCCTTGGCGTGAAGCACCACAAACACGGGGATCAGCAGGATCCGTAGCATGGTCAGCACATTGGGTACGTTCCACACATCCACAAACAGCTCGGCAATCGATTCCTTCAGTGATTTCTTTCCCATGCACAGGATACGACCTTTCCCTCGAAATGTCTCCATTATAGCACAGCTTTCGGCCTTTTTGCTACCACAGATTGAAAAACTGCCCGGTACGGCTCCGGGGTGACTTCCCGGTGAACCTGAACATTTTTCAAAAATGTCCAACAGCAGGTTGCAATTTGTTAAAAAATTGATAAAATGATGATGGTTCAATAAAAATTGAATCTTCTAGGGAAAAGGAAGGAGCTCTTTATGAAGAAGTTTCTCTCTCTGATCCTTGCCGCCTGCATGATGGCAACCATGCTGGTGCTGCCTGCCTTTGCAGACACCACCTACACCGGCGTGGGGGACGGCAAGAACGGTACCGGTTCCATCGAAGTTTCCGTGACCCTGAATGACGCAAAGGAAATCGTGGCTGTGGAAGTGACCAGCAACGGCGACGACGCCGGGGTCAGCGATCCCGCCGTGGCGGAAATGCCCGGCCGAATCGTTGACGCCAACAGCCTGAATGTGGATACCGTTGCCGGTGCTACCCTGACCAGCAAGGGCATTCTGGCGGCTGTAGAAGCCGCACTGGTCAGCGCCGGTGTGGATCCCGACGATTACAAGGCCGCTGCCGACGTGGCAGAAGTGACCAAGACCCCTGTGGAAGAGACCACCGACGTGCTGGTCATCGGCGCAGGCATGGCCGGCCTTACCTCCGCCCTGGCTGCCAAGCAAAGCGGCGCCAATGTGGTGGTCATCGACAAGATGTCCGCTGCCGGCGGCACCACCAACCTGGCCGGCGGCATTCTGGTGTGCGTAGGCTCCGAGCTGTTTGCCAATAACCGGCTGGACAGCGACAATCTGGAATCCGTCATGGCATACTGGCATACCAAGATGGCTTCCTCCGGCGTGGACAGCGGCTATCCGGACTATGATCGGTTGGAAAGCGTTGTGGCCGAAACCGGCAAGACCGTTGACTGGCTGGTGGAAAGCGGCGTGGAGTTCTCCTCTGAGCCTTACGCAGCCTCCACCACCTATCCCATGGCCCTGGCTAACGGCGGCGGCGCAGGCCTGATCAGCATGCTGGTGAAGGTTTGCACCAATGCAGGGGTTGACCTGCGGCTGAACACCACCGGCGTTTCCCTGGTAACGGACGACACCGGCGCTGTGGTGGGCGCAGTGGCTGAAACGGAAGATTCCGAGATCACCTTCCACGCCAAGAGCGTGGTGCTGGCCACCGGCGGCATTTCTCAGAATGAGGAGCTGGTGGAGAAGTACAGCCCCAAGCTGCACCGTGCAGGCCTGATCCCTGCCAGCGCCGTAAGCCACACCGGCGACGGCTTCCTGATGGCTCTGGCGGTGGGCGCAGGCACCTTTGACGTGTTCTCCACCCCCCTGTACGCCACCACGGTGGATCCTGAACTGTCTGCCCTGACGGACACCTCTGCTATCACCATCTACAGCCAGCTGGGCGTGGACGCCAACGGCGAACGCTTCGGCAACGAAGCCGTCAGCGCCGGTTGGGATACCCTGGACATGACCGCTTCCGACATGATTCAGGACGGCAACGCCCCCTTCTGGTATGTGTTCGACTCCTCCAATGCAGACGTTGCGGCTGCCCTGGAAGCAGGGGTGGAAAGCGGCGTTGTGGCCAAGGGGGAAACCGCCGAGGAGCTGGCCCTGAACATGCACGTGTACACCCAGACCTTCGTGGCCAACTTTGATGCTTACAATGCTGCGGCTGCTGCCGGCGTGGATGAAGCCTACGGCAAGGACGCCATGTTCCTCACCGCCCTGACCACCGCCCCCTTCTATGCCGTGAAGTTCTATCCCACCACCTTCGGCTCTGCCGGCGGCGTCACCACCACGGATCAGGGTCGTGTCACCCGTCAGGACGGCACGGTGATCTCCGGCCTGTACGCAGCCGGTGAAATGAGCAACCGTTACTACTATAACGAGAACTACATCCTGGCTGCTTCCCTGGGTCTGTACTCCACCATGGGTCACCGCACCGGCATGGCCGCTGCTCAGGACGCACTGGCAAAGTAACGGAATCAAAGAAGCAATCGAAGCAAAAAGAAAGCCGGAATGCCTGCAACATGGGCATTCCGGTTTTTTCTGTTTGCCTGTCTGTTTTATTCTCCCTGCAGCTCGGTGATGGCCAGAATGTCCGCATCCCGGCTGTTGTTGCCGAAGATGGTCTTCAGGGAGCCGGTAGCGCTGGTGCGCATGAGCAGGGCGGAGGAAGGCCCACCGTCCAGGTCGTAGGCCCACTGGGGATGAATCTCCTTCAGCAGGAAATCCACGCAGTCCACCAGGGTCAGCCCGGCGTTGGTCTTGTTGGTCACGGTCAGCAGGAAGTAATGGTGCTCATCCATTTTCCCAATGATGGTGCGGATGGCCTTCCGGTTGGCAAAGGTCCAGTCCGTATCCAGAATGGACACCCCATCCTGAATCAGGGGGCACCGCTCGTAAAAGGACCAGGTTTGGGTGGGGGACTGAGCCAGCACTTCCTCCGGGTCATCCCCCACGTGCATGTGGAGCCCGTCCGCCTGCAGGGTCAGCCCGTAAAAGGGCACGCCGGTCAGGTTGCGGAACACTTCCCCGTTGGTCACGGTCAGGCTGCCCAGGGGGGTGTAATAATAGTCGGCACTGGTGCCCGGATAATTGTCCGGAATCTCGGGAAACACGGGGCTGACATAGCCGCTGCCGTTCACCACCAGGATGGGGGTAACATCCAGCTTTTTGGCAATGTCCGACGGGTAGGACAGATCCTTTTCCCAGTTGGCAGTAGCCTTGCAGATCTGCTCCCCGGGGGAAAGCATCCATACCTTGGTCAGGTAGCACCGGGCATCCTCCCAGTCAAAGGATTCCATGGAAATGTCCAGACTGTCCGAGGTATAGGTGCGGATCACCTTGCCGCTGAAGGTGTAGGGCATCTCCTCCGCCAGGGCGGAAGAGCACAGGGCGAAAACCGCAAGCAATGCGGCGATGATGCGTTTCATGGTAAATCCCTCCTGAGGGGAGTATAACACAGCAGGGAAAGAAAGACAATGAATGCGTGCAGAGATGGATACAGGGGGAAGAGCCGTCAAAGGAGGGAAGCTGAACTTCGCACTGCCCTGTCCCAATGACTTCTTTTGCCGAAACCCTATGCATCTGCTGCTTTTTTATCGCTGGTTTTCGGGGAGAGCGCGAGAGGTAAGTAAGCAGCTACACGCCTGTGGCGTGTATAGCAGCTGTGAATGCATCAACCGAAACGAGCGGCTGTAGGCCGCGACGATTGAGGTTGCGGAAGCTTTTAGCATAAAAGCCTCCCTCTCGCTGTCATCGGCGTTTTTTCTTTGCTTCTCCTTGCTCCTATCCTGTTAATGGTGTTATAATGTTGCCGAAAGTGGGTGATGAATTGGGCAAAAGGAAGAACGCCTACATTTTCGCTCCGGAACCCAAGCACCACGGACGAAAGGCACTGATTTGGGTATTGTCAGTGGTAACCGTGCTGGTGCTGGGCGTTTTGGGCATCAATTTTGTGATCAATCATCAGGTTCGGCTGGATTCCTTCCGCCTTACGGTGCAGAACCTGCCGGAGGATCTGGAAAACTGGTCCATTCTTCACATCAGTGATCTGCAGGGGCAGGAGATCGGCTCGGGGCAGAGCGGCATTCAGAGCGCCATTTCCGGGAAGAGCTATTCCTGCGTTGTTTTCACCGGGGACATGGTGGGCAAGGACGGCAACGTGCAGCCCTTCCTGGACCTGATCGCCCTGCTGCCGGCCAGCACCCCCAAGTTCCTCATTGCCGGGGACAGTGATCCTTCTGCCCTGGTGGACGCCACTGCCCACGGCAGCCTGTCCGTGTATGCGGACTGGGTCACCAAGGTGCAGCAGGCCGGGGTTACCGTGCTGGACGAGCCCCTTTCCGTGACCCGGGGCAAGAGCACCATCTGGTTTGTGCCGGAGTATTATTATTCTCTGGATCTGGACAGCATGGAAACCGCTTATCGGAATCAGCTAAACAGCCTGAACGAATCAACTGCCGGGCTTTCCCCGGATGAGGCCGCCCGGAAGCGGGTGGCGGAGTATGAATTGGAAAAGATCGCCCGCATCCGGGAAATCAAGGCGACCATTACCGCCAAGAACGACGTGCAGATCGCCGTGACCCACGTACCCGTAACTTCCGTGGAAATGGATGAGACCCGTGCCGGCACTTCCTCCGGGGAGGTTTTCTCCATCCAGAATGCGGCGCTGATCCTGGCCGGGCACTTCTGCGGCGGTCAGTGGCGGCTGCCGGGGGGCGGCGCCGTGTACGTCCCCGATTACGGCTGGTGGCCGTCGGATGAAAACCTGCAGGGGCTCAACTATCTCCGGGGGGTTCCCCAGTACATCAGCCCCGGTCTGGGGGCATCGGATGATTCCCCCTTCCCCGGGCGGCTGTTTAATCAGCCTGTCGTGACCCTCATTTATCTGACAAGTCGAGTTGTGTAAGGAGTATCAACGTGAAACGTACGAAGACTGCAAAGTATGAAATGGACATGACCACCGGTGCGCTGCTGCCCAAGGTGCTGGCCTTCTCCGGCCCTTTGGTGCTGACCGGCATTCTGCAGCTGCTTTATAACGCGGCAGACGTGGTGGTGGTAGGCCGCTTTACCGGCGCAACGGCTCTGGCAGCCGTAGGCTCCACCGGTTCCCTGATCAACCTGCTGATCAACATCTTCCTGGGGCTCAGCGTAGGCGCCAGCGTGGTCATTGCCCGGAACTACGGCGCCGGAGATGTGAAGCATGTGCAGGACGGCGTGCACACCTCCATGACCGTGGCAGCCATCAGCGGCGTGGTGGTGGGCATTATCGGCGTCATCTTCGGCCGCCCCCTGCTGGAAATGATGGGCAGCCCGGAAGACGTGATTGACGAGGCCGCCCTGTACATCCGTATCTACTTTGCCGGCATGCCCTTCAACATGCTGTATACCTTCGGCGCAGCCATTCTCCGTGCCGTAGGCGATACCCGCCGCCCCCTGTACTACCTGTCCGTAGCCGGGGTGATCAACGTGATCCTGAACCTGGTGCTGGTGATCGTGTTCCACATGGGCGTGGCTGGCGTGGCTATTGCTACCATCATCAGCCAGGCGGTGAGCATGGTGCTGGTACTCATCTGCCTTATCCGCTCCGAGGGTGCCATTCATCTGGATGTGCGGAAGCTGCGGGTGGATAAGGAGCAGCTGCTGCAAATCAGCCGGGTGGGTCTGCCTGCCGGCTTCCAGGGCAGCCTGTTCTCCATTTCCAACGTGCTGATTCAGTCCTCCGTCAACTCCTTCGGCTCCCTGGTGGTGGCCGGCAACTCTGCCGCTTCCAACCTGGAGGGCTTCGTCTATACGTCCATGAACGCCATTTATCAGGCCGACCTGACCTTCACCAGCCAGAACATGGGGGCAGGCCAGTATCACCGTGTCCGCCACGGCATGTGGGTCTGCCTTGCCACGGTCACGGTGGTGGGACTGGGCGTGGGCTTCCTGTTCCTGGCCTTCGGCCCCCAGCTGCTGGGGCTCTATAATGAAGATGCCCAGGTGATCGCTTACGGCATGAAGCGCATGTCCATCATTCTGCCCACCTACTTCATCTGCGGCCTGATGGACACCATGGTGGGTCAGCTTCGGGGCATCGGCTATTCCATCATGCCCATGATCGTGTCCCTGACCGGCGCATGCCTGCTGCGGATTGTGTGGATCCTCACCATCTTCGCCGCCGATCCCACCCAGGAGATCCTTTACCTGTCCTACCCCGTGTCCTGGGCGGCTACCTTCATTGCCCACATGATCTGCTATCTCATCGTTGTCCGGAAGATCCCTCACAAGGACGAACCGTTGATTGTGAAAGAGGCCTGATGTGAACATACTGATGGTGAACCGGGTGCTCTACCGCCGCAGCAATGCGGAGAATGAAATGTTCCGCCTGAGCGAAGCATTGCAGCGGATGGGGCACCGGGTTTCCTTTTTCGCCCTGGATGACCCGAGAAACCTGCCCCTGAAGGACGCCTATGTGATCAAGCATCCCCCCATGAGCAGCGGCCGTGCCCTGCGGGTGTCCCTGTTTGACCGGGGAGCCCGGGAACACATGCTGAAGCGGATCATGGCAGATCGGCCGGATCTGGCGCTGGTGTGGCAGGTGAACCGCACCCTGACCTACAGCGTGGTGGACGCACTGGCGGCGGCAGATGTGCCGGTGTGGGTGATGCTTACCGACTTTACCCCGGTGTGCCCCGCCCAGTCCCTTGCCCGGGACGGAAACGAATGCCGCAAGTGCCTGGTGCACCGTCATGCATGGCCCTGCTTCTTCCACCGCTGCGACGGGGATCGGTGGGGGCAATCCTTTGCCGCCGCCCTGGAATCCCAGTGGATGCGGCTGAAAAATCGGTGGGATCTGCCCAACGGATATTTGGTGCCCAGCGAGTATCATCGGCTGATGATGGAGCGGGGACGATTCACCCACGCCCCCATCAAAAACGTGGGGATTCCCCTGGCAGAGCAGGCCTTTCTTCCCCAGCAGACACGCCGGGGGGAATATCTGCTGTACGTAGGCAGGCTGGAGATGCGCAAGGGGATCGTGACCCTGCTGGATGCCCTGCAGCAATGCGTTGCCGCCCTGCCCCTGCTGGTGGTGGGGGACGGCCCGGAAATGGAGCGGCTGCGGCAGATCGTCCGGGAATTCGGGCTGCAAAATCGAGTGAACTTCACCGGGCAGATCGGCAGCGACCCCCTGCGCCGTGCCATGGCCGGGTGCCTGTGCCTGGTGGTGCCTTCCGAGTGCGAGGAGATCGCTCCCTGGGTGCTGCTGGAGGCTCAGGCCATGGGCAAGCCTGCCATTGTCAGCGACCGAAGCGTGCTGCCGGAGCGGGTTGCCGCCGGCAAAAACGGTCTGGTGTTCCGCCACCATTCCAGCCCGGAATTGGCCCAGTGCCTGGACGCCATGGCAGAGATCAGCGATGCGGATTACCAGGCCATGTGCGCCTGTGCCCGGGAAACCGCCCTGGAGCAATACACTCCGGAAGCCTTTGCCCGGCGGGTGCTCGCCGCGGTGGGGGCAGTGGGGGAAGCATAAGGAAGCCCCCGGCAGAAGAAGAAAAACGGAGCTGTGAAAGAACAAACCCTTCTTTCACAGCTCTTTTTCTTTCCTTTGCTTTTACTTTTGCAGGTTGATCAATCCGTCTCTGGCCGCCGCAAGGAGTGCCTTCAGGTCTTCCACCCGCTCTTCCAGCCGCTTGCCGTTGTCCGTGTCCCGCACGTGCAGCCGCTTGGGATAGGTGACAAACTCGAAGGACTGGGAATGGATATCCCTGCCGTCGTTCAGCGCTTCTTCAAAGGTGGAGAAGGGCTGATGGGACATGAGCCGCATGCCATGGGAATTGGCAATCAGGGTATACCCGGCAATGCCGGTGGTCTTCTGATACGCCCGGCAGAAGCCGCCGTCGATGACGATCAGCCGTCCACCGGCCTTCAGGGGGCTTTCCCCCCGGATGACCCGAATGGGGGTGTGGCCGTTGATGATTCGGCCTGTTTCGCTGTCCAGCCCGAAGGCCATGAGGATGCGCATGCAGTCCTGCTCATTGTTGCAGTAAACATAGTAGGGATTCCGGGGCTCGTGCCAGGCTTCTTCATCCGGGACGAAGAACCGGGCAAAGGTGGTGACGTGGCGGCCGCACAGGGGGGAATCATCGCCGCACCACAGGTACCACATGAAATCCAGCGCCTTTTGATCCCCCTCGTAGAAGGCACGGCGAGCCGTCCGGTCGGCATAGTTCATCAGCGCCTGACCGGAAAGATCCTGTCCTTCCAGGTGCTTGGTCAGGAAGCTGCCGTCCTCGTTCATGGGCACGCAGCCGTGGAACAGCAGGTTCCCGTTGTACCGGCGGTAGATCCTGCCCCGGGTGTACAGGAAGCCGATGTGGCTCCGCAACCGCAGGCTCTGCCGGAAGGCGTCCTGCAAGCCCTTCATCACCTGCTCTTCTTCACTGGTCAGCACGTAGGGATCATCCCAGGCAATGGTGGGCAGGCGGCGGTGCTTGATGGGCCAGTCCTTGTCCCCGATGTGTACCGTGCCGGCGCTTAGGTCGATCTTCTCCAGTAGCAGCCGATCCTCCATGCCGAACTCCGGGTTCCGGCGGATCAACTGCCCTTCCAGCTTGAACATCATGATGGTGATGGCTTCCAGCGCTGCCTGATCCGGCTCCATGTCGGGATAGATCTTTTCCGCAAACAGGGCCAGGGGACGGAGGGGAATGCCGTAACTGTTTTCCAGAATCTCCATGTTGTGATACTGGAGGCAGTTCCGCACCACCCCGGCCACGCAGGCGCCGCTGCCGGAGGCTGCGCCCATCCACAGAATGTCGTGATTGCCCCATTCAATATCGATGCTGTAGTGGTTCATCAGGATGTCCATGACGCTGTCCGCCCGGGCGCCCCGGTCAAAAATATCCCCCACCACGTGGAGCCGGTCAACGGCCAGGTATTTGATCAGATCCGTCAGGGCGACAATAAAGTCGTCGCCGCTGCCGATGCTGACCAGGGTATCCAGAATGGATTGATGATACTGGTGCCGGTTGTCATCCTCGTCCGTCTGGGCGTGGAGCAGCTCATCCAGAATGTTGGCGTAGGCCTCCGGCATGGCCTTGCGAACCTTGGAGCGGGTGTACTTGCTGGACAGCATCCGTGCCAGGTACACCAGCCGGCCCAGCTGGGTCTGGTACCAGTCCGGGCTCAGTTTCCCTTCCTCCCGCAGGAGTTTCAATTTTTCCCGGGGATAATAAATCAGCGTGCAAAGCTCGGAAACTTCCAGCCCGGTCATGTTGTCCCCAAGCCAAAGGTTCACCTTTTCCCGCACCACGCCGGAGCAGTTGTTCATGATGTGGCAGAAGGATTCGTACTCCCCGTGAATGTCACTCATAAAGTGCTCCGTGCCCTTGGGCAGGCTCAGAATGCCGCTCAGATTGATAATTTCCGTGCACAGCGCCTGCTCGGTGCGGAACTGCTCCGCCAGCAGGCTCAGATACTTCAGCCGTTCCGCCGTCATGCTCTCCACAGGCATCACCCTCCTTTACTCGGCAAGACCATTATACGTTTTTTCACGGAAGGGTGCAAGCAGGGGGCGGCTTCGGAAGCGGCTTCATTTGCCTTGATGCAGGGCTTCCAGCTCATCAATGATGGCCAGCGTGCGGGCAATCTGACTGCGCTGCTTTTGCTTCTTTTCCTTCCGTGCCAGTTTCTTTCCCTTCTTTGAATGCCGGGCAGGAGGATTGTATCCGGGGACGTTTTTCTTTTCCTGTTCCTTTTGCTGCGTCAGGGCTTCTTGCTTGTCCACATACTGATCGTGGTCGGCAATCTGCCGCAGGAGGGCCAGAACTTTGTGGGATGCGGACGTCTGGCGGTGGTAGTCCTCCATGGGCGCTTCTTTCGCACTTTTGCGGCTGCGTATTCTGTTCCGGTGATATAAGGCGGGATTCCCTGACACTTCCTCAACGGCAATGCGCCAGAAGTCGTGCTTGGAACGAATGTGCAGCACCCCTTGATTCAACACGCAGGTAAGCCCCGTTTCGTGACAGTATGTCTGCGCCTGTTCTCTGACAGGCTTATAAAAGCGATCAATGGCGGCGCAGTGTTTGCAAAGGCGATACCCCTCCTCCTTGGCTTTTCCCATATGGTCGAAATGCCTTTGCTGTTCGGCGGGGATCCTTGACAGAATCCTGCAATGTGCATAGTGAACAATATGTCTGCTGGAGCGGATGCTGCCTGCAACGCAGACAGGCTGATCATGGTATCCTCCTGCACCGGGGGCAGCAGGAACGGTTCCCTTACAGCAGCTGCAGGTCTTCAGCCCCAGATGGGGATAGGCATTGAAGGGAATGGGTCGGCAATCTTCCCAATCTGCACGGATGCGGATGCAGTCGGCCCGGTGCACGATGCCGGTTTTCCTGTCCAACACATAGTCGCCCGCAGGTTTTTCCTCCGGAGAAAGGGATGGAGGCTTGACGGTAAATTCCAAACTTTGATATGCCGGACTGATCAGATGACTGAGCGGTTGATTGACCCAGCGGAGAAGGAGCCTGATGGCTCTGACGTCATTCAGCGAACGATGTTCCGGCCACTCGGCGTCCAGCCCCCGCACTTTGCAGAGCTCATGGGGAGAGCCTTTGTTCTTTCGGCTGTCCTGCAGTACATTCCTGACCCCCGGCCTGAGGATCCACATGTCGTAGGGGATTTCCTCCCCCGTTACCTGGGCGAAGGCTTTTCGGAAGAAGGCCTGGGATGATTCGTGCCACCACAGGAGCACATCGGAGGGTGAGAACCAGCGCCGAAGGGCTTCGAAGACATCCTCCACCGGATCCGCACAAAGAAACTCGACAGGGTTTGCCCCGGAGAATGCAATATGCTTCCACTGGATCCCCCTCAGCGTTCGTGGGGATACCAGCTTCGAGAAGGTGCTCACGATTTTGCAATCCGCATCAATCCTGATGGCGGCAATCTGCGTAATGAAAACAGCGGGCGGAGATTCGTACCATTCCATATCCATCAATACATACATAAGATCACTTCCCGAAAAGCTGATTGGATTGAGAGAAACATCTATATCAAAGATAAAGCATTTGTGGAGGAAATGCAAGCAAAAAAAATTAAAACTAAATTGGGGGAAATTAAGTTAGTTAACGCAAACAAGCCAGTGCGAATCATGTTTCAGGATGAGGCTGGAT